>JAFZKV010000019.1 GCA_017551765.1 Bacteroidales bacterium
CCTTGCCGTTGCCGTCGGTGGCGGCCACGGTGAGTATCTGCATGGTGTTCTGCAGACGGTTCATCACCATGAACGCCAGCACCTCAGGGTTGTTGGTCCATTGGAAGCGGGGGATGTATTCCCACTCCGACAGGTCGGTGCGGAAAGCCGTAAGGACGGGAATGAAGATGTTTTTCTGCGTTTCTACGTCGTACACCCGCAGCTCCACCTTGCTGTTCTCTTCGCCGGCCTTTGGGTACTTGTAGCGGTAGTCCTCGGGGTAGAGGGCTCCCCACATCTGCATATTGTACTCCTTCACCTTGCGCTCGTCGAACACCATATAGGCAATCTTCTTCGAGTCGGGGCTCCACTGAAAGCCCTGGGTGATGGCGAACTCCTCTTCGTACACCCAGTCGGTGGTGCCACAGATAATCTCGTTCACCTTGCCCTCGGTGGTGATGGCGTGCTCCTCCAGCGTGGCCAGGTCCATCCAATAGAGGTTGTTGTCGCGCACAAAGGCCACCTTCGTGCCGTCGGGGCTGAGGGTGGTGAGGCGCTGCTTGCCATTGTTGCTTATCTTGGTGAAGGTCTTGTCCTTGACGTCATAGATATAGTAGTCGCTCACGCCGCTGTGGCGGTAGAGCGGCTCGAAACCGGCGCTGAGCAGCACCTTCTGCTCGTCGGCGCTCATGGCATAGCTCTCGAAAGGGGGGAGGGGCTTGGCCTGCCGGCCGGCAGCGGGACCGCCGAAGAGGCAAAGGTCCTCCACCTTCTCGCCCGTCAGGTAACTGTACTTCGCAATGCCGGTGCGCGTCATGCTGAGGTAGTGCTCGCCGTCGGCCATCGAGCGTATGCTGCCGATGCCCTTCGTGGCAAAAGTGCGCTTCACCCAGATGTCCTCCAGGGTGATATTCTTATTCTGAGCCATGAGGCCGCCGCTGGCCACAATGGATGCAAAAGCCACATATAGAAACAGTTTCTTCATTCCGTAGCAAATATTTAGGTATCCATAATAAAATGCAAATATACACCTTTTTTTCTGTTTGACCAAATTATTTGCTGAGAAACAATAAAAAAGAGGGTATGTCGTTATCAGAACATGACTACAGAAAAGGGTATCTTGAACCGAACCGAGCTACTTGTGGGCCATGAAGCAATGGTGCGCATGGGGGAGGCAAAGGTGATTGTCTTTGGCGTGGGAGGCGTTGGTTCCTGGTGTGCAGAAGGCTTGATACGCAGCGGTATACGTCACCTGACAATCGTGGACAGCGACCGTGTGTGTGTTACCAATATCAACCGTCAGTCGATGGCCACTACCCGCACGGTGGGTCGTGTGAAAGTGGATGCGCTGAGAGATAAACTTTTGGAGGTCAATCCTTATGCTGAGATTGTGGCATTGCAGGAGATTTTTAGTGTAGACACAGTGGAAAAATTCCGTCTTTGGGAATATGACTATGTAATTGATTGTATCGATAGTTTGAAGGATAAGTTGGAACTGATACTGCTATGTACGCAAAAAACTCCTGATGCACACAGCCCACAGTCTACAGCCCGCTTCTATTCCTCTATGGGTGCCGCCCTTAAGATGGATTCTACGCAGATAAGAGTGTCTGAATTTTGGCAGGTGGATGGTTGCCCGTTGGCAGCAATGCTGCGACGCAGGATGCGCCGGCAGAAACGTTTCCCCGGGCGCAAGTTCCAGTGTGTGTGGAGTCCCGAGGTGCTGCTGAATCTCGGAGAGGTTTTTAGTGATGAACGATTAGTGATGAGTGATGAGCCCACTGCCGCACACGGGAACTCATCACTCATCACTCATCACTCATCGCCCCCAAAGGGGTCCCTGGTTCATATCACTGCCATCTACGGCTTCACACTTGCAGGGCTGGTGATAAAAGACGTGGTGTCAAAAAGTTGATGTTTTTTTCTTTTCAAAACTAAATAATTGTGTATTTTTGCCGCCGGAAATGAAAAGGATTGCCAATATTTTTGTATCCTTTACGGTGCTGATACTGTTGCTGTTTGGTACAGGAGGAGTGTCTCTTGTGAAGTGCTCCTGTTCCGGAAAAGTGAGTATCGTGCTGCCCACCGACGGAAGATGCTGCCCACAAGAGGGTAGCTGTATGGCGGTGAAGGTATGGAAGGTGTCCGATGCCGCACCGACATTGCAGAAGACGGTATTTGAGAACGATGTCGTCGTGTCTCACCCCATAGCAATCCTGCCGACATTCTTCTCCCAAGGCATAACCGCTAATTGTTCTTTGTGGCCGATGGCATCGGTCGACAGCCGTCCACCAGGACGGACTTGCACTTCTGCCAAGGTACTCCGCGTTTGATTCAGGGGCACGAAAGTGCTTGCCTGGGTTCAAATAACAGAGTATTAATTACAAATAATTTTTATTTTATGAAAAGATACATGATGGTGTGTCTGTTGGTGCTGTGTGCCACAGGGGTGTTTGCACAGCAGAACGACACCGTCAAACGCCTCGAAGAGGTGAATATCGGTGCCCGCCGCAACGGAGGTCTCACACGTATGAGTGGCGCCGTCAACGGTCAGCAGATAGGACAGGACGAACTGTTCCGTGCCGCTTGCTGCAACCTGGGCGAAAGTTTCGTCAACAATCCCTCGGTGGATGTCAACTATAACGATGCCGCCGTGGGAGCAAAACAAATCAAACTGCTGGGTCTCGGCGGGCAATATGTGCAGATGCTTGTCGAAGGCCTGCCGATGCCATCGGGTGCATTTATGCCCTATCAGTTGGGGCAAGTGCCCGGTGCCTGGATGCGCAGTATCTCGGTGAGCAAGGGAACCTCAAGTGTGAAACAGGGCGCCCAGAGCATCACAGGACAGATAGATGTGGAGTATCTTAAGCCAGAAGAAGAGCCCGGCTTGCTTGTCAATCTCTATGGCGACAGCCGTCTGCGGGCCGAGGGAAATGTGGTGGCTAACGTGCATCTGAATAAGCATTTAAGTACCGAGTTGCTGGCCCATTGGGATAAAGACTTCGGTCACCACGATGATGACGGTGACGGCTGGCACGACTCGCCTGCCGTGCGGCAATGTCAGCTGCAAAACCGCTGGAAGTATGCCCACGGCCGTTATATCATGCATGCCGGTTTCGGTGTGATGGATGAGAGTAGGGAAGGCGGCCAGCTACTGAGTTTCACCGCCAATCCCTACCGTGTGCTGGTGGATAGCCGCCGATACGAGGCATATATGAAACACGCCTATCTAATTAACCGTGAGCATAATACCAATATTGCCCTCTTGTCGTCGGTCAGCGACGGCGCCCTCGGAGGCACCTTTGGCAACCGTACCTACGACAACAAGCAGCAGGGGCTCACCTCACAACTTGTGCTGGAGCATAATTTCAACGACAAGCACAGCATTTCTTCGGGCATCAGCTTCGCGGCCGACAGGCTGGACGAGACGCTAACGACACTGCCGAAATCTCTGGTAACGGAATATACACCAGGGGCTTATGTGCAGTATACCTTCACCCCGACCTACCGCTTTATGCTGATGGCGGGCTTGCGTGCCGACCGTTTCATGCCAGCCGATGAGGAGCACCGATGGCTCTACACCCCGAGAATGCATATCAAGTGGCTTCCGGCCGATTGGGTGACGCTGCGCGCCACCACCGGCAAGGGCTTTCGTGTAACGCATCCGTTGGCTGAAAATCATTATCTTATGGCGTCCGGTCGTACGCTCGATATTCCCTACACCCTCATTCCCGAGGAGGCCTGGAACAGCGGCATCAGCGCCGTGTTCTATATTCCCGTGAAGGAACGCAACGTGACGCTCAATGCGGAGTATTACTATACCGACTTCCTGCATCAGGCAGTGGTCGACTACGACAGCAATCCGCTGGCCATCAGTATCTATGACCTTAATGGCAGATCCTTTTCGCACACAGCGCAAGTGGATGCCACCTATCCCGTCAGCGACGAGTGGGAGGTTATGGTGGCCTTCCGTCTCAACCGTGTGATGTGTACCTATGGCAACGTGCTGCGCGAGAAGCCGTTGCAGAGCCGCTACAAGGGGCTGGCCACCCTCTCGTGGAAACCCATGATGGGGCTGTGGCAGGTGGACTTGACATTCCAGATGAACGGTCCTGGTCGCATGCCCGAACCCTATGAGCTGGCCGACGGTAGCCTGTCGTGGGAGCGCGAATTTCCAGCCTATCCGCAACTTAACATACAGGTTACACGTGAGTTCCGTCACTTCTCGGTGTATGTCGGAGGCGAGAACCTCACCAATTACAGGCAGCCGAACCCCATTATCAATGCCGCCAATCCGTGGAGTGCCACATTCGAGCCCACCATGATTTGGGGACCGGTGCATGGAGTAATGGCCTATGGCGGCATACGAATGAACTTCTGGAGAATGTAAAAATAATTTAATGCAATATGAAACAGATAGTTATAGTCCTTATGGCCAGCCTGCTGCTGTTGGTGGCGGGCAAGGAGATGCGAGTGGCCGTCCTTACCCCCACGCCACAGATGCACTGTGCCAGCTGTGAGAACAAAATCAAAGGTAACATGCGCTTCGAGAAAGGGGTGGTGAAGATTGAAACCAATATTGAGAGACAGGAAGTTACAATCACCTACGACGGCAGGAAGACCGATGTCAAAGCGCTACAGGCAGGCATGAAGAAGATAGGCTACGACACCAAGGTGGTCAGCGACAAGCCCGTAACGAAAGAAAAGAAGAAACGGCGGTAACAACGTCGGTGATAGGGTAGGGTGGAGGGCATAGTATAGTGCAACGGGCATAAAAGTCAAAAGCAAAAAATCGCCGCTAAGCGACTTTCTCGTCAAAATAGAAGTTCGGGTAGGCGGAGGGTGAGAACGTCGAAATACGGCGAAATTTCAGTATTCACATTTGTAACAGATAAACCGCACGACGGGTGGTTTACGAATGTATTATATACATACAATACAGCAATTTTACAAATGTAACAGAAATTATTTTGTAATTATTGTTAATCCAATTAGAATAAGTATATTGTATTTATATACTTTATTAATTCTCAGTATTTTATTTCTTGTTATCTATAGTGTTGATTTTATAAAGAATAAGGTTTTTTGATATAGCTGGATGTGATTAATTGATATTTATTAGTTTGTTGTTTTATAGTGTTTTATTTTGTTTCTATTAAACTAAAGATTTGTTACTGTGAAAATGATACAAATGTAAATCGTTAAAATTATTTGGCAGGTATGGAAAAAGTGTGTACTTTTGTAAATCCAATCAGGTGGACTTTACAAATGTAAGATTATGATAAACAGGATAAATCTCATTTTGCGGGCCAAAAATATCACCGCAAGACAGTTTGCAGAGGAGATCGGCATCCAGCCCTCCGGAATGTCGCACATCATGAGCGGTCGCAACAACCCGAGTCTCGACTTTGTCAGCAAGGTCATCCGACGCTACCCCGAGATCGATGCCAATTGGCTGCTCCTCGGCAAAGGTGAGATGTATGCTTCGGGAGCCGCCCCGTCGTTCGCCACCCCGCCGACACCCGACGAGGAGCCTCTCCCCGAGCCTGCCCACCGTCCCGAGCCGACCCTCTTCTCCACCGAGCCCGACGAGCTGCCCAAGGTCGAGGAGCCGTCGCGCGAACCGCTCTACCAGGACGAGGCCATCCGTGAGGAGGAGGCCGCCTACAAGCCCTCCTATGTGGTGTCGGCCCCCGAGCCGCAACCCTCCTCCGCGCGCACGCTGGAGCGCATCCTTTTCATCTACAGCGACCACACCTTCAGCGAGTATCACCCCTCTTAAATTATATCGTGCGCGACCTATCCGTATCAACACCGTAGATGCACCGCCTTTTCTCCGACTGTGGTCGGACATCAGTCGGACTTGACTCGGACTTGAGTCGGACCAGAGTCGGAGGGGGTCCGTGGTGATACGGATGGTAAAATGGTGTTTAATTGGTTTATAACGTGATTGTTAGCATTGGTGGTTGCTGCCTTTCCCTGTTTTTGTCCGACAAAGGAGCTTTCCGGGGGTGGTTTGGAGGTCTAACCGACTACCGACTACCGGCCACCGACCACCCATTTATATCGTGCACGACCTAATTTTTATCACCCTTTTTTACCTCCCCGCCTTCGGCGGAAATCCTGTAAATCTTTCATTCGGATTTATGGGATACGCCATAAGTGTGCAAAGTTGATTTTGCCAGATGAAATAAACTTTGTATCTTTGCACTTGCATGGTGTTACCACCAATTACCACATTGTAATCATTGACTGATAAATGACAACATGGATATTATGAAAAAGATAAGCGTTATCTGCCTGCTGGCCGTGCTGACGGCTGTGCTGGGTGCGTGCGAGGATGAATCGACGGTAAGCACCCCCACAAATCTGAACACATCTATATCTGGCACACGCTGGGTGAGAACAATTACTGGGGATTATTATTCAATGGATATTGTCTCGTACGACACAATGGTTTTTTCGTCGGGGAACGAAGGTGTGAACATTATCAAGAGCAAATTATACAACGGCTCCACGTTGATATCGGACGCTACAACAACCCGCCCCTTTACCTATTCGTACAGCCAAGGTTCGGGAACCATGACTATTGAGGCTTCGGAAGGTATGGTGACCAATACCAGCTTTACTGTGAGAGACAAAAAGATGTTCTTTGATGGTGACAGCGTCCCGTACATCTACGACGGTCGTTTCGGTGGTGGCGGTCAGCCTCAAACACCCCAGACAGGTTCGCTGGCGGGCACGACGTGGGGCACCATACTTGGCGAAATGGGTTACGCGACGTTCTCTTTTGCCTCGAATGAAGTTAACATAGTTCAGTACGACGGCACCCAGACAACGATGTCGTATACTTTCAACGGGTCGGAAGGTACCATTGGATCTGGTACAGAATCATGTTCCTTCACGGTCAGCGGCCACAAGATGGTGCTCACCTATCCTGCTGATGGCACAATGTTTTGGGCTCTGCGCGCCGACCTGCCTGTCACGAACAATGTGCAGCTCGCCGGAACAATATGGAAATACAACTTGCTCTATGAAGGTTTCGATTATCGCAATCTTACTTTGAGCTTCACCAGCGCAACAGGATTCACCCTTTCTGTTGATTCGTATGAGGACGGTTATGAGTCAATTACATGCACCTACACGTACTCCAATGGGCAGGGGAGTGTCTACTATCAAGGCGAATTGTTGTGCTCAATTATTGTTACCGACGATGTAATGTTTTTCACAAGGGATGGCCGCCCGGAATATATATTCATCAGGCAATGATGTAGCGTCTGCAGCCGCTCGTGTTGTCCTGATGCTATCCCGATGCTATCCCGATGCTATCCCGAGGCTGTCCCGAGGTTATCCCGAGGTTGACCCGTAATTACCAATTACTTATTTGTGTCAAAGAACTCTTCCTCCACCTTTTTCAAAATGCAAAGATACGACCGCCGCATTGCGGTCTACGAATTGTTCTGAAAAAAATTTTTTAACTCTCCGCAGCGTGACAGCGTGACAGTGTGACAGTTCATAATAGGGTATTCCAAACCTCAAAAATAATCTTTATATTTATTATATAAATATAAAAGTTTACTTTGGACTTTTCAAGGTCGAAAAACAAACTGTCACACTGTCACACTGTCACGGTGGTTGATTTTGCTGCAGCCTGTTTTACGGGCTTCACACAATAAATGTGTGGGTGGGTGCGTTATAGCAGTATTATTATAATATGATATGAAACGAGGATTTGGAAGCGACAACCACTCGGGTGTGAGTCCCGAGGTGCTGGAGGCGCTGGCGAAGGCCAACAGCGACCATGCGCTGGCTTACGGCGACGACGAATATACGCGGCGGCTGGAGGGCCTGTTCAAGGAGACTTTCGGCGAGCAGGCGAGGGTATACTTGGTGTTCAACGGCACGGGGGCCAACGTGCTGTGCATCGACGCCATGTGCCGAAGCCACGAGGCGGTGGTGTGTGCCGAGACGGCGCATATCAACGTGGACGAGTGCGGGGCGCCGCAACGGGTGGTGGGTTGCCGCCTGCTGACGGTGGAGACGCCCGACGGCAAGCTGACGCCCGACCTGGTGCGCACGCGCCTGCACGGTTTCGGCTTCGAGCACCATTCGCAACCCAAGGCCATCAGCATCAGCCAGCCGACGGAGTTGGGCACGCTCTACACGAAGGAGGAAATCAAGGCGCTGGCCGACCTGGCGCACAGCCACAAGATGTATCTGCATGTCGACGGTGCCCGTCTGGCCAATGCCGCGGTGGCGCTGGGGTGCTCGTTCAAGGAGATGACCACCGACCTGGGGGTCGACGCGCTGAGCTTCGGCGGCACCAAGAACGGCCTGCTGATGGGCGAGAGCTGTGTGCTGCTTAACCCCTGTTTGTGGGAGCGCGACCGTAGTGGAGCGAATTCGCAAACAGACGATATGAAGTACCGCCGCAAGCAGATGACCCAGCTGGCCAGCAAGATGCGTTTCATGGCGGCGCAGATGGAAGTGTACTTGGAGGTCAAAGAGTCAAAGGGTCAAAAAGTCAAAGAATTGTGGCGGCGCAATGCGGAGCACAGCAACCGCATGGCGCAGCTGCTCTGTTCAGAACTTCAGACACTCTGCCACTCTGCCACTTTGCCACTTAAAATAATGTATCCCGTGCAGGTGAACAGCGTCTTTGCCCAGCTGCCGCGCGAGGTGTGGCGTCGCTTGCAGGAGCGCTACTTCTTCTATGATTGGGACGAAGAAAAAGATGTGGTCAGATGGATGTGCTCGTTTGACACCACTGAACAGGATATTTATGATTTCATACACGCTTTGCGTGATGAAATTCATAAATTTAAAATTTAAAAGTAAAAAGTTAAAATCAAATATATGGCCAACGAATTATTGCAAGAAAAGGGTTTGAGTTTTGCAGTTAGATGCGTGAATTTAATGAAGATTCTGAATGAAAGACATGAGTTTGTTATAAGTAAGCAGATGATGAGAAGCGGTACGAGCATTGGTGCCAATATTAGTGAAAGCCAAAGTGCGCAGAGTGATATGGATTATATAAGCAAACTGTCGATTTCTTTAAAAGAAGCGCGAGAAACGAAATATTGGTTCGATTTACTTTACAGAACGGAGTATATTGATGAGAAGGAATATAATTCAATGTGCATGGACGTTAAGGAAATGATTGCAATGTTGACAACATTGATTAAAAGTAAAAAGCAAAAATTGGGTATTGAATAGAGGCTTTAACTTTTAATTTTTAACTTTTAATTTTCAGAAGATGCAGAAAGTGACATTGGGACGGAGCGGCCTTGTGGTGCCGCGCAACGGTTTCGGGGCATTGCCCGTGCAGCGTATTGCGATGGATGAGGCTGTGCGCTTGATACGCCGCGCGCTGGACGGCGGCATGTACTATTTCGACACGGCCCGTTTCTATACCGACAGCGAGGAGAAGCTCGGTGTGGCCCTCGAGGGGCGTCGCCGCGAGGTGATTATCAGCACCAAGACGGGGGCCACCACTGCCGAGGGTTTCTGGAAGGACCTGGAGACGAGCTTGCGCCTGCTGAAGACCGACTATGTGGACCTCTATCAGTTTCACAATCCCTCGTTCTGCCCCAAGCCTGGCGACGGCAGCGGATTGTATGAGGCTATGCAGGAGGCCGTGCGGCAGGGTAAGGTGCTCCACGTGGGCATCACCAATCACCGTCAACGGGTGGCCCTGGAGGCCATTGTGAGCGGCCTGTACGAGACGCTGCAGTACCCCTTCAGTTATCTGGCTTCGGAGGCCGACCACGACATTGTGCGGCGCACGCTCGACGCCCAGATGGGCTTTATCTGCATGAAAGGTCTCTCGGGAGGTTTGATTACCCACAGTGCCGTTGCCTATGCCTGGCTGGCGCAGTATGAGGTGGCTCCCATCTGGGGCATACAGAAGGAGAGCGAGCTGGACGAGTGGCTCAGTTATCAGGACAATCCGCCTGTGCTGACCGACGCAATGCGTGCCCTGATTGAGAAGGACCGCAGGGAGCTGAGCGGCAATTTCTGTCGCGGATGCGGTTACTGCCAGCCCTGCACGGTGGGCATCCAGATACAGGACTGCAACCGCATGAGCCTCTTCCTGCAACGTGCGCCGCACAGCGTCTACGTCACCGAAGAATGGGCGCGCGAGATGGCCAAGATTGACGATTGTGTGCATTGCGACCTCTGCAAGAGCCGATGCCCTTATGGCCTCGATATACCCAACCTGCTGGTCAGTAACAAAAAGGACTTTGACCGCGTGTGGAACAAATAGCGCACATAGAGACTCCGTTCAAGGAGAAGTTCGGGGTTCCGCGGCAGGCGGGATTGGCCGACTATGAGGCGCGTGTGGTCTTCGAGCCGAAATACCGTGTGGCTGAAGCTGTGCGTGGGTTGGAGGAGTTTGAATATGTCTGGCTCATCTGGCAGTTCCACCTGAATCGACGTGAGACGTCGGATTGGAGCCCTACGGTGCGGCCGCCACGCCTGGGGGGCAACAAGAGGGTGGGGGTCTTCGCCACCCGCAGCCCTTTCCGCCCCAACGCCATCGGTTTGTCGAGTGTGCGCCTGCTGCGCATTGAGCCGGGGCCGGTGCTGGTGGTCGGTGGAGCCGACCTGGTGGACGGCACGCCCATCCTCGACATCAAGCCCTATATTGCCTACGCCGACAGCCACCCCGATGCCCGTAGCGGCTTTGCCCAGGAGGCACCGAAACGTCTCGAGTTGGTGGACGACCACGGGTTGCTGCTACAGCTGCCCGTGAATCTCCGATTGACGTTGGAGCAAACCCTCAGGCAAGACCCGCGTCCTCACTACCAGCATGACCCTCAGCGTGTGTACGCAATGCCGTTTGACCGCTGGGAGGTGCGTTTCCGCGTGACCGGCGACGCGGTGGAAGTGACGGGCTTGAATGTTAAATAATCTTAATGTGACAACAAAAAGACCCTTTGTGGGATCTATACGGTAAATGACTGCGGATTACACACACATCGTAGAGGGTTGCCGCCGACACGACCGCAAGGCGCAACGAGCTTTGTATGAGGCGATGGCGCCGATGGCTATGGGTGTGTGCATGCGCTACTCCAGCGACCGCGAGGAGGCGCAGGACCTGATGCAAGACGGCTTTGTGAAGGTGTTTGAGCATGTGGGGAGGATGAAGGATGTGGAGCATCTGTCTGCGTGGGTGTACAAGGTGATGTTGAACGTGTGCCTGAAGAACTATCACCGCAAGATGCGCCGCAAGAGAGCGGAGATGGAGGTGACGGAGCAGGTGGAGTTGCCGTTGGATCCTTTTGCTGCAGAGGAGATAGTGGCGGCCCTGCAGCAGTTGGCGCCGGCTCAGCGCCAGGTGTTCAACCTGATGGCGGTGGAGGGCTACAACTACACAGACGCGGCTCGGGAGATGCGCTGCACGGAGGTGAATGTGAGAGCGTTGTATTCGCGAGCCAGAATGGAAATGAGAAACCTGTTAAGGTTTAAAGTTTAACGCAATAACGCAATAACAAATAATGGACTTGAGAGATTATCGTGAGTTGCCGGACAACGGGATGTTTGAAAAGATAGAGCGCCGCCTGCGTGTGCGCCGTGCCGCGAGGATTGTGGTAGCCGTTACGGTTGTGGCGGCCGTTGCAGGAGTTGTGTTGCTGTTGGAGGTAGGAGGTCGGAAACCTGAGGTTGCACTCCAGGCTTCAAGCCTCAATTCCCCGATGGTGACCGCTGCCGGGCAGCCGGAGGTGGCGATGGAGCAACCTGTCGCCGGCCGGCAGCAGCAGGCCGAGGTGGTTGCCGACAGGCAGGTGGAGAAGGAGGATGTGGCTATTTTGCAGTCGCCCGCAGTAAGGGAAGAGGAGATGGCTGTTGACGTTGTTTATGGTAGCCCTGTGGCTGAGGTGACGAAGCCGACGGTGAACGAAGTGCCGGTGCAGATAGCCGTAGAGGAACCGGTGGCTGTTGAGGCGAAGGAGGTGCAGGAGGTTGAAAAGACTGTGGCAGAGAAGGGCGGTGCACCGACCCAGGAGACCCAGCACTACGACAACCTCTTGTGGGCCCCCAATGCCATTGCCCCGGCTGCCGACGACGAGCGCAACCGAGTGTTCAAAGTGACCGCCACCTCGGATGTCAGCCACTTCCACCTCATTATCTTCAATCGTGGAGGCCGTCAGGTTTTTGCCACCGACGACATCAACGAGGCCTGGGATGCCACCCTCGGCGGTGCGCCCCTGTCACAGGGCACCTACGTGTGGGTGGCCAAATTCCGCGATTCGGACGGTGTGCTGCGTCAGGAAAAAGGCACCGTCACCGTTATCCGTTGAGAAATATCCCCAGCCTTTAGGCGTTAAAAAATAGTGGGTTACGTGCTCTGTTGGGTATGTGACCCATATTTTATTATATTCGTTTTAAAAAAAAGTTGTACTTTTGCATCCAGAAATGGCAACGGTCGTTCTATCGCCAGACAGCAATGTAGGGAGGAAAGTCCGGGCAGCGCGAGCCACCATGCTTCCTAACGGGAAGGGGCCTGAACGGCAACAATCGGGCTACAGCGAGCGCCACAGAAAATAAACCGCCAATATGGAGTGGCAGAGTGACAAAGTGACAGAGTGGAAGAGAGAAAAGACTCAGTAACTTTGAAACCCTGTAACTCTGCCACTCCATAAGGGCAAGGGTGAAAACGCGGGGTAAGAGCCCACGACGCGACCTGGTGACAGGCGCGATGGCAAGCCTCATGGGCTGAAAGACCAAGTATACCGGCAGTTAAGGGCAGGCTCGCCCGTTGCCGGGGGGTAGGTCGATAGAGGCCGTCGGTGACGGCGGCACCAGATTGATGATAGAACACGACAGAACCCGGCTTACAGATTGTTGCTATTTTCTTTAAACTAAAAGGTGAAAACTAAAAACTGAACGATGAAACACAATAAACACATAAACGAAAGACTTGCATTGCGTTTGGGTCTTTTGGTTTTTAGTTTTTGCTTTTTGTTTGTCTTAACCGCCTGTTCCGGTCAATACAAAGGGATACCGCGCGAGGAAGTATTGGCCTACCATACCCATGCCACCTATGGCGAATTGCACGCCCTCGCCACCGCCTATGCCGACGCCATCAATGCTGCCGTGAAGGAGGATACCCTCCATCCGGGCCTCTATGCCGACTATGGGGTCACCCTTGCGCTGATGGGGCATCGCGAAGCCGCGTGCCGCATGCTCAATGCCGAGATGAAGACCTTCCCTGAAAGCCGCGGAATTGTTACCCGCATCAAGCAGCAGTTGATGCCGGAGTTGATGGGCGACGACTTCGCCGTCATTGGTGACACAGCCAACCGTACCGAGTTGGCGCGTTGGGCCTACGACAGCCTTTCCGCCCTTCGTCCTTTCCCGTATGTGGCCTCCATTATCGACAGCACCGACGTCGAGTGGATAAGTCAACAGACACCTACAGATTCGGTGGAGGTGCCCATTCGCTTCACCGCCAATCAGAAACGCGAAATGCTGGTGGCTCAGCAACAGGAAGAGGCCCGTTTGCAGCAGGCTAAGATGGATTCGGTAGCGGCTGCCAAGCAGGCTAAGATTGATGCCCGCAAGCAGGTGAAGGCAGAGAAAGAGAAAGTGAAGAAAGAAAAGGCTAAAGCCAAGAAGAAGGCCGATAAGGAGAAAAAACGTTTAGAGAAGCAGAAACAGAAAGAGCGCAAGCAGCAGGCAGCCGAAAAGGAAGCCCAGCGCAAACAGCAGACAGCCGAGAAGGAAGCCCAGCGGAAGCAGCAGGCAGCCGAGAAGGAAGCCCAACGCAAGCAACAGGCAGCCGAAAAGGAAGCCCAACGCAAGCAACAGGCAGCTGAAAAGGAAGCCCAACGCAAGCAACAGGCAGCCGAAAAGGAGGCTCAGCGCAAGCAGCAGGCCGCCGAGAAGGCAAAACAAAAGAAAGGGGAGGAGACACATGAAGAATAGCTATTGGTTGTTACTATTGCCATTGGTGCTATTGACAGGATGCAAAGGGCAAAAGAAACTGACGCAGTACAGCGAGCTGTATCAGGAAAGTCCGGCTGTTATCTATATTGCGCCCCTCAATGACCGTTCGGAGAGGCATCCTATGCGTACCGCTGATGATTCGGTATATAACGCATCGCTCAATGTCGCCACCAAGCAATTGTACCTCACCGCCTCCGACCCGCTTGTCCACAACGGTTACTATGTGCTTGGTCCGTTGGCTTCTGCCCAGCTGGCCGCCACCGAGAGCCGCACAGGCAATCAGTTGCGCACAGAGAACATACAGGATTACCATACCAATCTTGGCATCGACGCCATTCTCTTTATCACCCTCCATCGGTGGGAAAATACCAGCAACTCATGGACAGCCGAAGTGGAGTATGCGTTGCGCTCCACACAGACAGGCTCAGAAATCATGCATGTCTATGTGCGCGCCTCCAAGCAGCTCCCCACCGACCTGAAGGGCAACCCCAAGCCGTTGGGTGACGACCTCGATTTTGCCGAAAAATATGGGTGCGACCTTGAAACGGCACAACGTTGCCGTCTGGTGGAGATACTCAATCAATACATCCTCAAGGACCTGCCTTCCGGCAAGCGCAGCCGTGGGTCTTCGGTGGAGCGTTATGTCCCGTCGCATCCCGATTACATCAACCTCAACATCAATCCCAACGGGAGCGTGGAGATACTTAAAGGAGAATGAAAATAGAGGTATCTCTTACGCCGGCGCTCTATCCCTACCGCACTTTGCAGCATCCCCACGCCACTGTGGCCATCGATGTGTTGCGTGCCACCAGCGCCGTCTGTGCCGCCTTCCAGGCAGGATGCTCCTCGGTGGTGCCGCTCGACAGCCTCGAAGCGTTGCCGCAGTATAGGCAGATGGGTTACCTGTTGGCAGCCGAACGCAACGGAAGCAAGATTGGCGATGCCGAATATGGCAATTCGCCTACGGAATACCTGAGGCACGACTTGTCGGGTGTCAAGTTGGCATACAGCACCACCAACGGTACCCGTTGCATCCTTCGTGCAGCCGATGCCGACTTGACGTTGGCGGGAGCCTTCGCCAACCTGACGGCACTCACCGACTGTCTGTGTGACCGACAGATGGACACAGTACTGCTGTGCAGCGGATGGAAAAATGACTTCTGTATCGAGGATACCCTCGTTGCGGGAGCCATCATAGAGCGGCTTGCTGACAAGACCGAGTTGCGGGGCGATGCGGCCCACATGGCGCTGACCCTTTGGCAACAGGCTAAGAGCGACCCCTATGGCTATTGCGAGCAGGCTTCGCATGTGCACCGCCTTCGGGGGCTTGGGGCCGAAGAGGATGTTCGTTTCGCATTTCAGACAGACACCTGTCCTGTGGTGCCGGTACTAAAAGATGAGGCGCTTGTGCTGTTATGAAGAGGTTGCTGTTCATAGTGACGATTCTATTGCTGCTGCCCGTGCGGGCGCAGCAAGACAGCGTGTCTACCCCAAGCCTGTGGGCACCAGCGGCAGGAACTACCTTGCTGGCCAGCGGAGCCCTTTTTACTTTCACCCCCGAAATGAAAGCTTGGGCAGTGGACCTGCGCGATGCTGTGCAGGCCGACGGTCACCCCAAGTTGCACTTTGACGACTATCTCGAATATGTGATGCCGGCCACCCCTGTGGCGCTTAACCTTTGCGGCCTCAAGAGCCGTCACGACTTCAAGAAGTTGGCGTTGCTCGAAGGAGGCTCCTATCTGTTGGGAGTGGCACTGCTTGAAGCTGGTAAGTATGGCTTCGGGGTGGCGCGTCCCGACAACAATGCCCCCACCAGCTTTCCTTCGGGTCATACCTTCAGCGCTACTGCTGCCGCCGAGATATTGCGCCGAGAGTACGGCGAGGAATACCCCTGGGTGGCGGTGGCGGGCTACTCGGTGGCAGCCCTTGTGGGCGCCATGCGCATCTACAACAACCGCCATTGGGTTGGCGACGTGCTGGCTGGTGCCGGACTCGGCATACTTAGTGTCAGCGCCGTATATTGGATATTTGACTAAACAACAACGAAAACAACTATGATAAAATTCAACAACTTGAAAGGCGATCTCTTCGGCGGTGTCACCGCCGGTATCGTCGCTTTGCCTTTGGCTCTGGCCTTTGGTATACAGGCTTTCAGCGGCATGGGTGCCGAGGGTGCTCCCATCGGTGCCTACGCCGGTTTGGTGGGTGCTACACTGTTGGGCTTCTTTGCAGCCCTCTTCGGCGGCACGCACAGCCAGATTTCAGGTCCTACGGGACCTATGACGGTCATCACCGCCACCCTCGTCACAGGAGCCTTCACGGCCCCCGGAGGCAGCCTCTCCACGGTGCTGGTCTCTATGGCGTTGGCCGCCATCTTCTGTGGCATGTTCCAGATACTCTTCGGCCTCATCAAGATAGGCAAATATGTGCGCTACATCCCGTATCCCGTTCTTTCGGGTTTTATGAGCGGCATCGGCGTTATCATCATCCTCCAGCAACTCTACCCCTTGCTGGGACAGAGTAAAGGTGGCTCGATGATTGATTTGCTGGCAGGGTTGCCTGCCGCTGTCGGCGCCACCTCGCTCACCGCGCTCCTTCTGGGCCTGGGTACTGTGGCCATCATCTATCTTTTCCCGCTCCTCACCAAGAAGGTGCCGTCTACACTCGTGGCCCTCATTGTGATGACTGTCGTCTCTCTGTTTATCAATATGGAAGGTGTGCCCACCATCGGCGAGATACCGTCAGGCTTGCCCATGCCGTTCTTTGCCAACGACAAGGTGAGTCTTGCCGGTTTGCCGTGGGGCGACATCGTTGTGGCGGCTCTTATCCCTGGCCTCACGCTGGCCGGCCTCGGCTCCATCGACACGCTGCTCACCTCGGTGGTGGCCGACAATATCACCAAGACCAAGCACAACAGCAACCGTGAATTGATAGGACAGGGTATAGGCAACGCCATTGCGGGCCTCTTCTGCGGCCTTCCGGGTGCCGGCGCCACCATGCGTACCGTCGTCAATGTCAAGAGTGGCGGCCGCACACAGCTCAGCGGCATGGTGCATGCGCTGCTGCTGCTGGCCATCATGCTCGGCCTCGGTTCGGTGGTGAAATACGTACCCCTGTCAGTCCTCGCGGGTATCCTGATCACCGTGGGGTGGGGCATCATCGACTTCCGCGGCTTCAAGGACCTGCCCAAGATACCGCGCGCCGACGCCGTGGTGCTCATTGTGGTGTTCCTGGTCACCGTCTTTGTCGACCTTCTTACCGCCGTCGGCATCGGCATGGTCATCGCCTGCGTGCTCTTCATGAAGCGTGCCTCCGACCTCGTCGAGGGTGGCTACAGCAGCCAGGAAATGACCAACTTCGACAAGGAAAGCCCCTGGGCCGACGAGGGTGGCATGCCCGACACCGCCAAGCACAGCATCTACATCCAGCGTCTCAACGGCCCCATCTTCTTCGGCACCATCAACAAGTTCAAGGAGGTGATGAACGATGTGCCCGCCGACGCCAAGATTGTCATCATCCGCATGCGTCTGGTCAGCTTTATGGACCAGAGCGGTCTCTATGCTATGGAGGAGGCCATCAAGGACATACAGTCGCGTGGGGCACAGGTGCTGATGACCATCATCCAGCCGCAGCCGATGTATATGCTGAAGACCCACAAGGTCATCCCAGGCGTCGTCCCCGAGAACCACACCTTCAAGACCTTCGAGGACTGCACCAAGTTTCTCCGAGAGAACCTTGAAACTAAAAAGTAAAAGCTAAAAACTAAAATGAAGGAGAGCCTTTTATATTCGAAAAGTATGGCTTTTGCTGTGCGGTGTGTGAAGTTTTACAAGTATCTTACCGACGAAAAAAGAGAATACATCATAAGCAAGCAGTTGATGAGGAGCGGCACGAGTATTGGCGCTAATATTAGGGAAGGAAGGTTTGCTCAAAGTGAATCTGATTTTATTAACAAGTTAAGCATTGCTTTAAAAGAGGCAGAGGAGACGCAGTATTGGATTGAATTGTTGTTCAATGCGAATATTATTTCCGATGACGAATTCAAATCAATCCATGATGATTCCGGAGAGATGATTGCCTTGCTTCTCTCTACAATTAAAACGTATAAATCAAACAAAAATAGTAACAACAACTGAAAACCTTTTAGTTTTTAGTTTTAACATTTTAGTTTAAAATGGGTCGCGCATTTGAATATCGCAAAGCAAGAAAACTGAAACGTTGGGGCCACATGGCCCGCACCTTCACCAAGATTGGCAAGGAAATTGAATTGGCCGTCCTCGCCGGCGGTCCCGATCCCTCGAGCAACCTGCGCCTGCGCCTGCTGATGCAGACAGCCAAGAGCGAGTCGATGCCCAAGGAGAACGTCGAACGCGCCATCAAGCGCGCCACCGAGAAGGACAAGTCGGCATACAAGGAGGTCGTCTACGATGGCAAAGGGCCTCACGGCGTCGCCGTCGTGGTGGAGACCGCCACCGACAACCCCACGCGCACCGTCGCCAACCTCCGCGCCGCCTTTGTGCGCGGCAAGGGTGAGCTCGGCACTATGGGCATGAACGACTTCCTCTTCGAGCGCAAGTGCTCCTTCGTCGTCGCCTGGCGTGACGACATCGACATGGACGAGCTCGAACTCGAACTCATCGACTGCGACATCGACGAGGTGTTCCGCGACGAGGACGAAATCCTTATCTACGCCGACTTCGCCAACTACGGCCCCATCTCCAAGTTCTTGGAGGACAAGGGTCTTGAGATAAAAAGCTTCAAGTTTGAGCGTATCCCCCTCACCGTGCGTGAACTCTCCGACGAGGAGCAGGAGGATGTCAACGGCTTGTTGGAGCGTCTGGAAAACGACGACGACGTGGTCAACGTTTTCCACAACATGGCCTAACGCCCCAACTACTCCACCCAGCGGATATAGTCCGCCTTGCGGGGTGGGGCAGGGGTGGCTTCCTTGGCGGCATAGCCGAGGATGCAATGGCCTACGCCTACGTAGTCGCCCTTGATGCCCAACTCGCGCAGGAGTGTCTTGCCCTCCTCGCTGTCGAACTCCTCTTTGGCTCGGTGTATCCAACACGAGGCCAAGCCCACGGCTTGGGCGGCATTGACCAGCTGGCACATCACGCTGCAGCCGTCATACTGCGCCGTCGACGCCGTGCGGTCGGCCAGCACCACCAGCACCACCGGCGCGCCGTAGAAGGGGTCGCCCTCGGTGCCCATGATGGCGGCGTTCATGCGCGACAGGCGGTCGCGCCACTCTTTGTTGGTGACGGCCAGGATAATGGGGCTTTGCTTTCCGCGGCCTGTGGGGGCGTAGGTACCCGCCTCGCAGACGGCAGCCACCAGCTCCTTGGGCGGCATCTGCGAAGTAAAAGCGCGGCAACTGCGCCGCGCTTTCATATTGTTCAACGCTTCCTGGTTCATCTACCTCAATGCATTGAATAGAGTCACAATGGCGGCGGCGGTGGCGGCCGTCTGGGCGATGTTCTGTGAGTTGACGTTTGTCAGGCCTGCCGTGTTGAGCATCTGGTCCACAAAGGCGGTGGCGTTGGCGGCGGTGATCAGGCCGGCCGACGAGACGATGAGGCCGTTGGTGAAGGCCTTGCGGTAGTTCTTGTCGTCCTTGTTGGCCCTGAGGTTGGTGCAGGCGGTGGCCACGATGAGGGCGTTGCTGAGGTTGGTGGCGTTGGTCAGGTCCACTTTGCCGGTGGCCTTATAGGAGCTGTAGAGCTGCTGGACGGCCATACCGCAACTTTGGCCCGACAATTGGGCGGCCGAATTGCTGCTGCCCGAGCCCGCGAGCGAGCCGCACGAAGTCATCGCCAGCGTGGCGACGCACATAAGAAGAAGTCCTAAACGTTTCATAATGAGTGACTATTTTATTGTTTGCAATAAGATTTATTGGTGCAAATATACGGACATTCTCCGAAAGATGCAAATATTTTTTATCTCCAGCCTGCCAATAGGAAAGGAGTTTTAGCAACTATTGAGTTAAGATTTGATTTAACTGACTATCCCAATCTGGGATAAAGAGATAAACTTCTTCTTCACAAATCTCCACATTCCCAACGTGAACAAAACGAATAATTCCCTCTACTTTACATAATCTATTCTTCAAGGTGTCATAACAGTCCTCTGTCATATAAGGGACATCTCTCTTTATTTCCTTTTTATTGTAAGGAGAAACGGAATCTCGTGGAGAAACGATGATACATTTCCGTCCCGATAAATAGTCTGAAGCAGGTATGGAGTTCTTGGTGTTCTGCCCACTATCAGGCGGTGTGCCATAAAGGTATAAAAAATAGCCATCTTCGTCATTCCCGTTTTGACGCAGATACTGTCGCAAATATACCTCCAGACGCAACGTGTCGCCATCCACCAATTGCCAATATTGTTGCGTGAAATCCGAGAGCAACAAGTGTTCCGTCGAATAGAGTCTTGGAGGCCGACCTAATCTGCCATAGTTGTTGGCTCTTTCTTCCGAGCAGTCATTCCATCGGTTGCATCCGGCAAGTGCCAGACATGCCAGCACAGTAAACATTAGAATGTATTTTGTCTTCATGTTTTTTCTGTATTTTTTTTGCAAAAGTACACATTTTTTCTATAATATACCCACTTTTTTGAAAAAAATTAGCCTGCAGGGTAAATTTTTTCAATTTCCCGCCTCTGTTGTAATCTATAAATCATTTGGATTGTTGGGTTACTGCCGCAGACGGGGTTGTAAAACCGCGCAGCGGGGAGGCAAAAGAAGATTTACAGATTACCGCCGCAGGCGGGAGAACGAAAAAATAACGCCGTATCTACTCCGCTGATACTCCGACTGATGTTCGCATGTTGTCCGTTTGTTGTCCGTTTGTTGTCCGTTTTATAATCGAACAACAAACGGACAACAAGCGGACAATAATGGGACAACAGTGGGCGTTAGGGCGGCGTTAAAGCGAAAGTGGAAAGGGAAAAGTGGAAGGTGGAAAGTGGAAAGGGAAAAATGAAAAGTGAAAAGAGGAAAGTGAAAAGTGAAATGTGAAAAGTGAAAAATGAAAAATGAAAAGTGAAAAGCGAAAAGCAACTGACAACTACCAACTGACAACCGGCTCCCGACTACCGGCCACCGACTACCGGCTACCGACTACCGGCTCCCGACAACTTTTTTCCACGTTTGTTTTTGTATTTCGATTATTTTATGTATATTTGCATCTGTACAATGTAATTCGTACTCCAATGTAGACCACTGAAATACTGAATGTTCTCTAAAGAAAGGAGGTGATTTATGATAGAAAAAATCCAATACCGGACGCTGCAATGGCTCGACATCACCAATCCCAGCGAGGATGACTACCGCGTGTTGCTGGACGACTATCAGTTCCACCCCTTGGACATTGAGGACTGCCGCGGCACCAACCAGCGGCCCAAGATCGACGAGTACGACGACTATTATTTCCTTATCCTCCACTTCCCCTATTTCGACAAGGACAACAAGAACATCCGCATCCGCGAGGTGAAGCTCTTCTGGGGGCGCGACTATATCATCACCGTGGGCAAGGCCCATTGGGTGGTGAAGAAGTTCTTCGACGAGATACAGGAGGACCTGGCCGAGGGCGACGAGATGACGCAGGAGATGATGGCCTCGAGCGACCAGCTGCTGTATCACATACTGAACCGCCTGATGCTGGAGACCAACACGCTGGTGCAGCGCATCGGCGCTGAGGTGGACCTGATCAACTATGACATCTTCGCCCGCCGCGCACGCTCGATTATCGAGCAGATTTCCATCACGCGGCGCAACATCATCCTGCTGAACACCACCTTCCGTCCGCAGCTGCGCGTGCTGCACATGTTCGAGAGCGGCGGCATCAAGGGCTTTGTGGACCCCGAGGTGGTGGAGATGGACGACTACTGGGGCAATATCCTGGACCAATACCAGAAGATGTTCGACTCGATCGAGGACTACGGCGAGTTGATCGAGGGCCTGTCGCAGACGTTCGACTCGTTGCTGACCAACCGCACCAACGAGATTATGCGCGTGCTGACCTACTTCTCGACCATCATGCTGCCGCTGACGGTGGTGACGGGCTTCTTCGGCATGAATGTGGACTTCCCCTTCACGCCCAACCGCACGGCCTTCTGGATTATCCTGGGGTCGATGCTGCTGCTGATGGTGCTGCTGATACTCTTCTTCCGCCACAGGACGAAGAACTGAGGTTTAAGGTTTAACGTTTAAGGTTTAAAGAAAACCGACTACCGACCACCGACTACCAAAATAAAGAAATATGAATAAAGTCAAGATAGGCATTGCGCAGATGAGCTGCGTGGAGGACAAGGCGCAGAACATCGAGCGCTACACGGAGAAGGTGCGCGAGCTGGCCGCCGGCGGTGCACAGATTATCTGCCTGCAGGAGCTGTTCGCGTCGCTCTACTTCTGCGACGAGGAGCGCTACGAAAACTTCAAGCTGGCCGAGCCCATCCCCGAGGGGCCCACGTCGCAGCATTTCATGGCGCTGGCCAAAGAGCTGGGCGTGGTGCTGGTGTGCTCGATGTTTGAGAAACGTGCCGAAGGGCTCTACCACAACACGACGGCCGTCTTCGACGCCGACGGCAGCTATCTGGGCAAGTACCGCAAGATGCATATCCCCGACGACCCGGGCTACTACGAGAAGTTCTACTTCACGCCCGGCGACCTGGGCTACAAGGTGTTCAAGACCAAGTTCGCCACCATCGGTGTGCTGATTTGCTGGGACCAATGGTATCCCGAGGCGGCCCGCCTCACGGCCCTCAAAGGGGCACAGATACTCTTCTTCCCCACGGCCATCGGCTGGGACGTGCGCCAGAAGGAGCACGACAACCGCGAGCAATACGCCGCCTGGCAGACCATCCAGCGCAGCCATGCGGTGGCCAACGGGGTGCCGGTGGTGAGCGTGAACCGCACGGGTCGCGAAGGAGACATGCAGTTCTGGGGCGGCAGCTTCATTACCAATGCCTTCGGCCGTGTGCTCTACCAGGCGCCGCACTACGACGAGGCCACGCATATCTCCACCCTCGACCTCGACGAGACCGACCACTATCGTCGCCATTGGCCCTACCTGCGCGACAGGCGCATAGACAGCTACGGCGACATCACCAAACGCTACATAGACGAATGACCCCTAAAGAACAAGGATATTATATGCCCGCCGAATGGGTGCGGCATGAGGCCACCTGGCTCAGCTACCCCAAGAACCCCGACTCGTGGCCCGGCAAGATAGAGACCATCTATCCCTCCTACCACCTCTTCGTCAAGACCCTCGCCGAGGGCGAGCAGGTGCACATCAATGTGGACGACGAGGCGATGCTTCTGCATGTGAAGGCAGAGCTTGAAGCAATAGATTGCAATATGCAGAATGTCATACTGCATATCATACCTACAAACGATGCCTGGTGCCGTGATCACGGCCCCGCCTTCCTGCTCAACAGGAAGGATGCCGCCAAGCGCGCCCTGGTGAATTGGAACCACAATGCCTGGGGCGGCAAGTATCCCTATGAGCTGGATACCGAGGTGCCTGTGCATATCGCTGAGGCTCTCGGAATGGAAATGTTCTCCCCGAATATCGTCATGGAGGGCGGCTCCATAGAGGTCAACGGCTGTGGCGACCTGATTACCACCACCTCCTGCCTGCTCAACAAGAACCGCAATCCTCACCTGAACCAAGACCAGATAGAAGGCTACTTGAGAGATTACTACGGTGTGGAGAATATCATCTGGTTGGGCGACGGAATTGTGGGCGACGACACCGACGGACACGTTGACGACCTGTCGCGCTTCGTCTCGGAAGACACCATCATTACCGCCGTCGAGGAGGAGTTGTGGGACGAGAACTACGAGCCCCTGCAGAAGAACCTCAAGATGCTCAACCGTTGCCGCCTGGCCAACGGCAAGCAGCCCACCGTGGTGGAGCTGCCGATGCCCGACGTGGTGTTCTACGACAACCAGCGTCTGCCGGCCTCCTATGCCAACTTCTACCTGGCCAACGGCAAGGTCATCTTCCCCACCTACCGCTGCCTGACCGACAACGAGGCGGCCTATATCCTCGAGGCCTGCTTCCCCGACCGCGAGGTGGTGGGCATCGACAGCACCGACATCATCTGGGGCCTCGGCTCCTTCCACTGCCTCAGTCAGCAAATGCCAGCACTATGAAGAAGTTGTTATTAGCTGGCCTGCTGCTGACGGCCCTCGTGGCCAATGCCCAGAAACCTTTTATACCCGACACCGCCACCGCCGGACAGTTGCGAGTGGACGAGGTGATGCGCCTGATTGACGGCAACTACACCGAGGCGCCCGACATGGACAAGATGAGCGAGGTGGCCATCAATGCCATGTTCAAGGCCCTGGACCCCCACAGCGTCTACATCGCCGCCAAGGACGTGCAGCGTGCCAACGAGCAGTTGCAGGGCAACTTCGAGGGCGTGGGCATCTCGTTCCAGATTGTGGAAAAGACCATCGTGGTGCAGACGGTCATCGAGGGCGGCCCCAGCGAGAAGGTGGGCATCATGATTGGTGACAAGATTGTCCGTATCGACGGCATCGACGCCACGGGCGACAGCGCCACCAACGACTTTGTGTTCCGTCACCTGCGTGGCAAGAAAGGCACTTCGGTGGAGGTGGACATCGACCGCCAGGGGACGGTGTACTCCTTCCATATCGTGCGCGACAAGATACCCATCTACAGCATCGACTCCTACTTCATGGCCGACGAAAGCATCGGCTATATCCGTCTGATACGCTTCGCCCGCAGTTCGGCCGACGAATTCCGCAAGGCCCTGAAAGCGCTGAAGAAGCAGGGGATGCAGTCCCTGATTCTCGACCTGCGTGGCAACTCGGGTGGCTATCTGGACATTGCCTGCCAGCTGGGCAACGAGTTGCTCGACCGTGGACAGCTGATTGTCTATCAGGAGGGCCGCCGCACTCCGCGACAGAACTATTTTGCCAACGGTCGCGGCAATTGGCGCGCCGAGCGCGATGCCAAGGGTGACATCACTGCCGGTCGGCTGGTGGTGCTCATCGACGAAGGGTCGGCCTCGGCCAGCGAGATTGTGTCGGGTGCCGTGCAGGATTGGGACCGTGGCACCATCGTGGGCCGCCGCTCCTATGGCAAAGGATTGGTGCAGCGCATGTTCCAGCTGAAAGACGGCGGGCAGGTGCGCCTCACCACGGCACGCTACTACACCCCCTCGGGCCGCTGCATCCAGCGTTCCTATGAGGAGGGCTCCGACGCCTACCGTCAGGATGTCAACAACCGCTACAAGAATGGCGAGTTGGTCAGCGCCGACTCCATCCACTTCGCCGACTCGCTGAAGTACAAGACCGCCCACGGCCGCACCGTCTACGGCGGTGGCGGCATCATGCCCGATGTCTTTGTGCCGATGGACACCATGCGCCTGACCGACTACTTCATCTCGTTGCGCGGCAAGGGCCTGTTCAACAGCCTGCCGCTGCAGTGGGCCGATGCGCACCGCAAGAGTCCCGAGGTGAAGACATTCGAGCTCTATCTGCAGAACTACGACTCCTTCGGCCTCGACAGCCTGCTGGCCGCCGAGGGTATCGAGAAGGGCGTGGTGCGCGACCTGGAGAAGGAGGCCGCCGAGCCCGAACGCACCGCCCACACCGAGAATTATATGCGCCTGCTGCTCAAGGCCCAGGTGGCCAAGGACCTCTTCGGCTCCGAGTACTACTACAAGGTGATGAAAGAGGTGGACGACGGCTACCAGGAGGCCCTCAGGCAGTTGCATACAGTAAGTGAAAATTGATAACTTTTTAAACAATAACATCATGAACAACAGCATTTTCATGTTCCCCAAGCCCGAGAACGAGCCCGTGAAAGGCTACGCCCCCGGCAGTCCCGAAAGAAAAGAAATCCGTAAAGCCCTCGACGAGCTTTACAACAAGGTGACCGAAATTCCCGCCATCATCGGTGGCAAGGAGGTCAAGACCAAGAACATGGGCGAGATAGTGATGCCCACCGAGAACCACCACGTGCTGGCCCGCTACCACAAGGTGGGCGAGAAAGAGGTGCAGGCCGCCATCGACGCCGCCCTGAAGGCTCGTAAGGAATGGGCCGAGACCCCGTGGATCGACCGCGCCAGCGTGATGATGAAGATTGCCACCCTCATCAGCGGCAAGTATCGCTACCTCATCAATGCTGCCACCATGCTCGGCCAGGGCAAGACCACCATGCAGGCCGAAATCGACAGCGCCTGCGAGCTCTGCGACTTCCTGCGCTACAATGCCCACTATGCCAGCCAGATATACAGCGACCAGCCCTGCAGCGACAAGGGCACGCTGAACTATAACGTCTTCCGTCCCCTCGAAGGCTTTGTCTTCGCCATTACCCCCTTCAACTTCACCTCCATTGCCAGCAACCTCTGCATGAGCCCCGTGCTGATGGGCAACGTCTGCATCTGGAAGCCCAGCACCACCGCCATGCTGAGCAACTACCTGCTGATGAAGATCTACAAGGAAGCCGGCCTGCCCGACGGCGTGGTGAACTTCCTCCCCGGCAGCGGCGCCCTCATCGGCAAGGTGGCCTTCGCCGACGAGAACCTCGCAGGTGTCCACTTCACCGGCTCCACCAGCACCTTCAAGGGCTTCTGGAAAGCCATCGGCCAGAACATCGACAAGTACAAGAGCTATCCCAAGATTGTCGGCGAGACCGGCGGCAAGGACTTCATCATGGTCCACCGCAGCGCCGACCCCGACCAGGTGGCTACCGCCATCGTGCGTGGCGCCTTCGAGTTCCAGGGCCAGAAGTGCTCCGCCGCCAGCCGTGCCTACGTGCCCAAGAGCATGTGGCCCAAGGTGGAGAAGATTATCGGACGCATGCTGAAGGAGATCAAGATGGGCGACGTGCGCGACTTCAGCGCCTTTGTCAACGCCGTCATCGACGAGGCTTCGTTCGACAACTGCAAGAACTACATCGACCATGCCAAGAAGAGCAAAGACGCCGAGATAGTGTTCGGCGGCAAGTGCGACAAGAAGAAAGGCTGGTTCGTCGAGCCCACCGTCATCCTGGCCAAGAAGCCCGACTACAAGTCGATGGCCGAGGAAATCTTCGGACCCATCATCACCATCTACGTCTACGACGACAAGGACTACGAGAAGACCTGCCAGCTGTGCGACACCACCTCGCCCTACGCCCTCACGGGTGCCATCTTCTCCAGCGACCGCAAGGCCCTGCGCACCGGCTATGACCTGCTGAAGAACGCCGCCGGCAACATCTACTTCAACGACAAGCCCACCGGAGCCGTCGTTGGCCAGCAGCCCTTCGGCGGTGCCCGCGCCAGCGGCACCAACGACAAGGCCGGCAGCTACCTCAACCTCATCCGTTGGACCTCGCCGCAGGCCATCAAGGAGACCTTCGACCCCGCCCGCAACTACAAGTATCCCTTCATCAGCAGCGCTGAATAAAAAGGATGTAACCTTCCAAGCCTCCGCAACCCTGCGGAGGCTTTTTTTATACCCCTCACCGACCACCGCCCCTCTTGATTGCGTTATTGTGGGATTGTGTCATTGTGTTACTAACGCAATCACGCAATGACGCATTAACGCAATCTTATGTCGTGCACGACCTATCCGTACCACCCCCGCACAAGCACCGTATCAACATCGCCCTTTCTCCGACCGCGGTCGGACATCAGTCGGAGTTGACTCGGACTTGAGTCGGACCACAGTCGGAGGGGGTGCGATGGCAATATGACGTCTAAATGTGCTATTGCGCTCTGATACAGTGGTTGTTAGTGCGTTAAAATTACGCCATTGCCTGTTTTTGTCCGAGAAAAGAGCGTTTTTGGCCCTTCGGAGGTCTGTCGTCGGCCAATACCGACTACCGCCCACCAGCTACCGACTACCGATTTACATCGTGCACGACCTAATTTTTATCACCACTTTTTTACCTCCCCGCCTTCGGCGGTAATCCTGTAAATCTTGTAAATTATTTTATTCGGATTTATGGATTACGCGCAGCGGGATAAATAAAAATTTTGCCGTATGAAATAATCTTCGTATCTTTGCAGTCGCTTTCGAGAGCGAAAGTTGTAAGCAAGAAAAGCATTGCGAATATCCTATCTTTGAAAATTCGCCAAATCAACGAGGGAGGATTGAGCATTATTTGCTTTCGCTTGGTTGTGTATGCTATCCCATAGCATAGCGTCAGGCGTGAGAAAGTGTTCAGTACCCCGTTCCCTCAAAGGTGTTTGGCGATACCTCAAAGATAACGATGAGCACATACCCTCATGCCTTTTCTATTTATGTTTGATAAACATTCCGTTGGAGGGCCGGAACAAAAAGGTTGTGCCCGACACGTATAAGGGATTATTAAATGGCAAAAAGCAAAAAAGTATTGGTGCTGTTGATGTTGGTTGCATCCTTATTTGTTGTATCTTGCGACCTTGGCATCAGGAGAGCAGAATCTCCGAAAGATTATCAAACGGAAATCGAAGATTGTGTCAAATTTGAGATATCTGTCTGTAATGTGATGATAAAGCAATATGCTGGTTTGTTTGATGATAATATGTTTGTTGCTTTGACAGCAAATGACTTTGGTGGGCTATATTCGTATGCGTGGGATGAATATTGTAAAAGAATTGACGAATTTGAAGAAACTATGGATGAATTATGGTATGCTGAGGAAAGCCAAGAAGGTTATTTGTCCGTTCTTCAAAAAGTGGCTGGTGTCTCCGGAGAGTTTCAGTATTTAGCAGAAAAAGTTCTCGAAGAATACAATACAACATCAGTAATCATATCGGAATATACGCAACTCGCTACGTCGTCAGACATTATTGTATGGAGATTTCAAGAACTCAACACAGGAATATTCTTTAGGTTTTATTTGGATGATTCATGGACATGTGAGTCGGAAGAGGCGTCTATAACTCGTTATTTGAAGAAATATATAAAATAGATAAATATGGCAAAGAAAGAAGAGTGTGCTAATTGCACAAAGTTCAAACAAGGCGTATACGGCCCAAAATGTTCTTATATTGGAAGGCAACCGTTTTTTGACGGCACGCCATGTAAACATTGTGATGGTGAAATGGTCTCTTTTGATAGGGAGCATCAAACTGTCAGCAAGGGAATAGATAATGACCGAGAGAAACAGGATAGCACAGAGAAACACATTATTCCACAGGTAGATCTGAATTTCTTTGACCTTTCAGGGTGGATGTGGACTGTTCTTGTTATCATTCCACTTTTTGCTTTGATGAGAATGATTAGACGAACACACGGATATTTGGATACCTCGGTAGTGATTACATTTTTGGCTATAGCTTGTATTGTTGCATCAATAGCTCTATTAGTTTCCTTGTGGAAGCTATACACCGGCACAAAAATGCACAAGCAATTGTTTCCTTTGATTCATTCGTCCAAATATAATGTTATAAGTATTTTATTTTGGAGTCAACTTGGCTTAATCGTTTCTGGGTTTATTGGTTTTTTGTTCGAAATATTTGGTTATAAGTGGCCTTTGATAGAGGTTTTGGGCTATTTGTTTTGGCTTATGGTAATAGCCTGTATTACTGTTGCGGGATTACGTTTCAATAAGTTTGAAAAAGATAACTTCAAAATTAATGATGACTTTGGATTATGGTTAATTGGATATGGTGCCTTCTCGGTGCTCATGTTTGTTTTTGACCTCATCACGGGAGATAATGCTTCTGATGTTGTAATAATAATTTATCTTAGCATTACATATTTTGTTGATGGTTTATACGCATATAATATTATAAAATATTCCGCTGACAATCTCCCAAAACTATTAAAAGGATGGGATGAGAAAAACCCTGAATTTTCAAGTAGACGAGAAGTGTCTATTACATATAGGGACAGCAAAAAAGATAATCAAACAAAGAGCCCAATGGATTATTCGTTAAAGATGGAAGGAATGAAAAAATGTCCATTTTGTGGTGAGAATATCCAAGCTGGTGCAAAAAAATGCCGTTATTGTCATGAATGGATAATAGAAAAATAATACATATTATTTGTCTTTTATGTAGAGTGTGGAAATAAGCAGATAAAAAAGGAGCATGTCCCAGCATCGGAAATATGCTCCTATTTTTGTTGTTATTAATATCTTGCGGAGAAATAGTTGGATGTATTACCGCAAGGTGGTGATTAGCTGATTAGCTCGTCGAGTTCGAGCCAGCGGAGTTCTTTCTCATCCAGGAGGGCCAGCAGTTCGCCGATGCAGGTGCTGGCCTTCGGCCACTCTATGTATGAGGTTTCCTTGTACATTTTGAAGATTTATTTTGGTATATTCAAGAAAAGTTGTATTTTTGCATCGTTTTTTGATTAGAATAAATGAATTATCTACAGTTCAGAGAGCAATGGCGCGGTTTGGGGTGCTTCAACATTTACCAGGTTCGTGCATGGCGAGCCGATTTTGACCACACCAACATCTCCCGCTGGGTGAAGCGTGGATATCTGTCGCGGCTTCGCCAAGACTGGTACGCCTTCAGCGACATGGTCTCCCAGCCAGACGCGGCAAGGTATGTGGCTAGTACAATTTATAGCCCTTCCTACATTAGTCTTCATGCCGCATTGGCCTATTATGGCATCATACCCGAGGCTGTGACAAAGATTACCAGCATCACAACCAAGCGTACCACTTCATACAGCAATGTATTCGGTGAATTCAGCTACCAAACCGTCAAGCCCGAGCTGTTTTTTGGATACACACAAATGTCCATGCCTGCGGGAGGAAGCTATCTTATGGCACTACCAGAGAAGGCAATGGTTGACCTACTGTATCTTTATCCTCAATATGATACCGAAGAAGCTCTGCTTGACCTTCGATTTGATGAAGATTGGATGCAAGAAGAGCTTAATGTGGAACGACTGTTGGATTTTGTCTCACGGTGCGATTCCAAAAGCCTTCAGAAAAGAGTAGATTTACTTATCAATACCTATCGTCATGATTGATATAAATTCGTTGTTAGGCTATTATCCACAAGCGATTTCGACAAATAAGGCATTTCACAAACATATCTTGAAAGAGTATGTCGAACTGTTGGCGTTGGAGCATCTGTCACGGTCTCCATTGGCGACTAAAATTGTTTTTATAGGAGGAACCAATCTCAGGCTTGTTCATGGAATTGACCGCTTCTCCGAGGATTTGGATTTCGACTGCAAAGGACTGACCGAGGCTGAATTTGTAGAATTATCGGACGAAGTGGCAAAGTGTTTGAGAAATAACGGCCTGCGGGTGGAATTGCGTGATAAGGACACCTCACACCTTACAGCGTTTCGCCGTAACCTCTATTTTCCTGAGTTGCTGTTCGAGATGGGACTATCCGGCCATCGTGAGGAACGCTTCCTGATGAAAATAGAGGCTCAGGACCAAGGTGTCGGCTATCAGTCACAGACGACGTTGATTAATCGCTGTGGGTTCTTGTTTCCCATGCCTGCGGCTCCCAAAGATGTGCTTCTGTCCATGAAATTGTCGGCATTACTGACGAGAGCAAAAGGACGGGATTTCTACGATACAATCTTTTTGTGGCAGCAGACAAGTCCTGAATACGACTTCCTTAGAGACAGATGCGGTATTGGTACGCCAAAGACACTGAAAGAGGCATTGGAAAATAAACTGTCGTCCACTGACTTGAAATTGAAACAGCGAGACTTTGAGCATCTGCTTTTCAACACGGCTCGTAGCACACAGATTCTTTATTTCAAGGAATTTATAGAGGAAAAGCTATCCTGATTATTTAACGACCCTGTGAGCACAAGGTAACTGTTGCCGACTACCGACCACTAACAACCAGCTCGTCGAGTTCGAGCCAGCGGAGTTCTTTCTCGTCCAGGAGGGCCAGCAGTTCGCCGATGCGGGTGCTGGCCTTCGTGATTTCGGCGGGGTCGGTGAGGCTGCCGTCGCTAAGCTGCTGCTCCAGGGTAGCCTTCTCGGTGGTGAGGCTTTCTATCTCGGTGGTCAGCGCCTCGTATTCTTTCTGCTCCTTGTAGGTGGCCTTCTTTTTAGGTGAAAGGTGAGAGGTGAGAAGTGAAGCAGTGGTGGCGACCTTTTGGGTCTTTGCTTCTTTCACTTTTAACTTTTCACTTTTCATTTTCTCCAGCCGGTAGCGCGTGTAGTTGCTGTGGTAGTCGCGTATTTTGCCGTCGCCCTCGAAGACGAGCAGGTGGTCGACGATGTGGTCCATGAAGGAGCGGTCGTGGCTGACGATGATGAGGCAGCCTTTGTAGGTCTGGAGGAACTGCTCGAGTATCTGCAGGGTATAGATGTCGAGGTCGTTGGTGGGCTCGTCGAGGATGAGGAAGTTGGGGTTGGCCATGAGCACCTGCAGCAGGTAGAGGCGCCGTTTCTCGCCGCCGCTGAGGTTGCCGAAGTAGTTGTATTGCGTTGTGCCGTCGAAGCCGAAGTAGGTGAGGAACTGGTGGGCCGACATGCTTTTGCCGTTGTCGAGTTCTATCTCTTCGGCGATGTCTTTCACCAGGTCGATGACGCGGCGGTCGGCGGGGGCCGTCATGCCGGCCTGGGTGTAGTAGCCGAACTGTATGGTCTGTCCCACGACCACGCGGCCGCTGGTGGGTTTTAACTTCTCGGTGATGATGTTGAGGAAGGTGCTCTTGCCTACGCCGTTGGGCCCCACGATGCCGGTTTTCTCGCCCTTTTTGAAGACGTATGAGTAGTCGTCGATGAGGTCGCGGTAGCAGATGTTGTAGAGTTCGAGTATCTTGCCACCGATGCGCTCGGTCTTGACGGTGAGTTGCGGACGGCTGTCGTCGAAGCGGGTGTGGGCTTTGGCCTCCAGCTCGTAAAAGGCGTCGATGCGGGCCTGCGCCTTGGTGCCGCGTGCCTGCGGCATGCGACGCATCCATTCCAGCTCGGTGCGGTAGAGGCTGCGTGCCTTCGCCACCTCGGCGCGCTCGTTGGCCTCGCGCTCGGCCTTCTTCTCGAGGTAGTAGTCGTAGTGGCCTTTGTAGTGATATAGACGGGCGTTGTCGAGCTCGTAGATGTTGTCGCAGACATTGTCGAGGAAGTAGCGGTCATGGGTGACCATGAGGATGGCGAGGCGCTGGCGCGAGAGGAACTCCTCGAGCCACTCGATCATGTCGATGTCGAGGTGGTTGGTGGGCTCGTCGAGGATGAGCAGGTTGCAGTCGTCCATCAGCAGGTGGCAGAGGGCCACCTTTTTCTGTTCGCCGCCGCTTAGGGTCTCCATCTGTCGGTCGAGCAGGGTGTCGACGCGCATACGGCTCAGTATCTCCTCCACGCGCTGCTCGAAAGTCCACTCGTCCTCGGTCTCGGGGCGGCTGACATTGTAGACAAAGTCGCGTACCAGCTGCTTCGGGTAGGCCTCTGGACTTTGAGGAAGATAGGCCAGCTTCAGGTCGCCGCGGAAGGTTATCTTGCCTGCATCTTGTAGGGTGTTATAGCCACGCTGACCGGCGGCCGTCATAATGATATTTAGCAGCGTAGATTTGCCGTAGCCGTTGCGGGCGATGAGTGCGGACTTCTGTCCGGCATTGATGCCGAAACTGATGTCCTCGAAGAGCAGCTTGTCGCCGAAGCTCTTGGTGAGGTTCTCAACGGTCAGCAGCGCGTCAGCCATTCTTTGTGTTCAGCAGTTTGTTGGTCTGTTCCTTGGCCTTGTGGTTGATTTCCGGCGTGAGGTGCTTGCTGACGGTGCGCAGGGCCAGGAAGATGGCCGTCAGGTCGTCGGTGAAGCCCATAGCGGGGATGAAGTCGGGGATGAGGTCGGCCGGCAGGATGAGGTAGCCCAGCGCACCGATGATGAGGGTCTTGGCCTTTACTGGCACATCCTTCGACTGCAGCAGGTAATAAAGCTGCAGGGCAGGGTAGAGCACCTTGGCGCCCACCTGTGACGCCACATGCCTCACTTTGCGCCAGAAGCCATCCTCGTTGTAGTGCCGCTCATATTGCGGCGCTGTTTCAATAGTGAACTTATCCATTGTTATCCGAGCACTTCCATGATGGCTTTGGCGGCTTTGCGGCCGGCACCCATGGCGAGGATGACTGTAGCGGCACCGCTGACGGCGTCGCCGCCGGCGAAGATGTATTTACGGCTGGTCTGTCCGTTCTCGTCGGCCTTGATGCCGCCCCAGGTCTCGCAGTCCAGACCAGGCGTGCTGGTGCGGATGAGCGGGTTGGGGCTGGTGCCGAGGGCGGCGACCACGGTGTCGGCCTCCACGTCCACCTCGCTGCCTTCGATGGCTTTAAACGAGCGGCGCCCCTTGGCGTCGGGTTCGCCCATCTCCATCTTCACGCAGCGCAGGGCGCGCACATAGCCGTCCTCGGTGCCGAGCACCTCGACGGGGGCCGTCTGGAACATGAACTGCACACCCTCTTCCATAGCGTGATGCACCTCCTCGCGGCGGGCGGGCATGTCCTGTTCGCCGCGACGGTAGACTACTGTCACCTCGCTGCCCAATCGCAGGGCGGTGCGGGCGGCATCCATAGCCACATTGCCGCCACCCACCACGATGACCTTCTTGCCAAGGTAGATGGGGGTGTCGTACTGTTCGTCGTAACCGTGCATGAGGTTGGTGCGCGTGAGCAGTTCGTTGGCGCTGATAACGCCGATGAGGGTTTCGCCGTTGATGCCCATAAACTTTGGCAGGCCGGCACCCGAGGCAATATAGACGGCATCGTATTCCATATCGTTCATCAGCTGGTCGATGGTGATACTCTTGCCGATGATGACGTTGGTGCGTATCTCGACACCCAGACGGCGCAGGTTGTCAATCTCGGGCTCCACTACTTTCTGCTTGGGCAGGCGGAATTCGGGGATGCCGTAGACCAGCACACCGCCGGCATGGTGCAGCGCCTCGAAGACGGTTACCTGGTAACCGTGCTTGGCGAGGTCGCCGGCGCAGGTCAGGCCGCTGGGACCGCTGCCCACCACTGCCACCTTGCGGCCTGCAGGGTAGCATTGGCTCTGCGGCTTGCTGACGGCGCGGTGGTTGTCGGCCACGAAGCGCTCGAGGGCACCGATGGCGATTGGCTCACCCTTGACGCCCATCACGCAGCTGCCCTCGCACTGCGTCTCCTGCGGGCAGACGCGGCCGCAGACAGCGGGCAACGCCGAGTCGTGACTGATGGTGATATAGGCTTGGTTAAGGTTTTCCTCCTTGATGTCCTGGATGAAGCGCGGGATGTTGATGCCCACGGGACAAGCCTCCACGCAGCGCGGTTTCTTGCACTGCAGACAGCGGTTGGCTTCCACCAGCGCCTGGTGCTCGGTGAAGCCAAAACTCACCTCGTCGAAGTTCTTGGCACGTACCTTGGGGTCCTGCTCACGAGGTTTCTGTCGTTTCTTTGTTTCTGCTATAGCGGCATCCACAGCAGGAGCAAGATTGCAGTTGTGTCCACTCTCGGCGGTGGCGATACGGTAGCGGCGTGCATCGGGGGTCTTCAGCTTGCGGGCGGCTTCGTCGAAGTCCACAAGATGGCCGTCGAATTCGGGACCGTCGACGCAGCAGAACTTCACCTCGTCGCCCACACGCACGCGGCAGGCACCGCACATGCCGGTGCCGTCGACCATCATGCAGTTGAGGCTCACGATGGTGGGTAGGTTGTACTTCTTGGTGGTAAGGCTGACGAACTTCATCATCGGCAGCGGTCCGATGGCCACGCAGTGGCTGTACTCCACACCCTTGGTGCAGAGTTCATCCACTTTGGCGGTTACCAAGCCCTGTTCGCCATAGGTGCCGTCGTCGGTCATGATGTGCAGGTTGTGGCACACGGCACGCAGCTCGTCTTCATAGAAGAGCAGGTCCTTCGAGCGGGCACCGATGATGACGTCGGTGGGGATACCGTTGCGGAAGGCCCACTTTACCTGCGGAAACACCGGCGCGATGCCCACGCCGCCAGCCACGAACAGCAGACGCTTCAACTCACCCTTGGCGTGTTTTTCTATCAGTTCGCTTGGCCGTCCCAGAGGTCCCACGATGGTGTAGAGGTCGTCGCCGACGTTCATCTCTGCCAGCTGGCGTGTGGTGTCTCCCACCACTTGGAACACCAGCACTATAGACTGCCGCTGGTACACAATATCGCTAATCGTCAATGGGATGCGCTCACCGTTGGGGTGGGGTATAACGATGACGAATTGGCCTGGTTTGCCGCTGAGCGAAATCCACGGCGCGTGGACTTCCATCTGGTAAATCTCGTGGCTGTTAAGCAGCCGCTTGCTGATGATCTCGTACATATTTTATTCTGCGAAATATTTATAGAACAGGGGGATGGTCTCGATGCCTTTGAAGAACTGTTGCAGGGGGTAGTTCTCGTTGGGGGCGTGGATGTCGTCGCTGGCGAGGCCGAAGCCCATCAGGATGCTCTTAAGGCCGAGAATTTTCTCAAAGCCAGCCACGATGGGGATGCTGCCGCCGCTACGGGTGGGGATGGGGCGCTTGCCGAAGGTGTCGGTCATGGCCTTCTCGGCGGCCTTGTAGGCTTTGAGCTCCAGCGGGCTGACATAGGCGGCACCGCCGTGGCAGGGAGTCACTTTGACGGTGACATAGTCGGGTGCCACACTCTCGAAGTATTCCTGGAACAGTTTGCTGATTTTCTCGAAGTCCTGGTTGGCGACCAGACGAGTGCTGATTTTGGCGTAGGCTTTGCTGGGCAGCACGGTCTTGGTGCCCTCGCCGGTGTGGCCACCCCAGATGCCGCATACATCAAGGCAGGGACGTATGCCCGTGCGCTCTTTGGTGCTGTAGCCCTTCTCGCCCTTCAGTGCACGTACGCCGAGGTCTTTTTTGTACTGCTCTTCGTCGAAGGGGGCCTGTGCCATGAGGGCGCGCTCCTCGTCGCTGAGCACCAGCACGTCGTCGTAGAAGCCGGGGATGGTGATGTGACCGTCGGCATCGTGCAGGTCGGCAATCATCTTGCAGAGCACGTTGATGGGGTTGGCTACGGCGCCGCCGAAGATGCCGCTGTGCAGGTCATGGTTGGCACCGGTCACCTCCACCTCCCAGTAGCAAAGGCCGCGCAGGCCGCTGGTGATGCTGGGCACGTCAGGGGCAATCATGGAGGTGTCGGAAACCAGGATGATGTCGGCTTTCAGCAGCTCCTTGTTCTTCTCGCAGAAGCCGTAGAGGCTGCCGCTGCCAATCTCCTCCTCGCCTTCGAGCATAAACTTGACGTTGCAGGGCAGGTTGCCGGTCTTCACCATGTATTCAAAAGCTTTGGCGTGCATGAAGCTCTGGCCCTTGTCGTCGTCGGCGCCGCGTGCCCAGATGTATCCGTCCTTGACCACGGGCTCGAAGGGCTGAGTGCGCCACAGTTCCAGCGGAGCCACGGGCATCACGTCGTAGTGGCCATAAACAAGTACGGTAGGCTTCTTGGGGTCGATGGTTTTCTCACCATAGACGACAGGATTGCCGTCGGTGGGCATCACCTCGGCGCGGTCGGCACCTGCTGCCAGCAGCAGCTCTTTCCAACGCTCGGCGCAGCGCACCATGTCGGGCTTATGCTCCTGCTCGGAGCTGATGGAGGGAATACGGATTAACGAAAAAAGCTCCTCTAAGAAGCGGTCCTTGTTTTGTTCGATATACTGTTTCATAATAAGAATATATTTGTTTCAAATTAAAATGCAAAGATACGACTTTTTCGGGAATTGGCAAAATAAAAAAAGAGGACACCGTAAAAGCGTCCTCTTTTTGATGTGCAACCAACCCGTTTAGTGCAGGAAGGCGAGCAGGATACCGGCAGCCACTGCCGAGCCGACCACGCCGGCCACGTTGGGGCCCATAGCGTGTTGCAGTAGGTAGTTGGTCTTGTCGTACTCGAGGCCCACGTTGTTCGACACACGGGCAGCGTCGGGCACGGCGCTGACGCCGCTGTTGCCAATGAGGGGGTTGATTTTGTTGCCCTCTTTGAGGAAGAGGTTCATAATCTTGACGAAGAGCACACCGCAGAAGGTGGCCACGATGAAGGAGCCGGCGCCGAGGCCGAAAATCATCACCGACTTGCCGGTGAGGAAGACCGAGGCCTGGGTGGAGGCACCCACGGTGATGCCGATGAGCAGGGTGCAGATGTTGACCACGGCATTGGAGGCCACTTCGCTGAGGCGCTTGGTGACACCGCACTCTTTCAGCAGGTTGCCGAAGAAGAGCATACCCAGCAGGGGCAGACCGCTCGGCACGATGAAGGCGCAGAAGAGGAGGCCGATGATGGGGAAGGTGATCTTCTCAAGTTTGGAGACCTGGCGCGGCGGCTTCATGCGGATGGTGCGCTCTTTGGGCGTGGTCATCAGTCGCATGATGGGCGGCTGGATGACGGGCACGAGGGCCATGTAGGAGTAGGCCGACACAGCGATGGCACCCATCAGGTCAGGTGCTAACTGAGAGGAAATGAAGATGGCCGTGGGACCGTCGGCACCGCCGATGATGCCGATGGCACCAGCCTCATTGGGCATGAAGCCCAGCTGCAGGGCACCCATGTAGGCGGCGAAGATGCCAACCTGGGCAGCGGCGCCGATGAGCATCAGCTTGGGGTTGGAGAGCAGGGCCGAAAAGTCGGTCATGGCTCCTATCCCGAGGAATATCAAGGGTGGGTACCAGCCGTTCTGCACGCCGTGGTAGAGGATGTTGAGCACCGATCCGTGCTCATAGATGCCTATCTTCAGACCCGGGTAGAAGGGGATGTTGCCGATGAGCATACCGAATCCGATAGGCACGAGCAGCAACGGTTCAAACTCGAACTTGATGCCAAGAAAGATGAACACCAAGCCTATAAAAATCATGGCTATGTGGCCCCATGTCACGTTGGCGAAGCCGGTGTATTCGAGGAATTGCACCAGCTGGGTCGACATGAATTCCATGAAGCCGCCTGTTGCTAAACTAATCATTGTTCTCTAAGGTTTAAGGTTTATGGTTTAAGGTTTAAGGGGTTCTTAGCTGCGTCAGCTTTAAACGTTAAACTTTAAACATTAAACGAACATTATCCGATTACAACCAATACATCGCCCTCGAGGACGCTGTCGCCCTTGCGGACTTTAACTTCCTTTACGGTGCCGGCGGTGTCGGCCTCGATGTTGTTCTCCATCTTCATGGCTTCAAGGAGCACGACGGTCTGGCCGGCCTTGACGGTGTCGCCCACATTGACGAACACGTCGAGGATGGTGCCGGGCAGGGGAGTGGTCACCTTGGCGCCTGCTGCTGCGGTGGCGGCGGCCTTCGGTGCGGCGGCGGGGGCGGCCTGCGGGCGCGGGCTGCTCACGACGGTCTTCTTCTGCTGTTTGATTTCCTGATCCACAGTGACGACATAGGGGGTGCCGTTCACGCTGAGTTTTACATCCTGGCCTTCTACCTCGTTGATGTCAACGGTGTAGTCGTTGCCGTTTATCTTGAGCTTATAGTTTTTCATGGCTTATCTTCTGTTGTTAAAATAATGATTCATATTGTAGTACTTGGCGTTCCAGGGGGTCCACTCGCGCTCCACCTTCTGGATGGTGATGACGGTGTTCTCCTCGTCGTGCAGTTCGTCGTTGTACAGGTGGATGGCGGCGGCAATGGCGGCATAGACCTCCATGTTCTGTGTGCTGCTGCCTTCCGACACGGGCTTGATGGCCTTGTCCTTCTTGCTGCCCTTGTTCTTGCGCTTCTCCTCGGTACTCATAATCAGCTTGCCTGAGCCACTGATGAGGAGGAAGATGCAGACGAGTGCCAAGAATACCACCGCCACAGCAACGGCGGCAAGGCCGATGCCGATGGGGTCACTCTGTTTGATTTTCTCAGCCTGCTTGGCCACGCGGTAGTGGTGGGTCATCATCTCGCCCTCGGCGAAAGCTTTTACAGGGCAGCCTTCGAGGGAAAGGATGTTGATGTCGTAGCCGTAGGGATTTCGTCCTACAATGAACATTTTGCCGGGGGCAATGTGCATGGCGTACATGGGGCTGGAGAAGGAGCGGCGGGCCAACTCGTTCATGCCGTTGTCGAGGATGGCAATATAGGCCGTGTCGTTCACTGCCGAAGCCAGCACAATGATGTAATCGCCCATAGCGCTGACGCTCACGGGGCGCAGGATGTTCTTCAGGTCGTGGCGCTTGCGCGTGTTGTCGGTCTTGAAGCAGCCAACGGTGTCGAGCTTGTTGCCGTCGACCAGGGCCACCAAGTGCACACAACATTCCACGCTGTCCACCGCCACAAACGCACCCAATTGGGGCACGTAGCAGGTCTTCACGCTTGCGAAGTCGACCGTCGGCGCCATCTGGGGCATCGGGCAGCCCTCGGGACGGGGCTCTGCCGGCTGCTCCTGCGCCACGGCCGTCAGCATCGTGACGCTGAGCAGGCCTGCCAATAGCATTTTATTAATGGTCTTCATTCTTCTTTAGTTAATTGTAACATCAAAACATGGTTAGCTTTAAGTTTTAAGCTTTAAGTTTTAAGTTGCTTGCGCAGGCGGCGTCAGCCCACTTAAAACTTAAAACTTAAAACTCACAGCTTAAACTTTACTGAGCCTTCTCGCACTTTTTCTCGCAGGGCTTGTCGCATTTCTTCTCGCAAGCCTTCTCACATTTCTTTTCGCAGGCTTTCTCACCAGCTTTGTCGCACTTGTGCTCGCAAGCTTTCTCGCAGGCCTGGCCTTCAACAGCGGCTTTGGCTTTGCAGCAGTTCTCGGTGCCGTGGTTGGGGCAAGCCTCGCAGTTGGCGGCTTTGCACTCCTCGCTGCACATGCACTGGTCGGCGCAGCAGGTGGAATCCATAGCGCAGTGGTGCTCACATGCCTCAACGGCGGCGCACTCTTCGGTGACGGGCTCTTCAGCTTTCTTGTTGTTGCAGGCAACCAGGGCGAATACGGCCACGGCAGCCATAGCGGTAAACAGAACTTTCTTCATTGTTTTGATGTTTTTGATTGGTTAATAATTATTGATTGAATGAATTGTTTACAGAGGCAAGTTGCAGTGCTTCTTCATCGGCAGGGTGTCCTTCTTGGTTTGCAGGGCCTGCAGGGCGCGGATGACGCGGAAGCGCGTGTTGCGCGGCTCGATGACATCGTCGATGTAGCCATACTTGGCGGCGTTGTAGGGGTTGGCGAACAGGTCGTTGTACTCCTTCTCCTTCTCGGCGATAAACTTGGCCTTCTCCTCGGGGTCGGTGATTTCCTTCAGGGCGCGGCCGTGCAGCACCTCGGTGGCGCCGCTGGCACCCATGACGGCAATCTGGGCCGTGGGCCAGGCGTAGTTGATGTCCGAACGCAGCTGCTTGCAGCTCATCACGATGTGGGCGCCGCCGTAGCTCTTGCGCAGGGTGACGGTCACCTTGGGCACCGTGGCCTCGCCGTAGGCGTAGAGCATCTTGGCGCCGTGGTTGATCACACCGTTGTACTCCTGGCCGGTGCCGGGCAGGAAGCCGGGCACGTCGACCAGCGTCACCAGCGGAATGTTGAAGGCGTCGCAGAAGCGCACGAAACGGGCGCCCTTGCGCGAAGCGTTGCAGTCGAGCACGCCGGCCATAGCCTTGGGCTGGTTGGCCACCACGCCCACGCTGACGCCGCCCATGCGGGCGAAGCCGACCACGAGGTTCTTGGCAAAGTTCTCGTGCACCTCGAGGAAGCGGCCCTCGTCCACGATGGCGTGGATGACGTCCTTCACGTCGTAGGCCTCGTTGGGGTTCTCGGGGATGATGGTGTTGAGGCTGTCCTCCAGACGGTCGATGGGGTCTTCGGTAGCCACGAAGGGGGCCTCCTCGAAGTTGTTGCTGGGGATATAGCCCACCAGCTCGCGGATGGTCTCAATGGTGCTCTCCTCGGTCTCACCCACGAAGTGGGCCACACCGCTCTTGGTGGCGTGCACCATGGCGCCGCCGAGCTTGTCGACGGTCACATCCTCGCCCGTGACGGTCTTCACCACCTTCGGGCCGGTGAGGAACATATAGCTGTTCTCCTTGCTCATGAAAATGAAGTCGGTCAGCGCGGGGCTGTAGACCGAACCGCCGGCGCAGGGGCCGAAGATGGCGCTGATCTGCGGCACCACACCGCTGGCCAGGATATTGCGCTCGAAAATCTCGGCATAGCCGGCCAGGGCGTTGATGCCCTCCTGGATGCGGGCGCCGCCCGAGTCGTTCAAGCCGATGACGGGAGCGCCGACCTTCATGGCCTGGTCCATCACCTTGCAGATCTTCAGGGCCATCGTCTCGCTCAGCGAGCCGCCCAGCACGGTGAAGTCCTGTGCGAAGACGTACACCTGGCGGCCGTTGATGGTGCCGTAGCCGGTCACCACGCCGTCGCCCAGATAGCTCTTCTTCTGCATGTCGAAGTTGGTGCAGCGATGGGTGACGAACATGTCGAATTCCTCAAACGAACCCTCGTCGAGCAGCAGCGCAATGCGCTCGCGGGCCGTCAGTTTGCCTGACTCGTGCTGCTTGTCAATGCCTTTCTGGCCTCCGCCCATGCGGGCCTCGTCGCGCTTGTCGAGCAGCTCTTTTATCTTTTGTTCAAAAGCCATTTTATGATTGTTTTATTGTTTAATTGCTTGATTGTTTGATTGCGTTTCTCCCGCTTCGCGAAATCTTGTAAATCTTTTTTGATCTATTTCCAGGATTACCGCCGCAGGCGGGGAGGCTACTTGCAGCAAAATTCAGTAAGCACGCCGAGGGTCGACTTGGGGTGCAGGAAGCCGATGTGGAGGCCTTCGGCGCCGCCGCGGCTCTGCTGGTCGATCAGGCGCACGCCCTTCTCCTTGGCCTCGTTGAGGGCCTGGTCGGTGTTCTCCATCGCAAAGGCAATGTGGTGCATGCCGCCCTTGCCGCCGTTCTTCTCGATGAAGGCTGCAATGGTGCTCTCGGGGCAGGTGGGCTCCAGAAGTTCAATTTTCACGTCGCCGCAGCGGAAGAAGGCGGTCTTGACCTTCTGGTCGGTCACTTCCTCGATGGCGTAGCATTTCAGCCCCATCACGTCTTCCCAATAGCGGATGGCCTCGTCGAGGTTCGTCACGGCGATGCCGATGTGTTCAATGTGTGAAGGTGTCATGTTTTTATATGTTTTATTAATTGCTACCGTTTTCTGTTCCAGCGTAATATATATTTGTACGCTGGTATTTTAAAATGCAAATGTACGAATTATTTTGCAAACGTGCCGAAAATATTATCAACAACCCCTCAAAAAATTAGGTCGTGCACGATGTAAATGGTGGTCGGTAGCCGGTAATCGGTGGTCGGTTTTCGGCCCCGATGCCTACCTATTGACTTCGCTCTAACACCGCCCTAACGCCCACTGTTGTCCCATTGTTGTCCGCTTGTTGTCCGTTTGTTGTTCGATTGTATAACGGACAACAAACGGACAACAAGCGGACAACAAACGGACATCAGTCGGAGTCATATCGGAGTTATCTGTGCCTTATACGGCACTTACAACCAACCCATTGTGCGCCAACCACCGCCTTTCCGGTTCGGATATCAGCGCCGTTATAGGTTGCACCGGCGAGGTTTTCATAGTCGTCTTCGGTTTCGCCCCCGATCACCGGCCCCCGACCACCGGTTACCGACCACCCAAAAATACATCGTGCACGACATAAATCCTGTTTTTTAACACACTCCTCCACCACATGACACACGCCCCCGTCCGAGCTACGCTCGTCCACCCCCTCTAACTTATAGGGGGAGCCAGATAGTACTACCTCTCCCAGCTGCTCCCCTAAGTTAGGGGAGCTGTCACGTAGTGACTGAGGAGTGTGTCCTGTGACTGAGGAGTGTGTCCTGGCCTCCCCGCTGCGCGGTAATCCAACAATCCCAAAAAAAAATTACAGGATTTATGGATTACGCCGCAGGCGGGAGATATAAAACAGGCGGGAGAACAAAAACGGATTACGCCGCAGACGGGAGAAAAGAAAAAGATTTACAGGATTTCCGCGCAGCGGGGATAAAAATGCGGAGATAAAAAAATATTTGCGTATGTCGGATAATCTTCGTAGTTTTGCAAAAAATTTATTGCCATGAAACAAAACGTTTTGACAAAATCCTGCTGGGTTTTCTTTTTCATCTTTCACTTTTCGCTTTTCACTTCATCTTTGCAGGCGCAGCATTTCGAGTGGGCCAAAGGCTATGCCTCCAGCCAGGAGGGCAACCAAATTGTAGGTTCGGTGACCGACAGCGAAGGAAATCTGTATATACTTGGTAGTTTTCGTAACGATGCCAGCTGGGACGGCGGTTCGCACCTGCTGCCGATGGCCCCCTACGGTCCTTACACGAATGTATATAATTTGTTGATTGCCAAAATTACCCCCGATGGCACGATGGCCTGGAAGAAGATAATACACGCCAACAACGGAAAGAGTGCAGCGCCATATGACATTAAGTTGGTAGGTGACTCGGCGTTTACCTGTCTATTGGATTTTGTTTTACCCTATGAAGGCTATAATTACTGTTATTACCTTGACACATTGCTAACCACGACGAGTGATTACCCGGTACCCAATGGCAACATGTCGTATGCCTCACGGACAGCATTTATTACTTTTGATTTCGAGGGGCATGTGCTGGAGCAGCATTTCTTGACAATCACCTACCTTGATAATGACGGTAATGATCTGATGCGGCACCATGCCCCGCCGATAACCCCTTCCGATTGGTATATCAATTCTACAAGCAGTTATCAATCAACATTCGATGTTGATGCCGATGGCAATGTTTATTTTTGCCGTATAGCCAATGATTTTATAGATCAGACTTATGCTACTTGGCTTGGCACCATCGGAGGAATCAAGTATTGGGTCGACGGCCGTATGGTGGGACAGATCGAGGTGAGTAACAGACCATTGGGGTGGTACCCGCAACTGCTGAAGTTCTCACCCCACATGGACACACTATTGGCCAGCCGCTATTTAGTGCAGAGGTGTGATACTAATATTGATTACGAAATAAGGAATCTTTTTTTAAAGTTAGATCGAGAGGGTAATCCGTATTTGATTGGCACATTGAATCAATCTTATGGGATTGGAAATAAGATTATTATTGATTCCGTCAAAAGTATTTTTTTTTGTATTTCTTCAGCAAATCCTACCAAAGGTTTTATGGGGATATTTCATGATAACTTAGAGGCTATTCAAGGAATCTCATTAGAAGATAGTGTGATTAACCCAAGTAGACAGAATTCATTTTTAACATTTCATGACATCGCTTTTGACAGCAATCTGGTTTTTTTAAGCGCCACATCTACTCGAGGCTTTTTACAAGACACTTCTATCTTTTACTCCATTTTACTATGTCAAGGTGTGCCTCTTCTTCAACTTCGAAACGATGGGTTTATTATGGCTTTTCAAAAGGAGCAAGATACCCTGAATTATATTACATACTTTCATCCTTCTGGGAAATGGGGTTCTTGTTTGAACTCTAGTGTACTACCTCATGGAAATCTTGCATGCGGTAATAACCGTGTTATGGTTCAATCTTTTTATACGGGAGGTATCAATTCTCAAAATATTCTATTCTCAAATTGGTCTAATGTTGGTTTAGGACTCTCTATGTTTGACTACCAAGGACATATTATCCAAGAGATGTCCTATTCGGCTTTTTCGGCTAACAATAACATTGGTCCTATTGTATTAATTGATAGCGTCTTGTACATAACAAATAGTTTAGTATCTGATGCCACCTTCGGTGATATACATGTGCCAGCATGGACATCCAACGCCTGCGTCGCCAAGTACGTGGATACGGCGTTTATGACGCCCTACGTCTATACGGGCGACACGGGGAATGTGCGCATCGTGGTGGCTGAGGCGGGCACCTGGGTGAGCTACCCCAACCCCTTCCGCCAGCGCGTGACCATCGAAAGCGACGGGCAGGAGGTGCGCACGGCGTGGCTGACCGACCTCACGGGGCGCCGCGAGGAGGTGCGTCTACAGGCCGCCGGCCTGGGGCGCTATGTGCTCGACCTCACGGGCCGCCCACAGGCCACCTACCTGCTGACCCTCGTCACCGCCGACGGCCAGGAGCGCACCCTCCGCCTGCTGAAGCAGCAGGACATGTTCGGCGAGTAGGATTTACAAGATTTACAGGATTTCCGCGCAGCGGGGAGCATAAAAAAACAGGATTTATGGATTACGCCGCAGGCGGGAGATATAAAACAGGCGGGAGAACAAAACGGAATACCGCCGCAGGCGGGGCGAACACACTCGGGAGTAAAAATAAATTTGTGCACCTCGGATATTCTTTGTATATTTGCAAGGTTGATTTTGTGAGGGTGAGGATGATTAACATTTGAAAACTAAACAGATGGATAATTTTGTAGTATCGGCCAGAAAATACCGTCCCGCCACATTCGCCACCGTGGTGGGTCAGGAGCACATCACGCGCACGTTGAAGAACGCCATCCTGACGGGTCAGCTGCCCCAGGCCTTCCTCTTCTGCGGCAGCCGCGGGGTGGGCAAGACCACCTGCGCCCGCATCCTGGCCAAGACCATCAACTGTGAGCACCGCACGGCCGACGGCGAGGCCTGCAACGAGTGCGAGAGTTGCCGCTCGTTCAACGAGGGCGCCTCGATGAACATCTTCGAACTCGACGCCGCCAGCAACAACGGCGTGGACAACATGCGCGAGCTGACGCAACAGGTCTATATACCGCCGCAGACGGGCAAGTATAAGGTCTACATCATCGACGAGGTGCACATGCTGAGCACCGGCGCTTTCAACGCTTTCCTCAAGACGCTGGAGGAGCCGCCCGCCTACGCCAAGTTCATCCTCGCCACGACGGAGAAGAACAAGGTGATACCCACCATCCTGAGCCGCTGCCAGGTGTTTGACTTCAAGCGCATCGAGGTGCCCGATATTGTGCACCATCTCGAGTATGTGGCCGGCAACGAGGGGGTGAAGTACGAGCCCGAGGCGCTGGAGCTCATAGCCACCAAGGCCGAGGGCGGTATGCGCGACGCCCTGAGCACCTTCGACCAGCTGGTCAACTTCACGCAGGGTAACCTGACCTATCAGGGCTGTCTGGAGAACCTCAATGTGCTCGACACCGACTACTACTTCCGTCTGGTGGATCAGCTGCGTGCCGGCGACCTCAGCGGCGCGCTGCTGCTCTATCAGGAGATTACTACGCGTGGCTTCGGCGGCCAGCATTTTCTCACCGGCCTCTGCGAGCACCTGCGCAACCTGATGGTCAGCCTCGACCCGCAGACGCTCACGCTGGTGGAGGGCGGCGAGAAGCTGCGCGCCCGCTATGGCCAGCAGGCCCAGCAATGCGGGCTGCCGCTGCTGCTCAACTACCTGGGTACCGCGGGCGATTACGAGTACCGCTTCCGCGAGGCCAACAACAAGCGCCTCTTTGTGGAGATAGGCCTGATGAAAATGGCCTCCGCCACGATGCAGGTGGGTTAGATAGCAAGACGCCCCGCAAGGGCAGGCACGGATAAAGAGTCGCCGGTAGCCGGTAGTCAGTCGCCGGTAGCCGGTAGTCAGTTGCCGGTAGCCGGTAGTCAGTTGCCGGTAGCTGGTAGTCAGTCGCCGGTAGTGCCACCGACTACCGACCACCAACCCCCGACCCCCGACCACCGACTACTGACTACCGACCCCCGACCCCCGACCACCTTCCTCTCAGGTTCGCTGAGCATCGGCTCGGTCAAGCCGGTGCAGGTGGAAACACCGAAGGTGCAGGCCGAGGTGAAGCCCTTGACGCAGGAGGACCTGGAGCGCTATTGGCGCGAAGTGGGCGAGGAGTTGAACCTGGCGGCGTTGCTGTCCAAGGCCACCGTGCGCCTCGGAGAACAGCCCGGTCGCATCGAGATTGACGCGCAGACGACCTACTTCCACGACGACTTCAAGCCCCACAAGATCGATGTCGTCGAGCGGCTGCGCAAGAAGAGTTCCATGCCGATGCTCGACGCCAAGGTGAACCCCAAGTTTGTGGAGAGCGAAGAGGTGATTTATTCGCCCAATGACAAATACAATGCGATGCTGAAAATCAACCCCAAGTTGATTGAACTGCGCAAACTGTTCCCTTCAATTGATTACTGATGGAGATACCTTTCTATAAATTCGACGGCGCCGGCAACGACTTTGTGGTGATTGACAACCGCGAGGGACGTTACCACTTTACCGAGGAGCAGGTGGCCCTGCTGTGTCACCGCCGTTTCGGGGTGGGTGCCGACGGCTTGATGACGCTGGATAGTTGTCAGTCGTCAGTTGTCAGTTGTCAGTTGCCGGATGTCAAACTACCGGCTACCGACTACCGGCTACCGGCTACCGACTATGACTTCGAGATGCACTATTACAACAGCGACGGCCGTCTGGGCTCGATGTGTGGCAACGGTGGCCGTTGCATTACCGCCTTTGCTCACATGCTGGGTATGGGCAAGCAGTTGCATTTTCTGGGTTACGACGGTCCTCATGAGGCCGAGGTGCTGATGTGGGACGGCCATGTGGGCATTGTCCGGTTGGGCATGCGCAGCGTGGCTGCCGACGAGGTGAAGCGTGTGGCCGACGGATGGTTTCTGGATACCGGTTCGCCGCATTATGTGCAACGGGTGGAAGACCTGGAGCATTATGATGTGGTGGGCGAGGGTCGTCGCCTGCGCCACCGCACGGACCTTTTCCCAGAAGGGGCCAATATCGACTTCGTCGAGGACCTGCCGGACGGGCGTCTGGCGGTGCGCACCTATGAGCGCGGAGTGGAGGACGAGACCTGGGCCTGCGGCACCGGTGTGACGGCTAGCGCCATTGTCAGCGGCAACCATCGGCTGGTGGCCCGTGGCGGCGACTTCCGCGTAGACTTTGAAGCCACCGGCACTGCTTACGACAAGGTAATGCTCACCGGCCCCGTATCACTCAACTTCACAGGAACATGGACCTTTTCAGCGCAATAGATACCGAACCTGTGCAGCGGCGCATGGACGAGCTGGCCAAAGAGCTTGACCGGCTCAACTATGAGTACTATATGAACGACCGCTCGCTGGTGAGCGACGAGGAGTTCGACGGTATGATGCGCGAGCTGCAGGACCTCGAGCGGCAGTACCCTGAATTGGCCAGCCCCCTGTCGCCTACCAAGAGGGTGGGAGGGGAGGTCAACAAGATCTTCCGTTCGGTGCAGCACCGCTTTCCCATGCTGTCGCTGGGCAACACCTACAGCATTGCCGAGATTGAAGACTTTGAGGCCCGCACGCGCAAGTTGCTCGACGGGGTTCCGTTTACCTACACTTGTGAGTTGAAATATGACGGTGTGGCCATAGGGCTCACCTACAGGCATGGTCGCCTGGTGCAGGCGGTGACGCGTGGCAACGGCACCACGGGCGACGACATCACCACCAACGCCAAAACCATCCCCACTATTCCCCTGCAACTGCGTGGCGACTATCCCGACGACTTCGAGGCCCGTGGCGAGGTGGTTTATCCCTTCGATGCCTTCAACGCCATGAACGCGCAGCGCGAGGCCGACGGTGACGAACCCTTTGCCAATCCGCGCAATGCGGCCAGCGGCAGTTTAAAGCTGCAGGACTCGGCTGAGTGCGCCAAGCGTAAGCTCATGTTCTGCATGTACTTCATGATGGCACCCGACGGTGTGGTGCTACCCGACACCCACTTTGGCCGGCTCGAATATGCGCGACAGATGGGCTTCAAGGTGCAACCCTACATCAAGGAGTGTAAGGATATTGAAGAAATCAAGGACTTTATCGAGTATTGGGACCATGCCCGATGGGAGTTGCCATTCGGCATTGACGGCATCGTTATCAAGGTCAACCAGACCCCATTGTGGGACCGCTTGGGGCTCACGGCTAAGAGTCCACGCTGGGCCATCGCTTTCAAGTTCAAGGCTGAGCGGGTAAGCACCTTGCTTGAGAGTATCTCCTATCAGGTGGGCCGCACAGGGGTGATTACGCCGGTGGCCAACCTCACTCCCGTATGGCTGGGAGGAACCACCGTCAAAAGGGCCACGCTGGTCAATGCAGACTTCATCGCCAAGATGGACATCTGTGCCGGCGACCACCTCTTCATTGAGAAGGGAGGCGAGATTATCCCCAAGGTGGTGGGAGTAGACATGGAGAAGCGTCAGCTTGGCGCCATGCCGATACAATACATCACACGTTGTCCCGAGTGCGGCACGCCGCTGGTGCGTGTCGAGGGTGAAGCCGGGCACTACTGTCCCAACAGCGACGGCTGCCATCCGCAAATTATCGGACGCCTGGAACATTTTGTCAGCCGCAAGGCGATGAATATCGACACGCTGGGTCCCGAGCGGCTGGAGATGCTCTACGGGGCAGGTCTGGTGCGAAATGTGGCTGACCTGTACGACCTCAAGCGCGAGCAGCTTGTCGGCCTTGGTACCGACGCCACCATCCAAGACAAAGGGGCTGACAACCTGTTGGCTGCCCTGGAGGCCTCCAAACAGGTGCCTTTCGAGCGCGTGGTCTTTGCCCTCGGCATACGCTATGTGGGTGAGGTGGGTGCCAAGAAGTTGGCCCGCTATTTCAAGAACATTGACGCCCTGATGGCTGCCACAGAGGAAGAGTTGGCCCAGGTGGAGGATGTGGGTGAGGTGACCGCAAAAGCTGTAAGCGAATGGTTTGCCGACACAGAACACCGTGCCATTGTGGAGCGGTTGCGGGCGGCAGGGCTGCAGATGAACGGTCAGTGGGCTGTGGTCAGCGGCCGCTTGGATGGAATGACACTTGTTGTTTCTGGCACTTTCCAGCATTTCTCGCGCGACGAAATAAAGGCCGATATTGAGAATCACGGAGGCAAGGTGTCGGGATCTATCAGCGGCAAGACTTCGCTGCTGGTGGCAGGTGAGAAGATGGGGCCTGAGAAACTGAAGAAGGCCGAGAAACTTGGAGTGAAGATTATCAGTGAGGAGGAATATATGGAGATGGTGAAATGAAGAGGGTTGTCGTTTTGACTGTGCTGTTGTGCTCCGGGCTGCTAATGGCTCAGAACGGCCATTGGGAACTCGGCCTCAGGGGCAGTTATGTCATGCACAATTTCGACGATTTGTCGTTGGTGGCTACCGGTTCGGCGGACCTTGATGTCACATGGCTGTCCTCCAGACAGCCGCGTGCGGCAGGTGCCAGCCATCTCTTTTCCTATGGCGCACGGGCTTCGTTTTCCTATATGCCTGTAGGTGTTGCAGGTCATCGGTTTGGCCTTGTGGGTATTGTGCGGGCACCGCTTTTCCCCCGACTTGATTATCATCTGGGTGTAGGCATCTCTACGTTCACTCGTCCGCAAAGCCTCACCCACGACCCGAACAATCAGTACATCAGTTCGGTGCTCAATTGTTTGATTGACGTCGGATTTGACTATCGTGTCAGCCAACGGCTTTACCTCACGGCAGCGTTGACCCATTCGTCCAATGGCTTGCTCTATCGGCCCAATATGGGGCTCAATTTCTTCCAGGCCGGGATATCCTATTGTCTTTGGGGGATCGATACTTGTGTCTTAAGAGGTTCGTCTCCGGCCGCCACAATGCCTGCCCGCCATGAGGTGGGCTTCACATTGTCCCCAGGGGCTGTAATGTCGCAAAAGCAATGGCAGGAGGGCTATTATTTCTGCTACGACTTGTCGCTGAACTACCTCTACCACCTCAACAGCGTATTTGCTTTCGGTGCCACTATGGACCTGTGGTATAACGATTCGCACACCGAGCAGTTGCAGCGTTTGGAAGTCGATTATCCGACGCCTGTCTATGTCAGCGCCATGCCTGTTTTTGAAGGCAATTGGGGGCCGTTGAGCCTGCGGGTGGGAGTGGGTCCGGTGCTCATCGCCTCACCGCTGGTCAAGATACGTTACTATGAGCGCGTGGGCCTTTACTACAACTTAGGGCATCACTATATAGGTGCCGGCATCAACGCGCACTCGGGCATCATTGAATTTATCGAGTGGAGCTACGGCTACCGAATTCCGTTGAAATAAAAAAGAGAGGCTGACGTTCAATCGCCAGCCTCTTTCAGTACTTGGTCCACGATAGCCTGTTTCCACGGACTGCTGGTGTCGAACAGTTCGTTGAACGGACGGCTAAGCATTTCAATCAGCAGGTGCGTGTTGTCTTGATGCTCGATGGCTTCCAGGTGGGTGGTTATCAACTTCCAATCGTGTGTGGAACGCAGCAAGGGAATGAAGTTGGTGAGGTCGAAATTGCGCAGCACCATATTGTCTATGCCGTCGGTCTCGATGCGCGAGTGCGCGCGTGCCAACTTGATTTCACCCACTTCCTGCAACACCTGTATGTATTTCTCGTAGAGCACATATTCGTTGAGCAGGAACGCCACCATAGCGTCGGAGATGCTGTTCCACATGGCCACAGGGAGGGGCCGTGCAATGAAGCGGCCAATCATAAAGCTGCCTGCCGTGAGTCCTGAGATGCCGCGATGGATGCAGGTGGCGTGGATGCGTCTGAAGAACTCCACCTTGTTGGAGGTGCGCAGCAGGTTGAACAGGCGGCTCTGGTCATTGTGGTCACCCATACGGCTTTGCAGCACGCCGTCGACATAGTCGTCGGGGTGCGACTCAAACCAATTGTTCACTATGCTGGCGGCTTTCTTGGGCTCGTCTTTCATGTCGCAACGAATGAGGCGCGCCAACTTGTTGATGTCGGTGATGTAGGTGGCCTGCTGCTCGCTGACGATGCTCTGGTACTGCTGATAGGCCGTTTTCATCTCCTCGAAGAAGGTCTTTTCCTCATCGGTAAGCTCCACGTTGAGTCCTTGCAGGTACTTGGTGAAGCGTGCCGGACGGAAAGCGGCCTGCCCTTTGTAGAGGCTTTGACGGCGCGAACTGACGGTAATCATCTCGTCCTCATTGATGCGCACGCCGTCAGCGTTGACGATGCTGTGGTCTTCCAACTGCACACCGTAGGACTTGAGGTCCATAAAGGCCGGTATGCCGTAGCCGCGACAGGCAGTAACCACATGGATGGCGGCAGGCATGATAGAGAGGATGGCATCCACCTCGTTGAGGGTGATGGTGTCTTCGGGCACGAAATGCTGTTGGCAGAGGCACACATTCTGCCCTTTCGACTTCCATTCTCGCGCTTTGGCCACCGAGAAGCACAGACGGGCCGAGATGGCGGTGCGTGGCAGCACGCTGAGGCCGTGGGCAAAGAACTGCAGTTTGGGAATGGAGCGGTCGTCGATTGAGGAGGAGACTATCTGGCGCAGGTGGTAGGGTTTGATTAGGTCCATCACCTGCTCGTCCTCTATCAATCCTTCGTTGCGCAGAGCGGTGGCCGACACCAAGGCGGCGCGGCCTGTCATCTCCGATGCATTGAGTTGTAGCACCGAGAAAAGACTTACCTCGTGTGGACGGGTCTCCACCGCAAACTCGATGGTGACAGGTGTCTTGTAGCGTCCTTCAAGCTTCTTCAGCAGGGGGTCGAAGTGATAGACGGCGGGGAACTGACGGCGTATCTCGTTGCGGTCGCGGTAGGCCAGGTCTTCAGTGGTCACGTCGCCGGTCATAATCTCCTCGCCGAAGATGTTGCGGTAACTCTCCACCTGCTTGCCCACGCCGGTACGCGAGTGGCGGCTGTAGAGCACGCCTGGGTAGCTCTCGTTGTTGCCGATGGTCCATACCATGCGTTGCAGGATGAAGCTGGGATAGGCCTGCTTGCCCTGCATGAAGGTGAGTATCAGGTCGGAGTTGTCTTCGTAGAAACGGCGCACATGCAATATCAACTGTAGCGCCTGGTAGTGGGCATCTTCCAGCAGGCGTGCATCCACGTTCCCAATACGCTGCTCCAGGTCGTGTATGCGTTCACTCTGTGCTTCGGTGGTCAGGCTGACGTCCGAGCGCTGATAGCGGTGCTCGATGCCCAGCATCTCGGCAATGGAGTGCAGGGTGCTGAGGTAGACACGGTTGGCCATGCTGGCAGCATACATCTGCCGCAGGGCTTCGTAGGCGGTGCGCGTGACGCCGATGTTCAGCAGTGTAGGCATCAGGCCGGGAATGTACTGCGGCATGGCGCAACGGATGGCAAAGACCAGCGGGTTGTGGCTGTCGCCCAGACGGCAGTTGGTCATGGTCTCCAGGTTGCTGATGGCCGCCTCCACCACCTTGGGCATCATCTCGGGATGGTTGAACAACTTCGAGGTAAGGATGCAGAAGTCGGGAACAGGGTAGCAGTTTTTGGTCAGGTCCAGCAGCATGCGCCCTTTATAGCTGATGCTTTCGTCGGTGAAGTCCCCCTCGGAGAGGGTGGTGATGAGGTGTTCGTTCTCCACCAGCGGATGCGCCGCGATGTATTGACGGCACTCCTCGCGGAACGCCTCGCGAATGGCAATCAACTCGGCGATGGCCTCGCCCTCGTGCTCGCGCAGCAGCATCTCAATGTAATGCTGGCGTTCACGCACCGTTGAGCGCAACAGGCAGTACATATCGTACCAACGTGGCGGGAACTCGCGCACGGTCTCCTTGCTGTCGCCTTCCAGGCGATAGATGACGGTGCCGGGCTTGTTGCCCTCCAGCCGGTTCTCGGGGTCCTCGCTGTCGTGGTTGAACACCTCCTCACCCTCGCGGGCAAAGAGGTTCACCATGAAGAAGTTCGGATAGCTGGCGCGTATGCGGAAACTGCTTACCTTCATTTACTGCTCTTGGGCGGCGTTGTTCATGATGGCCTCAAACATCTCCTCGGCGGTCATGCCGATGTAGGGCAGGGTCTTGCGCGTGTCGGGGGCCAGGTAGTGCTCGGGGTAGTTGTCCACGAAGTAGGTGTAGGCCTCGCGCGCCTGGTCGAACTGTTCAGCCGTCTCGTAGGCATAGCCCTTCAGGAACCAGCAACCACCCATATCCTCGAAGCCAGGGTAGAGCGTGATGACGCTGTCCAGCAGCTGCACAGCCTGCTCGGGCAGGCCGACGCTGATGCTGGCATCGGCGGCACGCATCAAGTACACGGGTGCCAGGCTGTCATTGGGAAAGTCGTGGGCGAAGGTGCGGTAGAGGTCTATCATCTCGTGAAACTCGCTGTCCTCGGTGCTCATCTCCAGCATCGAGAGCTGCTGCTCGTGTTCGGCGATGGCTTTCAGTTGTTTCTCGCGGTTGGGGCCGCAGGAGGCCAAAAGGCCGATGCCCAGAAGGCAAATCAATATGCGTTTCATGTTCTGCGTTATTTGTTTCGTTTCATTTTGTATTTTGTCTGTATGCGGCCGGCGGCAATGTCGTTCAGGCGGCGCTTGAGCATCGTGCGGCGCAGGTTGCTCAAGCGGTCGGTGAACACCTTGCCGTCCAGGTGGTCCACCTCGTGCTGCACCACGCGCGCATAGAGCCCATTGGCCTCGTCGGTGTGCTCCACCCAATCCTCGTCGTAGTAGCGCACCACCACGCTCTCGGGACGCAGCACGTCCTCGTGGATGTCGGGCACGCTCAGGCAGCCTTCGTTGAAGAACTTCTTCTCGCCCTTGAACTCCAGTATCTCGGGGTTGATGAGCGTGTGCTGCTCGGTCACCTCGCCATAGGTGTCGGTCTTCTCGTCGTAGGGGCGGAAGCCAATCACCACCACACGTATCGGCAGGTCCACCTGCGGCGCCGCCAGGCCCACGCCGTCGGCGGCATACATTGTTTCGTACATGTTGGCCACCAGCTCCTTCAGGTTGGGGTAGCTCTTGTCTATCGGTTGCGATGTTTTTCTCAGGGTCGGGTGTCCATAACCCACAATTGGAAGTATCATAATCTTATAAGTGAAAAATGAAAAGTGAAAAGCGAAACATCTGTTTATCTTTCACTTTTGTTCTGTTATTGTTGATTTATTTTTGTTTTGTGTTTCTTGACTAAAGTTGTCAGCATTGCAATCAGTTCTTTTACATCGTTATCAAGGGATACATATTCTTGTTGGTTAATGTAGGATGTTCTTTGTAGCAGGTCAAGCCAATAGTGGGTCTCGTCGGCCTCTTTAAGAGCAATGGATAACTTGTTCACATAGTCGGGAGTGCTTTGTGCATTGTTGCTTTCGCTGATATTTGCACCTATACTTGTTCCGCTTCTCAGCAATTGTTTGCTTATTACATATTCGCCTCTTTCGCTGGATAGAGTCTTGTATAGTGACACACATCGAACTGCAAAACATATTCCCTTTTCATATAAGAGCTCGTTAGCCATGATAATAATTTATAGTTTCACTTTTCACTTTTCCCTTTTCACTTTTCCCTTTTCAAGAAGTCTTGCAGCATGATCGTGGCCGCTATCTGGTCCACCATGCCCTTGTTGCGGCGGTCTTTCTTCTTCAGGCCGCTGTCGATCATCGTCTGGAAGGCCATTTTCGACGTGAAGCGCTCGTCGATGCGCGCCACCTCCTTGTCGGGGAACGTCTTGCGCAGTTCGGCCACAAAGGGCTCGATATACTGCATCGACTCGCTGGGGCTGCCGTCCATCCGCTTGGCCTCGCCCACCACGAAGAGGTCCACCTCCTCGCGCGCGCAATAGTCTTTAAGATAGGGCAGCAGGGCAGGGGTCTCCACCGTCGTCAGGGCGGTGGCAATAATGCGCACGGGGTCGGTCACCGCCAACCCCGTGCGCACTTTTCCGTAGTCTATGGCCATTATTCGTCCCATGACCTTTTTCCATTTTTGTGGCCCCTCTCGGGTTCGAACCAAGGACCCGCTGATTATGAGTCAGCTGCTCTAACCAACTGAGCTAAGGGGCCATAGCCGTCTTTGGCGGCTATTTTGATGCCATAAAATCGGATGCAAAGATACGGCTTTTTTTTCAATTGGTAAAAAAAAGTTGCAAACAGCATCGCAATGAGTCCTGTGTTTCGACGGTATTTCAACGGCAGTTCAACGGAAAAAAGCGTTGAAATACCGTTGAACTGCTGCTGAACGACCAATGAACGATGGGTGTTTAACTGCTGTTTAACTACGGTTTGTAGTTAAACAGCAGTTAAACAACAGTAGAATGGCAGTTGATGAGACGGAGTTGGTGCATTTTATATGTTTTTATCTAAATATTTTGTCTGGTTTAGTTTTTTTGTGTATCTTTGCCTTGTTTGAAGTATATTAATTTATTACATAATAAACTAACACACATGAACATAGATTGGCAAAACCTTCCGTTTGGTTACGTAAAAACGGACTACAATGTACGCTGCTACTTCCGCAACGGTCAGTGGGGTGAAATCGAGGTCTCTTCCTCCGAGAACATCGAAATCCACATGGCTGCCTCCAGCCTCCACTACGGCCAGGAAGCCTTCGAGGGCCTGAAAGCCTACCGCTGCAAAGACGGCAAGATCCGCATCTTCCGCCCCGAAGCCAACGCCGAGCGTCTGCAGAGCACCTGCCGCGGCATCATGATGCCCGAGCTGCCCACCGAGAAATTCGTCGAGATGTGCAAGCGCGTCATCAAGATGAACGAGCGCTTCATCCCGCCTTACGGCACCGGCGCCAGCCTCTACCTGCGTCCCCTGCTCATCGGCACCGGCATCACCGTGGGTGTGAAGCCCGCCGACGAGTATCTCTTCCTCATCTTTGTCACCCCCGTGGGACCCTACTTCAAGGGCGGCTTCAAGGCCAACCCCTACGTCATCACCCGCAAGTACGACCGCTCCGCCCCCCTCGGCACCGGCATCTACAAGGTCGGTGGTAACTACGCCGCTTCCCTGAAGGCCCACACCGAGGCCTGCCACGGTGGCCAGTATGCCTGCGAGTTCTACCTCGACGCCAAGGAGAAGAAATATGTCGACGAAGCCGGCGCTGCCAACTTCTTCGGCATCAAGGACGGTGCCTACATCACCCCGAAGAGCACCAGCATCCTGCCCTCTATCACCAACAAGAGCCTCATGCAGTTGGCCGAGGATATGGGCATGAAGGTCGAGCGTCGTCCCATCGACGTCGAAGAGCTCAGCACCTTCCAGGAGGCCGGCGCCTGCGGCACTGCCGCCGTCATCAGCCCCATCGAGCGCCTCGACGACCCCGAGACCGGCAAGAGTTACGTCTTTGGCAAGGAGCCCGGCCCCTACAGCACCAAGCTCTACAACGCCCTCCGCGCCATCCAGCTCGGCGAGGCCGAAGACAAGCACAATTGGAACACCATCATGGATTAAGTTATCCAAATTAATCAAAGAGAGCCGCACATTCGGGCGGCTCTCTATTTTTACAATATATAAGAACATATGAAAAATAAAGGATTGTTTCTTGTGGTCATTATTACCATGTTGTGCGCAGGGCTATGCTCTTGTCAGGATGATGATGGTTCAGGTGGTGGCAGGGGAGATATGTCGAATTGGGTGGATTTAGGTCTGCCAAGTGGTCGACTATGGGCTAAGTGTAATGTGGGGGCCTCTTCTCCTGAGGATTATGGGAGTTATTATGCATGGGGAGAAACGCAACCCAAAGACTATTATGATTGGGAAACATACGTTCACTTCGCCGAATACTGGGCTTTCACCAAGTACTGCAATGACCCAAGTAATGGTTATAATGGATTTACAGATAACCTAACAACACTACAATCTGTTGACGATGCTGCCACAGAGGCCCTTGGTGGTAGTGCTCGTACCCCGACAAAAGAAGAATGGCAGGAATTGTTGGATAATACCACATGTGAGAAGACAACAATGGAAGGTATCAGTGGCCGGAGGTTTACTGCTGCTAATGGCAATAGTATATTTCTGCCTGATGCAGGTGCACGTGATCGTTATGATCTCGTTTTTTCAGGAAGTGAAGGATTTTATTGGTCTGCATCGCTCAATATGAATAATGTATTTTGTGCATGGTTTTTTAATGGTTCAGACGAATATGGTATGGATAATGTTTACCGTTACTATGGTTTTTCTATACGTGCAGTGCGTTAGAAAACGACATCATTATACAGATAAAACCGCCTCCAACCGGGCGGCTTTTTTTGTGAGATGACTTCGTCGTGACTCCGACATTTCTTTTAGTGTTCTTTTGTATTTCTTCAACAGTTCTTCAACTTTTTTTTGAAAAACTGTTGAAGAACTGCCGTTGAACGGTCGTTGAAAAGCCGTTCTTTGGTCGTTCTTTGCTTTTTTCCAAAAAACGACCAAAGAACGGATGTCCTTGGGTTTAACATCGGGATGACTTCGGGTTAACCTCGGAAAAATACTCGAAAAAAAAATACCCCCACGGGAATTGTCCTGTGGGGGTATTGGGTTGAAGCTTTCGCGTCAGTGATTAGGCACCGATTTTGGCTTTGTAGGCTTCGGCGTCCATCAGGGCGTCGATGTCGGCCATGTTCTCGGGTTTAATCTTGATAATCCAGCCGGCGCCGTAAGGATCGGCGTTGATGGCGCTGGCGTCATCAAGAGCGGTGTTGAACTCGACCACCTCGCCTTTGACGGGCATCAGCAGGTCGGCCACGGTCTTGACGGCCTCGACGCTACCGAAGGCCTCGCCGGCCTCGACGGTGTCGCCCTTGCAGGTGACGTCGACAAAGACGATGTCGCCCAGCTCATGCTGTGCATAGTCGGTGATACCAACGAAAGCAAATTCGCCTTCTACACGCACCCATTCGTCGTCCTGGGTGTACTTCAGATTTGCAGGAATGTTCATATTCTTATGTTATTATGTGATTAAATTTTGCCTTTTTTGACGATGCAAAGATACATCTTTTTTTTGTACTGAGAAAAAAAAGTTTTCCAATTCAAAGAAAATTAGTATTTTTGCATCGTCAAAAGTTAAGACCACGGACGGTGAATGTGCGGGTGAGGGTCTTGAAATCCAGAAGTTTATTATTAAAATCCAACCACAACAGCTTTATTGCTATAAAACTATATGTACAGCAAATCCGAGTTAGAAAACAAAGCCCACATTGAGCTGATTGATATTGCCAAGCAGATGGGCCTCTCGAAGGCTACGCGCCTTGAACAGCAAGAACTTATTTATCGCATCCTGGACCATCAGGCCGCCAATCCTACCGCCGAGCCTGTGGCACGCCGTCAGGAAAACGTCAGCCAGCCCGCCGACACCAAGCCGGCCGAGGGTCGTGGCCGTCGCCAGCACATGAAGCCGCAGCTGCTGGCCGAGTCGTCGGTGAAAAACCCCGAGGTGCACAAACGGGTGGACCGCACACAGAACCAGCCCAAGAGCCTCGACCTGAATATTGGTGACCTTGAAATGCCCACGGTGCCTGAGGTGCCCGAGATGAAATCGCCCGACAGCTGGCTCCGTTTCCGTCGCGAAAGCAACGAGAAGAAGCCCGTCACCGAAACGCCTGCCGAGGTGCCCGCAGAAGTCCCTGCCACTCCAGAGGCGACAACTCCTGTCGAGGTGGAAGCCAAACCCGCCGACTCTTCGGCACAGCCCAAGCGCAAGCGCGGCCGTCCCCGCAAGAACCCCGAAGAGAAAGCGTCGCAGCAACAGCAACCTGCGCCGCAGCCGGTTGAATCTGTGAAACCTGCCGAGCCTGCAAAACCCGAGCCCGTCAAGGAGACCGAGCCGGTGAAGCCCGTCGAGGCTCCCGCCCCGCAGCCCGAGGTTGCCGATACAGAGAAGGGTGAGGCCCAGCCCCAGCCGAAGAAGAAGCACTTCGCCTTCGAGTATGAGGGCGTCATCGAGGCCGAGGGTGTGCTTGAAATGGTGCCCGACGGCTATGGTTTCCTGCGCTCGAGCGACTACAACTACCTCTCTTCGCCCGACGACATCTATATCAGCCCGCAGCAGATACGCAACTACGGCCTGAAGACGGGCGACACGTTGCGCGGCACTGTGCGTCCTCCGCGCGAAGGCGACAAATTCTTCCCAATGGTGAAGATTTTGGAGATTAATGGCTTGACTCCCGACCGCATCCGCGACCGTATCCCCTTCGAGAGTCTCACGCCGCTCTTCCCCGACCAGAAATTCAAGTTGACGGGCCATCCGCAGGAGACCCTCTCGACCCGCATCATCGACCTTTTTACACCCATTGGAAAGGGACAGCGCGGCCTTATTGTGGCTCAGCCCAAGACCGGTAAGACCACCCTGCTGAAGGAGGTGGCCAACGCTATCGCCTACAATCACCCCGAGGTGCACCTGATGGTGCTGCTCATCGACGAGCGTCCCGAAGAGGTGACCGATATGCAGCGTTCGGTGAAGGCCGAGGTCATCGCTTCGACCTTCGACGAGCCCGCCGACCGTCACGTGCGCATCGCCAACATTGTGCTCGAGAAGGCCAAGCGTCTGACCGAATGTGGTCACGACGTGATGATAGTGCTCGACAGCATTACCCGTCTGGCACGCGCCTACAACACCGTGCAGCCGGCCAGCGGCAAGGTGCTCAGCGGCGGTGTGGAGGCCAACGCCCTGCAGAAGCCCAAGCGCTTCTTCGGCGCGGCTCGCAATATTGAGGGTGGCGGCTCGCTGACCATCATCGCTACAGCCCTCACGGAAACGGGCTCTAAGATGGACGACGTTATCTTTGAGGAATTCAAGGGAACCGGCAACATGGAACTGCAGCTGGACCGCAAGCTCAGCAACAAACGCATCTATCCCGCCATCGACCTGGCTGCCTCGAGCACTCGCCGCGACGACCTGCTTGTCCAGCCCGACCTGCTGACCCGCAGCGTGGTGCTGCGCAACCACCTGACCGACCTTACCCCCATCGAGGCTATGGAGTTTCTCAAGAAGCAGATGGTCAACACGCGCAACAACGATGAGTTCCTCTACACGATGGACAAGTAAATGAAAATAATTTTGTATAATCAATTTTAAAGAGTATCTTTGCAGATAGTTATTGGGTAATGTAAATAAGTGTAATTAATTAAATATAAACCCTTTAAAACAAACAAAAACAATGAAGACCGCTTATAATTTCAATGCAGGTCCCTGTGTCCTGCCTAAAGAGGCCATCGAGTCCACCATCGCCGCCATCCGCGACTTTGACAACACCGGTATCGGCCTGCTCGAAATCTCTCACCGTACTCCCGGTTGGGAGCGCACCATGGAAGAAACCCGCCAGCTTTGGCGCGACCTGCTGAACATCCCCGCTGAGTACGAAATCCTCTTCCTCGGTGGTGGTGCCAGCACCGGCTTCATGGATGTCCCCGCCAACCTGCTCAACAAGAAGGCTGCCTACCTGCAGACCGGTGTGTGGGCCAAGAAGGCTGCCAAAGAGGCTAAGAACTTCGGCGAGACCGTAATCGTGGCCAGCAGCGAGGACAAGACCTACAGCTACATCCCGAAGGGTTGGACCGTCCCCGCCGACGCCGACTACTTCCACATCACCACCAACAACACCATCTATGGTACCGAGATCCGCAAGGACTTCGCCGCCAACGAAATTAACAACGTGATGCTGGTTGCCGACATGAGCTCTGACATTATGAGCCGTCCCGTCGACGTGAAGAAGTATGGCCTCATCTATGGTGGTGCCCAGAAGAACGTCGGCCCTGCCGGTGTTACCTTCTACATCGTCCGCAAAGACATCCTCGGCAAGATCACCGACCGTCAGTATATGAACCCGCTGCCCACCATGGTGGACTTCCGCACCCACGCTGCTGAAGAGGCCAAGAACATCAGCATGTTCAACACGCCTCCCGTGAGCGCCATCTTCGTGATGCACGAGACCCTGAAGTGGGTTAAGAACACCATCGGCGGTGTTGAGAACATGAATAAGATCAACGTCAAGAAGAGCGCCCTGCTCTATGAGGAGATTGACCGCAACACCATGTTCCGTGGTACCGTTGAGAAGGAAGACCGTTCCATCATGAACCACTGCTGGATTATGGCCGAGGGTCGCGAGAACCTCGAGGCCGACTTCATGGCCTTCGCCAAGGAGCGCGGCATGGTCGGCATCAAGGGTCACCGCAGCGTCGGTGGCTTCCGCGCCAGCCTCTACAATGCCTGCCCCATCGAGGCCGTCGAGGCCCTCGTGCAGTGCATGCAGGACTTTGAAAAAGCTCACAAATAAGAAGAAATGGAAATAAGAGATTGCAGAGAGGGTTTTGAGAAGAGAATTCGCAAGGAGTCTCTCTGCAATCTTGTTGACCAAATAAAGATTTATCCAAAGATGAAAGTTTTAGTTGCTACAGAGAAACCCTTTGCCAAAGTGGCCGTTGACGGCATCCGCGAAGTGGTGGAGAAGAACGGCTACCAGCTGGCTCTTCTGGAGAAATATACCGACGTGAACGACTTGTACAAGGCCGTTGAGGACGCTGACGCCCTTATCGTGCGCAGCGACAAGGTGACCAAAGAGGTTATCGACCACGCCAAGAACCTGAAGATTGTCGTCCGTGCCGGCGCCGGTTTCGACAACCTCGACCTCGAGGCTTGCACCGCCCGCAAGATTGTCGCCATGAATACTCCTGGCCAGAACAGCAACGCTGTTGCCGAGCTCGTCATGGGTATGCTCGTCTATGCCGTCCGTAACTTCTACAACGGCAAGAGTGGCAGCGAGCTCATGGGCAAGAAGCTGGGTATCCTCGCCTTCGGTAACGTGGGACGCAACGTGGCCCGCATCGCCAAGGGCTTCGGCATGGATGTCTACGCTTACGACGCCTTCATGACCGCCGACCAAATCAACGCCACCGGCATGGCCACCGCAGTCGCCAACCAGGAAGCTCTCTTCGAGACCTGCGACATCGTCAGCTTGCACATCCCCGCTACCGCTGAGACCAAGCAGAGCATCAACTACAACCTCGTTGGCAAGATGCACAAGGGCGGTATCCTCGTGAACAGTGCCCGTAAGGAGGTCATCGACGAGGCTGGTCTGCTGAAACTGATGGCTGAGCGTACCGACCTGAAGTACATCACCGACATCATGCCTGATGCCGATGCCGACTTCAAGGCTTTTGAAGGCCGTTACTTCGCCACCCCCAAGAAGATGGGTGCTCAGACCGAAGAGGCCAACATCAACGCCGGTATCGCCGCCGCCAACCAGATTGCCGACTTCTTCAAGACCGGTAACAAGAAGTTCCAGGTCAACAAGTAAACAAAAAAGTAAAATCTAAAAACTAAAAAGGCTGTCTCTATTTTTGCGGCAGCCTTTTAGTTTTTAGCTTTTAGTTTTTACTTCATGAGGCTTTGCATCTTCAATCCTGAGCATGACTTGTGCCTTGCGAAAGGTCGGTGTAACTATGTGCCGCCACGGTCGGCTGTCGACTTCGCCCGCCGTGATGCCGCCATCATGCAGGTGCTCTATCCAGACGCACATTGCTGCTCGGTGTATGATATTAATTCATCACTCATCATTCATCACACATCACTCCACGAAGTGGTCGCCTGGGGCTGGGATGCGGTAGTCAAGCACGAACTCCTCAAGCGTGGCGTTGCGGCCGAGCTGTTGCCTACGGATGAGGAGGTTAATACCATCCGCGAGTTGCAGCACCGATCCACAGTGTTGCCTTTGCAACCCGACTGCCACGAGGTGCACTCGATTGAGGAGATGGAAGGGTTGCTTCGTGAACGGGAGCATTGGGTGATGAAGGCTCCCTGGTCAGGGGCGGGTAGGGGCCTGCGCTGGGTACACGGCGCGCTGACCGCCATCGATCGTGATTGGCTGCTGAAGACCGTCGACAAGCAGCGTTGCGTTATTGCTGAGCCTCGTCGCGACGTTGTCGCCGATTTGGCGTTGGAGTATATGAACGGCTCTTTTATGGGCTATTCCTATTTCAAGACCGGTAGCGGCGTGTACAAGGAGAACATCGCGTGGACCGACGACCAGATTGAGGCTACGTTCTCATTGCTGCCTGTCCGTGAGCATGTGGAGCGGTGGTTGGAGAAGAACGTGTGGCCACGCTATCGTGGTCCTTTGGGTGTCGACCTAATGGCCTGCACCGACGGCAGCATGCATGTTGCCGAAATGAATTTCCGCCACACGATGGGGATGGTGGCGCATGAACAGTTAAGAGTTAAGGGTTATGAATTTTGTTGAAGCATTTGTATTGGCCTTGGCGCTTTGTGTCGACTCTTTGGTGGTGTCGACAACTACCTCTTTCCGTGAGAAGATGCCCTGGCGTCAGGGAGTGTTGATGGCTGTGGTCTTTGGCCTTTGCCAGGGAGGTTTCCCTTTGATGGGTGCCTTGATTGGCGACGTGGCCCGCTCCTTCATTGAGTCTGTCGACCATTGGGTAGCCTTTGCCCTGCTGGCCTTCGTCGGTGGCAAGATGATAGTGGAATCAATAGGGAAAAAGGAAGATGCCGATGTATCAACGTATCAACGTATCAATCTGTCGACGTTCTTCCTTCTTGGTGTGGCCACCAGCATTGATGCTTTCGCTGTAGGTATTGGGTTAGGATTGGACAATCCAATTAGTACTGTTTTAGGGGTGGTCGCTATTATTGCCGCAGTTACTATTGTGGTATCTATGGTGGGCGTCTACCTCGGCAAACGAAACATCCCCGTCCCCGAACGCACCGCCAACATCATTGCCGGCATAGTGCTCATCGGCTTGGGCGTGAAGATACTTCTGGAACATCTGTTATAAAAAGAAAGCCGCACCCAACAGAGTGCGGCTTTCTTTTTGTAGAGTGATGCGCTGGAGGAGGGTTATTTCCTCTTGGCGCCTTTGCTGGCGTTGTAGAAAATCTTGAGGGCACCGGCTTTACGGAGCTCCTGCTTGATGTCGCTTATCATACCCATGCGCACCTGCTTGTCGGCTTTGATGGCCGTGGTGATGTAGGGGCGGTCGGCTTCGATGCGCTGGTTGCGCTCGAGTTCGACAAAGGTAACGATGTCGCTGACTTCAGAAATCATGTCGTTGAGCTGTATACGGGGCTCGGTGCCGTATTTCTTCTGCTGATCGGGCAGTGGGACACCGACGTTGATGTAGCTAACGAGGCTTTTCTTTTCCAGCTTGACCACTTCGGAACCCTGGGGAGGGATAATCTTCACGTAGAGCGAGCTCTCGCGCATGGTGGTAATCACCATGAAGAAGAACAGCAACATGAAGATAATATCGCTCATGGAGCCCATGTTGAGGGCGGGCGTCTCTTTTGCTTTTTTACCTGTGAAACGTGCCATAGCTTATTTTCCTCCTATCTTTGTGGGTTCGGCCTCCGAGATAGCCACGGGGATGGCAGTGTCGACGGCTTTGCGTTGTTCTTCGTTCAGATCGGTATATCTCTTACCGAAGCGGGTGGTGGATAGTTCGTCACGCATCTCATTGATGGCGGCGGTCAACTCGTTCTGCACCTGCAGGTACATGTCGTAGGATGTACCGCGGTCGTTGCGCAGGGAGATAACACCCTTCGACACATCGTAGGTGCCGAGCAGCGGTATCTCGGTGGGGATTTTTTCGGGCAGGTTGGGACGGTTCTCAGGGTTGCCGAGGAATTCCTTGGCACGGTCCTTCAAATCATCTATGCGGCCGTACTCGCGGTTGAAAAGCAACCGGTCGTCCTTGTTGACCATCACGACAAAGATGTTGCGCTCACGAACCTCTGGCGGCTCGACGTCTTCCGGCAGGGGAGGCGGAAGGCGGCGGGCAATGCCCATGTCCGAGTTGATGTTGGAGACCATCAGGAAGAAGGCCAGCAACAGGAACGAGATGTCGGACATCGAGCTTGTGTTCAGTCCGGGAGTTTTTCTTGCCATAGTTATTATTTCTTTTTAATAAGTTTGGCAACCTCGGTGTAGATAATGGCCACAGCGCTGCCGATGACAAGGATGTAGACCATCCAGCAGGCGGCGCCGATGAGCTTCGAGGTGCCCAGCGAAATATTGTTCTTCTCTCTCAGAGCCAGGGTGACGTCGTCGCCTTTCGACAGCAGGTAGCTGACAATCAGCACAACGATGACAATGCCCACCAGCATGAGGAACTTCTTCAGGTAGCCCGGGTCCTCTTTGAAGCGGTTGGCAAGTTTGACGACGAGGAAGAAGATGATGGCGGCGATGGAGACGACCACAAAGCAGACTAGGATCCAATAGGTTGCATCGAACAGCCCGTTGGCCTTCACTGCCGAGAGCTCCTTCACGCCACCGTTGTTCACGGCAAAGAGGATGGTCAGCAGGGTGCAGACCACGGCGATGCCAAGACCCAACAGGGTGATGAGTTTATCGGTTTTCTCTTTCATGATTGTTTTCTCTTTAATAATTATTGTTTAACGTTCAACGTTTCCCGTTCAAAAGAGAAAGCAATTATTTGTGGTATTTCACGAGGATGTCCATGAGGGAGATTGAACCGTCTTCCATCTGGTCAACCAGGCTCTCAATCTTGGTGAGGATGTAGTTGTAGAAAATCTGCAGGATGATAGCGGTGATAAGACCGAAGATGGTCGTCAACAGAGCCACTTTCATACCGCCAGCCACAACGGTCGGGCTGATGTCACCGGCAGTCTCGATGTCGTCGAAGGCCTGGACCATACCGACCACAGTGCCGAGGAATCCGAACGAGGGGGCCAGGGCGATGAACAGGCCAATCCAAGTCAGGTTGTTCTCCAGGCGGGCCATCTGCACACCACCGTAGCTGGTGACGGCTTTCTCAACGTTCTCCAGACCCTGGTCGACGCGGTCGAGACCCTGGTAGAAGATGCTGGCCACGGGGCCACGGGTGTTGCGGCAGAGTTCCTTGGCGCCTTCATAGTTGCCACCCTTCACGTTGTCTTCGATGCCCTCGAGGAGCTTCTTGACGTTGGTGGAAGCCATGTTCAGGTAGAGGATGCGCTCGATGATGAGGGCCATGCCGAAAATCAAGCAGAGGAGCACGGGGGTCATCCAACCGGCACCGCCCTGGATGTACTTCTCTTTCAGCATCTGGTGGAACGACTTGGTGTCGTCGGCAGCAGCGGCAACGGTCTCGGCCTCTTCGGTGGCAACAACGGCCTCCTCGGCAACGGCCTCGTCGGTGGCCTCAATCTGTTCAGTGCCTTCAGCGTTGGGGGCATCCTGTGCCTTCACGTCGTTGAAATTGGCAAATGTCAACAGTCCTACTATTGACATCAAAGCAAATACTTTTTTCATGGTGTTGTTAGTGTGTTGATTATTAATTTATTGTTTATTGTTTGCCTATTTTGATTTGTACTGCAAATATACACTTTTTTTCTTATTCCAACAAAAAATATCATTTTTTTCTTCCCGCAAGGGTCTCCATCAGTTCGCGCAGGGGCAGTTTCAGGGCCTCGTCGGCAGGGATGGTGTCGAGGCATTGCACGGCCGTCCTGAACTCCTTTTCGATGGCCTCTTCTACGGCGCTCTTGAGGTTCATCCTCTCGTAGAGGGCCATCACGCGGCGCACTTTCTCCTCCTCATCCATGTTGTCTTTGGCGGCAAAAAGAGTCAATAGCTCGTTCCGCTGACTGTCGTTGCCAATCTGCATGGCCAGCAGGGGCAGGTAGCTCTTCTTGTTGTCGCGAATGTCCTGTCCGGTCTTCTTGCCGAAGACGGCGGTGTCGCCATAGCCGTCCAGCAGGTCGTCCTGTAGCTGGAAGGCCAGACCTAGATGCAGGCCGAATTCGTATAGTCTCTCGATATCGTCGTCAGGGGCATTGGCATAGAGGGCGCCAATCTTCAATGCACCGGCCAGCAGCACGGCGGTCTTTTGGCGTATCATGTCCCTGTAGTCTTCGAGGCTCACCTCCTCCAGCGTCATGCGCTCGAAGTTCATGTCCTTCTGCTGCCCTTCGCACACCTCGATGCCGGTCTCGCAGAAGCATTGCAGTATCGCCTGCAGGCGCGGCGACGGCTGCCGCAGGAAGTAGCGCCAGGCCAGGGCGTACATGGTGTCGCCGCTCAGCACGGCGGTGTTCTCGTCCCATTTCTGGTAGACGGTGGGCTGGCCGCGCCGCAGGGGCGAGCGGTCCATCAGGTCGTCGTGCAGCAGGGTGAAGTTGTGGAAGGTCTCGATGCCGAGGGCGGCGCCGCGGACCTCGTCCGTGTTGCCACCGAAGAGGGCGTTGGCCGCCAGCAGCAGGGTGGGGCGGATGCGCTTGCCGCCCAGGCGCAGCGTGTAGTCGATGGGCTCGTACAGCTCGCGCGGCTCGGCCACGAAGCTCTCCTCCTCGAAAATGCGCTCCACCAGCGACAGATAGTATTTAAGGTTATTCATTTTTTTAATAAGATTTTGCTCTACTCATTGTTCTATTGCCGTTCGCACGCAGTTGGCGGTGTCTATGCCATCATAGGCATGATGTCATCAAGTGTGTACTCCACACCTGCGGTATGCAGGGCATCGTAATGGTCAATAATATACCGCTCGGCACCGGAACGCTCAAACAGATCGTATGTGGCACGGCCGGTGGTGCCGTTACGGCGCTTGTATTCTTCGATACAATAAATGAGAAATTCCAATTTTCTACTCATGCCTCTTCGGGATATTGAATCTGTCCTGTTGTAACTTCGTTGTGCCATAACTCGGCCAAAGCCAAAGGGCTTAGGTGCCAAAGTTTGCTGCTTTCGCGTTCAAGATCAGCATATAGTTGCGAACGGTACAGCATACCGACAGCCTCAGATGCTTCAAGGCCATACTCCTTGACCATTCTGTCTACCACCTGCGGTATAATCAGCTGCAGAGTGGCGGTGAATTGAATTTGTTCTTGCTGGCTCATAGGGTGTATGCTGTTACGAAACGTAAATATGTTAGCGACTTTTCAGTTTTAAACGTTAACTGATTGTATAGTTGCTTCACTTTGAGTCGCGCGATGGTTTCCTCTTTGTTAAGGACTCCAGCCTGATAGGCAGCAAAGGTGCGGAAGACATCGTCATTAGCCACAGGGCCAAACGCAAAATCGCAGACCTCTGTGGCGATGCCATTGCGGTTATTGCTCACATAGTCAAGCCAAGCCTCATCGGGAGAGTCAAACCAAACGTTTTGAAGTTCGGCTTTCATCTTCTCTAAATCCGCTTCGTAGACATTGACGATTGCTATAGTTGAATGGAGCCGGTCCATTACCTTGCGGGCAAAACCTTCTGCCTGTGTCTCGTTGAGCGTAGTATAGAAACCTCTCCCGAAATCCAAAGCCCGATTGGGCTCCATTATTTGTGGAGTCTCAATTCGTTTATCGCTACCGTGGTATACAATCATACTTTCCATAACGATAATATCTTTGATTTTATTGTATAAAAGTAGTCTTTGTTTACATTATTTTTAGATAAACGCAATTCTAAGGTAACTTAGAGGGGGAATTTAGGGTTCCCACATATGGCGTCTACCTGGTCAAGGTGGGCACACTGCCCGCCCGCAAGGTGGTAGTGGTTAGGTAAACACCCTTTTTGCTCCGACATTTCAACGGTTGTTGAACGGTAGTTTAACGGTATTTCAACGGAAAAAAGCGTTGAACTACCGTTGAACTGCCATTCTTCGCCCGTTGTTCGGCCGTTCTTTGGTCGTTCTTTGCTTTTTTCCAAAGAACGACCAAAGAACGGCCTTTCAACAACCGTACAACGGCAGTTCTTCAACAGTTCTTCAAGAAAATGTTGAAGAACTGTTGAAGAACTGCTGAAGATTTGTTGTCGAACAGGCGGACTCAGGGCGGCAGTGACGAAATGTTGGGGCGGCTGTGCAATAAACGGGCCGTTGAGACGTTATTGGTGTATTAATAAGGTATAATATGAGAAAAAAGATACTTTTTGCCGGCATAGGCCTGCTGTTGTCCGCCTCGTTCTGTTCGCTTTCGGCTGTGGCCCAAGGAGTGTTGAAGCCGCGTCCCGACGCTTTTCCGCCGGTGGACGAGCCGGCTCCCAAGGTGCTCAATATGGCCTCCTCGCTGGAGCAGATGGCCTCGTGGGACCGCTATCCGACCTACGAGACCTACCTGGCCATGATGAGCCGTTGGGCCCAGGAGTTCCCCACGTTGTGCCATGTGGACACCATAGGCACCAGCCTGGAGGGGCGCCTGATACTGAGCATGTACATCGAGCCGCAGACCGACGACGACCTCTACCGCCCCGAGTTTTTCTACAGCTCGACCATCCACGGCGACGAGGTGACGGGCTACGTCATGATGCTGCGCCTCATCGACACGCTGCTGCACGGCTACGGCTCCAACCCGCAGTACACCGACCTCATCAACCGCACGCGCATCAGCATCAACCCGCTGGCCAATCCCGACGGCACCTACCACCGTGGCAACCACACGGTGCAGGGCTCGCAGCGCTACAATGCCAACGGTGTGGACCTCAACCGCAACTATCCCGACCCGTTCGGTACGGCCAAGGAGGCCCTGCAGCAAGAGAACCAGCTGATGATTGCCTATGTCAGTGCTCATCATTTCAAGCTCAGCGCCAACCTGCACGGCGGCGCCGAGGTGATGAACTATCCCTGGGACTGCTTCACCACCGCCACCAATCCGCACCCCGCCGCCGACTGGTGGAAGGAGGTGTGCCACCGCTTTGTGGACACTTCGCGCACCTACAGCAGCAGCCACTTCCGCGATGTCTACCAGGCCGACAACGGTGTCATTGCCGGAGGCGATTGGTACGTCATCCACGGCGGCCGTCAGGACTACATCAACTACTACCACAACTGCCTCGAAGTGACGATGGAAATCTCTTCCACCAAGACGCTCTCCACCGACAAGCTGCCGGAGTATTGGCGCTTCCTACAGCACTCGCTGGTCAACTACATTGCCGAGATACATTCGCTGCCCGAGGGCTATAACGGCATCTCTGACCTCCACTCCCAGACCTCCGGCTTCTCCGTCTATCCCAACCCCGCGAGCGACCGAGTGACCCTCGACGGTCTCAACGCTGGCGAGCGCGTCGAGGTGCTCGACCTCAGTGGGCGCGTGGTCACTCAAGCAATCAAGCAATCAAGCAATCAAGCAATAACACAATCAAGCACTCACGCAATCACCCTCGACATCAGTTATTTGCCTGCCGGCACCTATCTTGTCGGACCTGCCGGCAGCAAAAAAATTATCATCAAGTTGTAAGATTTTGCCGTCTTCGCGCAACTATTAGGTAGATGACGGCAAAAGAATATAACGACGAAGTGCGCCTGTGGGCCGACGACGCGATGCGCTTTGCGGTGCGTTGCGGAGGCTCGCACGCCGACAGCCAGGACGCTGTACAGGAGGCGCTGGTCTCGTTGTGGCACCGACACGAGGCGGTGGACCTCGCCAACGGCAAACGCTACCTGATGGGCGCCGTCTACCGCAGTCTGATGAGTCTTTTCCGCCATCGCCGCGTGGTGCGCATGCACGCCGAGGCGACACAGGCCACCGCCGACACAGCGGTGCAACCCGACGAGCGCTTCGACCTGCACGAGGCTGTCGACCGCTGCTTGGCGTTGCTGCCCGAGGTGCAACGCGCCATCCTGCAGCTGCGCGACGTGGAGGGCTACAGCTACGCCGAGATAGGGAAGACGCTGGGCCTCGATGCCGACCGTGTGCAGGTCTACCTTTTCCGCGCCCGTGTGGCCATGCGTAAACAATTAAACAATTTAGGCTATGGAAACGATCAATGATAAAAACTATGAGCTGTGGCTTGTGCGCTATGCCGAGGGCGACCTGACCGCCGCCGAGCGTCAGGCGGTGGAGGCATGGCTGGTTGCCCATCCCGAGGCTGCCGAGGAGTTGCGGCTCTACGGCGAGGCACCGCATCTGCAGCGCGACGAGAGTGTGCGCTATGCCGCCGCCATGCCGCCACAAGCAAAGCCGCTGTGGAGCACCGGCTGGCGCTGGGTGGCCGCCGCCGCGGTGCTGCTGCTCCTGCTGTCGCCTGTGGTGCTGCCGCTTTTCCGCAGCACCGAACAGCCTGTGCAGGTGGCTCAAACCACACCGCCGGAGGTGGTACCTACGATGACCGACAATGCCGTCATAGCCCCTCAGCCGAGGGTCGCGGACCGAAGTATTGTGGACGAGGTGGTGGCCCCGCAGCAGCAGATTGAATATGCCGAGAACTATGCTTCGCCGCTGCCGCTTCCGTTGCCCGAGCCAGCCGAACCGGAAGCGCTCTTGGCTACAGTCCCCGAGGAGCCGCAGATGGTTTATGTGGACAACCTCTTTGTCGAGGACACCACTACCGACCTGGAACAGCAGGTGCTCGCCGTGGCCGAAAGTGCCCGCGAGGGGTTGCAAGGCACCTGGCTGGGCCGCCGCTTGGCCCGTCGCCTGCCCGATAATGACCAGCTGCTGGCCATGACCGACAACCTGCGCGAGCGCACGCCGCAAGGCATCATTATGGTGGCCGACGCCATTAGAGTATATAGGAAATCAACAAAATAAACATACATTATGAAACAGACAATCAAAACAGTGGCCCTGTTGGCCACACTGACGCTCCCCGTGATGGGGTGGGCACAGTCGTCGCAACTGCTGCCCGACAACATTACCGAGATACGACTCGAGGACTATGCCGCCCTGCGCGTGATGCAAGGCGATGAGAACCGCCTGACGGTCAACGGCAGCGCCCGTCAGTTGGGCACCTACAAAGGGGCGCGTCTAACGCTCAAGGAAACCGACAACGAGGCAACGCTCTATCTGAAGCCTGGCCGCAGCATGAGCTTCAATACACAGGACTTCAGTTTGCTGAACCTGGTAGGTGATTTTTCCCCCTTCGACAGCCTCAGCCTCCACGCAGAAGACTATTCGCGCATTAACTACTCAGGCAATGATGGCGACACCCTCCGTATACACAATTTGACGCTGAAGTGCGAGGATTATTCGCGCATCGTCTCCTCGCGTCCGGTGCAGTTCGGAATCGGGCGTCATAGTGCAGGCGATTACAGCCTTATCACCCTCGACGCGGTCGACCTCAACAGCCGGCTGGCGCCCGATGGAGTCACGGAAGACCTCTACACAAACAGCGACTTTGGACGTATTAATACCGGTCGCTACACCGTCGACGGAGAGTTGAAACATCCGCGAGAGGAATATGATAGTGACAAAGCATTGGAGGTGATGGACCATGTCACCACCGCTGTGGGCGACCTGGCGCGTCATGCCAAGAAGAAGGTCAACCGCCACCCTTGGGACACGGAGATTGACTTCGCTTGGGGCTGGAACAATTGGGGCGACCAGATTGGCAGCGGCTTTAACGGTGTCGACGGGGCGGCAGGAGTCAACACCACCTTCCACAACATCCAGCTGGCCGTCAATGTCCCTGTCATCAATGTGTCGGGCTTTGCCCTCAAGGCAGGTTTGGGCTTGGAGTGGAACCGTTATGTGTTCAATACGCCCGAGGTGCTTTTCGACCCCACCGCCGACCCGATGGCTTTTGTCTCCGGCACTTGGGGTGCCGGCGTGGCCAGCTCGTACCTCAAGACCTGCCATGTTACGGTACCCGTCAAGTTGGAATTTGGCAACCCCGACCGTTGGCACGTCAGCCTCACGGCCCTGCCAGGCCTGAATTGGACCGGCAAGAACAGCGGTCTGCGACGCCATTACAATGAGGTGGAGGCTGTGATGAACGAGCACACGGACAAGGACCGTGGCGTCAACCGCTACCTCAATCCCTATATGTTCGATGTGCGGGTTGCGGTGCAGTACAGCTGCATGGGTGTCTACCTGCAGCTGTCTACCCTCAGCGCCTTCAAGAATGGCTGCCAGGAGCTGTACCCCATCAAGTTCGGCATCATCTTATAAAACTATACCATAGAAAAAAAACAGGACAACAAGTCCTGCTTTTTTTTATGGGGTGTTCTTGCGGTAGGCGGTGCAGTTGTACACCCCCGTTTTCTTGTCGTAGTCGATGGTTACCGCATAGCCGCGGCGTACCATGTTGCTCACCCAATAGGTTACCTCCACTCTGCTGGTCGAGGAGAAGGTGATAAGCGTGTTCTTCACCAGGGTGTCGCTCTCTGAGGTGCATCCTACAGCCACGTGCTGGCCGCTCTCGGCATAGTCCATCAGGGTGTTGCACAGGGTCATGGCCTCTTCGTCAGAGTATACGGTGGCGGTGAATGGGTCGCCATTGACGATATAGCCCACCGTCGAGGCTTTCTGCTCCTTTGCGCTTGTGGCGTTTTCTTGTGGATTGTTGCTGGTTTGGGGAGTGTATTGGGGTGAGGTGGGGTAGAGCCCCGAGGAAATGGGATTTGTGGACTGTCCAGGTTGCACGGTGGTGTAGTCCTTTTTCAAATCGGCACGCGAGTTGCCCGTGTTGTATAGTGAGGAGCACCCTGTGGCCATCAGGCATGCGGCAACGAGGGCGGCGGTTTTAAGTCGATGTTTGTTCATTGTTCCAATTGTTTGAGTTGGTAGTTAATCACGCTGTTCAGTTGCTGTTCGTCGTCGACCTGCACAATGCAGAGCGAGCGGTGGCCATAGGAGAGGAATACGAAATGGTGGCCGGTGGCAGGTTCCAGCTGCCAGGTCTGCAACACATCTTCTCCGTCGTCAATCAGTTGGCGTTGCCGGTCCGTGAGAGGCGGGTGGTCAAACTCCTCCTGCATCCAGGCCCAGCCGGCACTGTCGAGCGCCTCGATGGTGGTCACGTCGACTTCTGTGCTGTCGTCGAAAGGAAAGTGGTGTATGAACCCCACACGCACCCCTACCTGGTGCTCGTAGCGGCTGTAGTACTCGCTCACCTTGGGCTTTCCCTGGCAGAGGAAATGGCAGGCTGTGACAACGCCCAAGGCCAGCACCAGCAGCGCTCCTGTGATAATCCAGATGCGTTTCATATCTTGGTCAGTATTTGTTCTGCACAACTAAGCACTGCCTCGATGCCACCGGCCTCGTTGCACACCACCTGTGCGGTGGCGGCCGTAGGCAACAACAGGCCGTAGAATGTGGGCACGGCAACAAGGATGCCGACGGCAAGCAGGGTGTGCATCCTGCGCCGACGGGCGCACCACGGCTGCAGGCCGGCGGTCATCTCCGACATCAGGCCCTCCAGGTGCCTGTTGTCCTCGCTGCGCCGCATCAGGGCCTCTCTGTCAATCATTCGGTTTATTTCTTCTTCAGTCATAGTCGGTTTTTATTTTGTTTTGGTCTGTTTCTCGTATGCTTCGCGCATTTTGATGACGATGCGTTGCCGCAGTTGGCTCACGCTGGCCGCCTTGATGTGCATCCGCTCGGCTATCTCGGCCACGCTGTAACCATTAAGAAGCATCTCCAGCAGCTCGTGCTCATGCGGGGTGAGGCAGGTGGCCAGGTCTTCGAGGGTCTCGCGGTGGCTGTCCACCGGCTCGGCGGTGTCGTGCTGTTCGTCGAGCGGCTCGGTCTCAATGGTGCGGCGTCGGCGCCGATGCGAGAAGACACTGCGGCAGTGATACTTCACCCACAGGCGCTCCTGCTGTGCTGTAGCGTTGGGACGCAGCGTGTGGCGATAGTGCCACAAGGCTGTCGCTACCTCCTGCATCAGGTCGGCACACAGTGCATCCTCACCGCCCGAGTGCCACCAGCACAGCCGCCGTATCAGGGTCTTGTGTCGTAGCATCAGGTTGTCGAAGTCATCGTATCGCTCGCGAGTCTCTGCCATATAGGGTGCTTCTCTACAATAATAATAACCACCTTTCGTGGCAAATCTCTACAAGGGTGATGCGTATTTAGGATTATTTAACACTTCTCCTCCCAGAAATCGGCATGGGGAATATTCAGTTTCTTGGGGTCAAACTTGGGTTCCATGCCCAGTTTCTTCTGTCGCTCATAGTCGCGCAGGGCCCGCAGGGCCTTGGGCGAAAGCAGCAGGATGGCTATGATGTTGATCCAAGCCATAGCGCCCACGCCGATGTCGCCCAGCGTCCACACAAGGCCGCTGCCGATCAGCGAACCGATGAAGACGGCACTGATGGTGCCGATGCGCAGCAGCCAGACGACCACCTTCTCGCCGCGGTCGTCGCCGAACACTTCGTCCTCCTTCTCCAATTGTTCCAGCCGCTCGGGGTGCTTTTTGTAGATGCGGCGGCGCCAGCGGTTGAAGAGGTAGACGAGGTTGGTTTCGGCATAGTAGTAGTAGGCCATGATGGTGGTGAAGGCAAAGAAGAAGAGGGCTATGGAGATGACCATGTCGCCGGCACGGGGGCCGACGACGGTGCCCAAGGCGCCGGTGGTGTAGAAGACCCCTGGCTCGCCTTCGGGTGCCAAGGGGTTCTGCTGCAGGTAGGTGACCACCGCGCCGCCGGTGGTTTGCTGCACGGTGTCGATGATGTTGTAGGTTTTGCAGGCCAAAATCATCATGGCGGTGGCGGTACACACCAGCAGGGTGTCGATATAGACCGAGAAAGCCTGCACAAGGCCCTGCTTGACGGGGTGGCTCACCTTGGCGGCGGCCGCCACAATGGGGCCTGTGCCCTGGCCGGCTTCGTTGCTGTAGATGCCGCGCTTCACGCCCCAGGCAATGGTGCTGCCCAGCAGGGCGCCACCCACCTCGTTGATGCCTACGGCTCCGCGCAGCATCTGCATGAAGACGTCGGGGACAATCTGGTAGTGGACGGCAAGCACCACGAGGGAAAGGATGATATAGATGAGCGCCATCACGGGAGCCACCACCTGCGCCACGTTGGCTATGCGCTTCACGCCGCCGATGATGACCAGCGCGATGAGCAAGGCCACCACTGCACCGATGACCCATACCGGCACGCCGAAGCTGCGCGAACAGCTCAGCGCGATGCCGTTGCACTGCACCGGAGGCAGGAAGATGCCGCAGGCCACCGCCGCCAACACGGCGAACAGTCCACCAAAGAAGGGCGAGCGCAGACCCTGCTCGATGTAGTAGGCCGGGCCGCCACGGAACTGCCCGTTGTGGTTCTCCTTGTATATCTGTGCCAGCGTGGCCTCCACAAAGGCGCTGCCGGCTCCGAAGAAGGCAATGATCCACATCCACACGATGGCTCCCGGGCCGCCGAAGCCGATGGCGGTGGCCACACCCACGATGTTACCCGTGCCCACACGGCCCGACAAGGCCATTGCAAACGCCTGGAACGAGGAGATGCCCGTAGCCTTCTTGTCCTTTCCCGCGCTGCCGAAAAGCAGCCGGAACATCTCGCCGAAACGCCTCACCTGCACGAACCTTGTCCGCAAGGAAAAATAGAGTCCCGCCAGCAGGCACAAAGCCACCAATGCAGGGCTCCACACCCAGCTGTTCAATGTCAAGATAGCATCAGTAAGCCAACTCCCGATAGTATCCATGATAGTCAGTTTTGAAATGCAAAAATACAAATATTTGGCGAGGTGACAAAATATTTGTATCTTTGCACCCGAAAAAATAACGCAATAACGCAATACCACAATCACACAATACATAGGATATGTTACAGAAAGGGACCAAAGCCCCTTGGTTCGAGGGGACGATTGAGACGGGTGAGACGGTGAGCCTCGCCGACTATAAGGGCAAGAAACTTGTTTTGTATTTCTACCCCAAGGACAGCACGCCTGGCTGCACCGCCGAGGCCTGCGACCTGAGGGACAATTACGAGCGCTTTCTCGCGCTGGACTACAATGTCCTGGGCGTCAGCAAGGACAGCGCCGCCAGCCATCAGAAGTTTATCGAGAAATACCAGCTGCCGTTCCACCTCATTGCCGACACCGACCTTACCATCCTGAAGGCCTACGAGGCTTGGGGCGAGAAGAAGAACTACGGAAAGGTGAGCATGGGCACCTTGCGTACCACCTACGTCATTGACGAGCAGGGCATCATCATCGATGCCATCGGCAAGGTGGACACCAAGAATCACACGGCGCAGATAATTTGAGATGGAGCGCGAGAAAGAAATATTCAAGGTGACGCTGGTGGGCAGCGCGGCCAATGTGCTGCTCACAGTGTTCAAGTTTGTGGCGGGCATCGTGGGTCACAGTGCGGCCATGACGGCCGACGCTGTACATTCGCTCTCCGACCTGCTGACCGATGCCGTGGTGCTGCTTTTTGTGCGCATCAGCGGCAAACCTGAAGACTGCGGACATGACTACGGCCACGGCAAGTATGAAACCCTTGCCACCACCATCATCGGCGTTGCGTTGGCTGTGGTGGCAGTGGGCATTGGATACAGGGCTGCTGTGGCGATGCTTTTCTGGTATCACGGCGGCGCGCTTCCTGCTCCGGGGATGTTGGCGTTGTGGGCGGCGCTGGTATCGGTGCTGCTGAAAGAGCTTGTCTATCAGTACACCGTGCGCCGCGGACGGTTCCTGAACTCGCCCGCCGTGGAAGCCAATGCCTGGCACCACCGCAGCGACGCCCTCTCGTCGCTCGGCACGCTGTTGGGCATCGGCGGGGCCATCCTGCTGGGCGACCGTTGGACGGTGCTCGACCCGCTGGCGGGACTTATCGTGTCGCTGTTCATCCTCCGCGTGGCGTGGAAGCTGTTGAAAAAGGGGTTGGATGAACTCCTGGAGGCCTCGCTGCCCGAGGAGGTCGAGAAGGAGATACTCGACGTGGTCACCTCTTTCCCCGACGTGCGCGACCCGCACCACCTGCGTACGCGCCGCATCGGCAGCCGCTACGCCATCGAGCTGCATATCCGCATGGAGGGCTCGTTGCCCCTCGCCGTCGCCCACAGCCGCACCTGCGAGATAGAGCAGGCCCTCAAGGCCCGCTTCGGCGACGCCACCCACATCACCCTGCACGTGGAACCCACCAAATGACCCGCAGAGCTCATTACAGCAGCCCCATCGGCCCCATTGTCCTCTCCTTTGACGACGCGGCCCTCACCGGCTTGCGGTTTGCATCGCCTGCTGACGGCAGCAACGGCGGGTCAATCGCCGACCACTTTCCGCTAACTGCTTGTATACGTTGGCTCGACCTCTACTTCTCCGGTCGCCAACCCGATTTCACCCCGCCGATAGACCTTCGTGGCACGGCTTTCCAGCAACGCGTCTGGCATGAACTCCTCACCATACCCTATGGGCAGACGGTAACTTATGGCGAGATTGCCCGAAGGGTTGGTTGCCGCTCCGCGCAGGCCGTCGGTGGTGCCGTCGGCCGCAACCCCATAGCCCTCATTGTCCCCTGCCACCGCGTAATCGGCAGCGACGGCACCCTCACCGGCTATGCCTTCGGCTTGCGCCGCAAGCAGTATCTGCTGCAATTGGAGCAATCTAATTGACATCCTTCCTTTCCCCAGAGCATTATTTTCTTTGGATTGAGAGAAAATATTTCCCCATGACAAGAAATCTGCATGACTAAGTGATGCCAAATACTAATAGTGGAAATACATTCTTTTACTACAAATAGTAAAAGTAGTATAACCCTAATTAATCTAAAATAGTTAAAATAAAAAAAATATTTTGCTGATTAATAAAATGTTTGTATCTTTGCAGCGACAAATACTAATGATTGTAATGAAGAATATACTAATAATCATAATACAAAATATACTAATAATAGTAATGCAAAATATACTAATAATAGTAATGCAAAATATACTAATATCAATATTTCCGGATAACTTAATACTACAAACACGCGATATATCAATAATAAAAACTCACTAATATGGCGACAATACAGGATAAACTGGCAGAATCAATGGAGATACTGAAGGCATATCAAGATGCTCATGGAGACAATCTGGTGATTCAAGGTGCTGATACATTAGGGAGGATTCATACCGAACGATTGGTGAATAGTGGCTATCTGCAGATGGTCATCAAAGGATGGTATATTCCGTCGATGCCGGGAAGAGAAGGCGACTCCACGGTATGGTATGTGTCGTATTGGAGTTTTGTGACGGCATATCTAAATAAAAAATTCAATGGAGCATGGTGCCTGTCGCCAGAATTGTCGCTCTATTTCTACAGTGGCAATACGGTGATTCCTAAGCAGCTGATTGTCCGTAGCGAATCAGGAACGAACAATGTGCTTCAACTTCCCTTTGGAACATCCATTGTGGACATCAAGGCCACCTTACCTCCGAATGTTGTTCAGGAATCGCGCTATGGAGTACGGTTATATCCAATGGAATATGCCCTTTTGATGGTAGGACCGGATTATTATCGACGCAATGCATTGGAAGCAAGGACGTGTCTGGCCAGCTTGAAGGATGTATCCCCGTTGGTGTCGGCGGCAATCGATGGGGGGCATACTACCCGCGCGGGACGCGTGGCTGGCGCGCTGCGCTCCATTGGGCGTGAGGAGATGGCCGACGAAATACTGCGAATGATGCGTCAGGTGGGTTATACTGTGTCGGAAGAGAATCCATTCGAGGAGAATATTAAGATGGAGATATTTGCAGAATCCCCGTATGCAGCGCGTATTCGCCTGATGTGGATGCAGATGCGGAAGGTGGTGCTGGAAATTGTGAATACTAAACCGGTAAAGAAAGATGTGGCATCAGTGTTAGCCATGATGGATGCCACATATGTGAAAGACAGCTACAACTCCTTGTCAATAGAGGGGTATAAGATTAC
>JAFZKV010000020.1 GCA_017551765.1 Bacteroidales bacterium
ATCGGACGCTACCATGCCCCTGATGCCACTACGGTGGTGGACCACATGGAGCGCGTCATGCAGCAGACGGGTCGCACAGGCTTCCATTTTGTCGACGAGGCGCTGCCGCCCAAGCTGTTGCGCGAGGTGGCCGAGGAGGTGCTGCGCCGTCGTCTGGCATTGAGTTTCTGGGGCAACATACGTTTCGAGAAAGCCTATACCGCCGAGTTGTGCGACCTGCTGGCCGAGGCCGGCATGGTGGCCGTCAGCGGCGGCCTTGAGGTGGCCAGCGACCGCCTGCTGAAGCTGATGGACAAGGGTGTCACCATCCAGCAGACCGTGGAGGCCTGCCGCCATTTCCGCGACGCCGGCATCATGGTACACACCTACCTCATGTACGGCTTCCCCACGGAGACGCTGCAGGAGACGGTGGATGCGCTGGAGACAGTGCGCCGCATGTTCGACGAAGGCATCGTGCAGAGCGCTTTCTGGCACCGCTATGCGATGACCTGCCACAGCCCCTCGGGGCTCAATCCCGAAGCCTACGGGGCGCAGCGGCTCTCCTTTGAGCCAAATCCTTTCTGCAACAACGAGGTGGACTGGACGCCCGACTTCCCCTATGACATTGAAGCGGTGGGGGCTGCGTTGCGGCTGGCCACCTACAACTACATGAACGGCCTGGGGCTTGACCAGCCTCTGCGCTCATGGTTTCCAATCAGAGTACCAAAACCAAGCATACGATGAAGACCATATTTCTGGCTGCGGGCTGTTTCTGGGGCGCGCAGCACTACCTGAAGCAGATACGCGGAGTGGTGGAGACCGAGACGGGCTTCGCAAATGGCAATACCGAGAAGCCCACCTATGAGGAGGTGTATACCGACCGCACGGGCTATGCCGAGGCGGTGCGTGTGGTGTTCGACCCCGAGGTGCTGCCGTTGCGCAAACTGCTGAACCTCTATTTTGACTGCATCGAACCCACGAGTGTCAACCGGCAGGGCAACGACGAGGGCACGCGCTACCGCACGGGCATCTACTACATCGAGCCCGAGGACTACCTGACCATCAAGGAGGTGTTCGACGAGGTGCAGCGTGGCTACAGCGCACCGTTAGCGGTGGAGGTGGGACCTATACATAATTTCTACGCTGCCGACGAGTATCATCAGGACTACCTCGACAAGCATCCCGACGGCTACTGCCATCTGCCGCAGGCACTGTTCGATTTTGCGCGGCAGGCCAATTAGAAAGTGAAGTTCATGCCGAAGCTGACCAGCAGAGGCAACTGATTGACGCGCTCATAGGTGACGCGGTTGAAGTAGAAGATGTTCTGCCGGCTGTAGACATTGGTGGCGCTGAGGCTGAGGTCGAGGATGGAACGCTTGCCCACGGCGATGCGCTTCTTGATGCCCAGGTCGAGACGGTGGTAGCTCGGTAGGCGCCCTTTGTATAGCTCGGCGTAGTACAAACCGTACTCGCCGTTTTCACGTGTATAGTCGTTGACAATGTCGTTACCGAAGACCAGCTGCTGGAAGACGCCCTGCGTCTGCGTGTAGGGGAAGCCCGAGCCGAAGGACCAGCGGCCGCTAACCTCCCAATCGTTCTGTGTGCCGAACTTGTAGGTGGCCAGCAGGTTGACGGTGTGGCGACGGTCGTAGTGGGGGCTGTAGGAGGGCACCACCTCGTTGCCGCGACGCACGAAGCCGAGCGAGTAGGTGGCCCAGAGGTATAGGCGGTCGAGGTCGGCGGTGGCGCTGATGTCCAGACCTGCAGCGTAGCCGTTCTCGATGATATAGTCCTTGGTCAGATACTCCGGCTTCTCATAGTCACCGCCCGGACGGTATACGGGGTCGGTGTCGTCGTACATCTTGTCGCGGTTGGCGTTGAGCAGTTGGTCGAAGTATTTAAGGTAGACCTCGGCGTTGAGGGTGACATAATCCACCACATCGTACTCGGCTCCGGCAATGATGTGCTTGGCACGCTGCACGTAGGAGTTCACCTCCTTACCCATGAACGAGTTGGGCAGGTTGAGCTCCGACGAGCCTGTGAGGAAGCCGGTGAAGAGGTTGACGATGTCGTTGTCGGAGCGTGCGTCGAGGAACACCTGGCTGTAGAAGCCGCCGGCGAACTTCAGGCGCAGCTTGTCCGTGGCGTTCCATTTGGCTGCCAAACGGGGTTCGGGCGACACCGTGTTGACCGTCTGCGAGGTGTAGGCCACCAGACGGAAGCCCGGGTCGAACAGCCAGCGGCCGTTGTTGAACTTGTAGGTGCCGAAAACGGAGAGCACAGGCGAGGGCTCGTGCTGAGAGACGCGCTTGCCGTATTGGTTCCAGAATTGGTAGTCGGTGTTGTAGCTCTCGATACAGAGGCCGTACTTCAGACGGTTTTTGCCGATGAAGTTGGTCACCTGCATATTGATGTTGAAGCCGTTGATGGAGCTGTATTTGTCGTAGCCGGAACCGTCGTCGAGGGTGATGCGGTAGTCGGAGTAGGCGATGGTGCCTTCGAGAATTGCCGAGGTGCCGGTGACGAGGCTGAAGTTGGTGCCGGCGCCGTAGTTGCGCCAATGGTAGTTGGCGATGGCCTGGTAGTTGGACACCGAGTCGTCGAAGTAGAAACCGAAGAGGCTGGCCTTGCTGCCGGTGCCCGAGTTGATGGAGAGCTTGCCGTAGAGGTCCATGAAGTCGAACGGCAGGCCGCCCTGTACGGCAATCTTGTTGAGGCCCAGCGCGGAGGGCAAATTATCGTAGAGCAGCGTCGAGGTCTTGGAGAGGTAGGAGTTCTTGGCCGTCAGCAGGTAGGTGATGGTGGTCCTCGATTTGTCCGTTTCCTTCTTCAGCGGTCCTTCGAGGATGAGGTTGGCACCAAAGGTGTTGAGGCCCACCTTGCCGGTGTGGTGACGCTTGTTGCCGTCGCGGGTCGAGATGTCCATCACCGACGACAGGCGGCCGCCATACTCGGCACCGAAGCCGCCGGTGTAGATGTCGGCGTTGAGGATGACGTCGGTCTCGAAGATGGAGTATAAGCCTATGGAATGGAAGGGGTTGTAGACAATCATGCCGTCCAGCAGGCAGAGGTTCTGTATCATGGAGCCGCCGCGGATGTAGAGCTGGCCGCCCTGGTCGCCGGTGGAGTTGACGCCCGGCAGCACCTGCATGTACTGTGCTATGTCGGCCGTGCCGCCGATGGAGGGCATCTGCTGTATCTGTGCCGAAGTCAGTTTCTCGACGCTCACCTGCGTCTTGATGCGGCGCTCTTCGGCCTTGCTGTCGGTGATGTCCACGGCCTTGAGCATCTGGGCCGACGGCTTGAGGTGGATGGTGACGGTGACGGTGCGGCGGTCGGCGAGGGTCACTTTCTGTGAGTATTCTTCATAGCCCAAGAAGCGCACGCGCAGCGTGTAGTCGCCCGCCGGCACCTTGTTGATAAGGAAGAAGCCGTTGAGGTCGGTGTTACAGCCGTGGGTGGTGCCGTCGAGGATGACGCTGGCGAAGGGGATGGCCTCACCGTTGCTCTCGTCAAAAACGGCTCCCTTCACCGTCCCTTGCGCCTGGGCTGAAGTGAAAAGTGAGAAATGAAAAGTGAAAAGGAAAAGAATATATAGGTATTTTTTCATTTGCCTCAACTTCTTTTTTTTAATGGATTACTTTGAAAATAAGTTCTTTGAGCAGTTCGCCGTCGGTGACGTTGCCGCTGTTGCGCACACCCTTGCTGCGCAGGTCGGTCTCGTAGAGGTAGCCGATGCAGGTGGCCAGCTTGCCCAGCGGATAGTTGCGCGCCGCCAGCGCGTAGTCCTGCACAAAACTCGGCGCGCACCCCAGCACCTTCGGGGCGTCGCTCTTGTTCTCCAGCTGGTGGTAGAACATGATTTTCAGGAAGTAGCCATACAGCAGCGGCAGCATCATCTGTATGGGGTTCTTCTTGGGGTTGGCGGCAAAGTGGTTGATGATGCGGTTGCACATCACGGGGTCGCGCCGTCCGATGGCTTTCTGCAACTCGAAGACGTTGTAGTCCTTGCTGATGCCTATCTGGTCCTCAACGAGTTGCTCGTCGATGGTGCCGCCCTGGGGCAGCAGGGGATAGAGCTTGCTGAGCTCGTTGGCAACCTTGCCGAGGTCCACGCCGATGTTCTCCGCCATCATGGCGGCGGCCTTGTCGGTGATGCTGTAGCCGTGGGCGCCTACCTCGCGCATGATCCACGCCGGCACCTGGTTGTCATACACCTTGGGGCTCTCGAAGATGACGCCCGCCTTGTCGATGGCCTTGTAGACGGCCGTGCGCTTGTCGAGTTTCTTGTGGCGGTAGCAGAGCACCAGCACGCTGCGGTCCGACGGCTGCTGCAGGTAGGCCGCCAGGCGGTCCCACTGCCGCACGTCGATGTCCTGCGCCTCTTTGACAATCACCAAGTGGATGGGCGACATCATGGGGTAGCGCTTCACGGTGCTGACGACTGTGGCCATATCCACGTCGCGTCCGTAGAGCACCGTCTGGTCGAAATCGCGCACCGAAGGGTCTATCACCTGCTCCTCGAAGTAGTTCGACACCACGTCGATATAGTAGTTTTCCTCGCCCGTAAGTAGATATACGGGCTTGAAGTTCCCCTTCTTGAGCTCCTCAATCAGCTGTTTCTCAGTCACTGCCATTGCTATCGCCTTGAAATTGTAACCCACAAAAGTACGAAGAAAATCCGAAGTGCACAAATAAATCTGTGGGATTGTTGGATAGCCGCCGCAGGTGGGGAGGTTGTAAAAAGGGATTTATGTCGTGCACGACCTATCTGTATCAACACCGCACATACACCGTGTTTTGTCCGACTGTGGTCGGAGTTCAGTCGGACCACAGTCGGACTTGAGTCGGAGCAGAGTCGGAGGGGGTGGGGTGCCAATAGGCCTCTCGGGAGTGGTATTGTGCTCTGAAATAGTGGTTTTTAGGTGTTTGGTGGTCGGTAATCGGTAGTCGGTGGGCGGTGAAATGGCGGTTTTGGGACCGTTTCCAGCCGATGCCGACCACCGACTACCGACCACCGATTACCTAAATAGGTCGTGCACGACCTATTTCTGTTTTGTTAAATTAACATATTTTAACTTTATGTTTTTCGGTGTTTGGAAAAATAGTCGTACCTTTGCACATTAATTTAAATTAACAATAACTATGCAGGAACCTACCCGATTGTTTGATTTATTGGCGTGGAGAAAGGAACTCCACCCCGAGCGCCCTGTTTTCAAGTACAAGGAAAATGGCGAATGGAAAGAGCATTTTATTGACGAGTATATCGAAAAAGTCGACCTCATCAGCTATGCCTTGATGCATCTCGGCGTGAAGAAGGGCGAGAACATCGGCCTGATCAGTGCCGGACGTCCCGAGTGGAACTATGTCGACTTCGGCGTGCAGCAGACGGGTGCCGTCCTCCTGCCTATCTATCCGACAATCAGCGAGGAAGACTATCAGTTTATTCTCAACGACGCACAGGTGCGCCTGCTGGTGGTCGAAACCCCCGCGTTGTATAAGAAAATCAGCAATATCCGTGAGCATTTGCCTCATCTGGAGAACCTCTGCACCATTGTGCCGATGGAGGGGGTGAAGTCGATGGACGACATCTACGAGATTGGCCGCCGCTATGTGGCCGAGCACCCCGAGGCGCCTGCCAAGTTGCAGGAGATGAAGGATGCACTCACCACCGACGACGTCTGCACCATGATCTACACCAGCGGCACCACCGGAGTGCCCAAAGGCGCCATGCTCACCCATCGCGGCCTCATCATGAACGTGCAGGAAATCAAGGAGAGTCCCGGAAAGACCTGGACGCGCGCCCTCAGCTGGCTGCCCATGTGCCACATCTACGAGCGCATGATGGGCTACCTCTATCAGTGGCTCTGCTTCGAGATTGCATACGCCGAGAGCATCGCCAAGGTGGGCGACAACTGCAAGGAAATTCATCCCCACATGCTGGCCTGCGTGCCGCGCTTCATCGAGAAGGTATACGACAAGATTTACCGCAAGGGCGAGAAGTTGACCGGCATGAAGAAAAAGATATTCACCTGGGCCCTCGACCTGGCCTTCGAGTACGACCTCGACGAGTCGAAGCTCAGTTGCTGGTACAAGCTGCAGAAAAAGATTGCTGACAAGCTGGTGTACAAGGAGATACGCGAGAGCATGGGCGGCTGCCTGGGTATGCTCGTCAGCGGCGGCGCCATCATCCAGCCGCGCCTCACGCGCTTCTTCTCCTGCGTGGGCCTCGACCTCTACGAGGGCTACGGCCTCACCGAGTGCTCGCCGCTCATCGCCGTGACCAACAGCAACAAGAAGGGCCGCAAGATTGGCTCGGTGGGCTTCGCCATGCGCGAGATTGAGGTGCGTATCGACCCCGAGACCAACGAGATACAGTGCCGTGGCGGCAATGTGATGAAGGGCTACTACAACAAACCCGAGCTCACTGCCGAAGCCATCGACAAGGAGGGCTGGTTCCACACCGGCGACACCGGCTATTTCGACGCCGACGGCTACCTCTTCATCACGGGCCGCACGAAGAGCATGTTCAAGACCTCGATGGGCAAGTATATCAACCCCGAGGTGATTGAGGAGAAGATGAAACAGGCGCCCTTCATTCTCGACATGATGGTGGTGGGTGACGGACAGAAGTTTGCTGCCGCCCTGATAGCCCCCGACTTCGACATGCTGCGCGACTGGTGCAAGCGCCACGGCGTCAGCGCCGCCACTCCCGAGGAGATGGTGGCCGACAAGACCGTCATCGCCCGTTTCCAGAAGGTGGTGGACAAGTACAACGCCGAGCTGGGTGTCACCGAGCAGGTGAAACGCTTCACCCTCGTCCCCGAGGCTTGGACCGAGGCCAACAAGATGCTCACCCCCACGCAGAAGCTCATCCGCCGCAACGTGGCTGCCGCCTACAAGGAGCAGATCGACGCATTGTTTAAGTAGGTTTTCGTTGTACGTTTTAGGTTTTACGTTTTAGGTTTTACGTTTTACGTTGTAAGTTTTTGTTATGGATGCAAGAAGATGGAAGTCTAATGTGAACAGCATCTTTTGGGCAGTGGTGTTCAACTCGCTCATCGGCATGGTGATGAGCACAGTGACCATCATCACGCTGGTGGCTGCCCTGACGGGGGCCGCCTCGCCGTGGTATATGATTGTGCTGCCGTTGCTGTCGGCGGTGTGCGAGATAGTCATTCTGGTGGGCTTCACCGACCTGGCTAAGATGTTCGCCGGCAACACCGCCAAGGCCTTGCGGCAGGTGCGCACGGGTATCATCCTGGAGATTATCGCCGACCTGTTGATGCTCATCCCCATTGTGGGCACTATCATTGCCAATATTCTGGGCATCATCTGGGCTATCATCTATGTGAAGGCCTTCGGCACGCTGCGCGACGCCAAGGAGTTCCCCGCCCGCGACGCGGCCAACCTGATCCGCATTGCCTTCATCATTGCGCTGGTCTCCTACGCCCTCTGCATCATCCCCTTGGTGGGCGCCCTGGGCAGCGGCCTCGGCATCTTGGTCGACATACTGATTATCGTGGGGTGGATCAAGTTCAAGACCGCCTCGGTGTCGTCGGCCTCGTCCTACAGCTACCGCGAGAGCAGCAGTTCCTACTCCGCCTCGCGAGTGGACGACTTCTAATCTTATTTGTAACAATACAGACCGAAGAGTGAGAAAGAACATTCTATTGGCCCTGGCGCTGCTGGTCCTGGCGGTGCCGATGTGGGCGCAGACGGAGGACATCGTGGACCGCCTCGACAAGGCCCTCGGCGTGACGCTGCCCGACGGCTACCGCCAGAAGGTGAAGGACTTCGCCGCCACAAACACTGTGATGAAAGATAAAGATGCGGCGCAGTTCACCGAGCAGTTCATTTTGGAAGAAATGAAGAAGGACTGGAAAATTAGCCGTCAAAACCAACTGCTTTTTATCTGGCATTCCATTTACTATCAAATAACGGATAGCAATCTCTATGATGGCGGAGGCACCGATGATAACGAGAAGAGAATAGAAGAGTTTAATTCTAAAGGTGTTTCTATAAGAATAAGGGCTAGTGGTTCTAAATATAAATTATCATGTATAACATACATGGAGGAGCTGTCAGCAGAGGCAGATAGGCGGTCAGCAGAGGCAGATAGGCGGTCAGCAGAGGCGAAGCAGCTTTCAGCAGTAGTATTGTATTCTTCGTTGAGAAATCTAGCATGGTTTTATAATCGCTACAAAAGTGATCCGAGTACTATTACAAACGAGGAAGTAAAACGGTTTAAAGAGGATGGAATTAGGGTTATTCAAAGGTGTAAGGAAGAGAACATTGACTATCTCTCGTTGCTTCCTACGGAAGCGTTAGAATTCTATGAGATACATCCTGTAGGAAACCAGCGTAATAACATTACTTACACGCAAGCGATGGTTCAATTACTAAACCGGTCATTAAAGGAAGTAGTAAAACTATATAATATAAACCGGCAGGCTCCGAGGGTTGAATGGATCAACGATATAATAAAGGACTGCAAGAAGTACAATGTTGATTATCGTGCCATTCTGCTGAAAGAGCTGGGCGACAAGAAGAAAGTGGACGAGCTTTTGAAGTTCTACGGGGTGGAGTAATTCCACCCCTTTTTACCGTTTCTTACGCTTCTTTTGGGACTTATTAGACTCTCTGGTTTTTCCAGAGGGTCTTTTTTCATTGGAGGCTTTGGCTTTTCTGGAAGGAGTTAGCTCTTCCTCTTCGACGAGGTCGAAGTCTATCTGCTTCTTGATGAGGTCGACCTTGCGGACGCGGATGTGGACGGGGTAGCCGAGCTTGTAGCAGCGGCCGTGACGGCGGCCGATGACCTGGTAGTTGTCCTCGTCGAGCATGTAGTAGTCGTCCTTGAGGCTGCCGATGGGTATCATGCCTTCGCACTTGCTGTCCTCTATCTCGGCATAGATGCCCCACTTGCTGACACCGCTGATGAGGGCGGGGAAGACCTGCCCCAGCTTGTCGGCGAGGTACTCGGCCTGCTTGTACTTCACGCTGGTGCGTTCGGCGTCGGCGGCCTTCTTCTCCATCACGGAACAGTGGCGGCAGTATTCTTCCAATAGTTCGGAGTTCGGAATTTGGGGTTCGGAGTTCAAATAATGTTCCAGCAGGCGGTGCACCATCAGGTCGGGATAGCGGCGGATGGGGGAGGTGAAGTGGGTGTAGTAGGGGAAGGCGAGGCCATAGTGGCCGATGTTCTCGGTGCTGTAGTAGGCCTTGCTCATGGTGCGGATGGCGATGGTGTCGACCATGTGCTCCTCGCCGCGACCGGCGATGTTCTCGAACAGGCGGTTGTAGCTCTCGGCGAGGGCCTTGCGGCTGCTGGTCTTCATGCTGAAGCCCAACTTGGTGACGAACTCCACAAAGGTGTTGAGCTTCTCGGGGTTGGGTTCGTCGTGGACGCGATAGACAAAAGGCGGAGTGTTCTGAGTACTCCGAGTATTCCGACTCTTTGGTTTGCCGACATATTCGGCGACGGTCTTGTTGGCCAGCAGCATAAACTCTTCGATGAGCCAATTGGCCTCTTTGCTCTCCTTGATATAGACACCGATGGGTTTGGCGTTCTCGTCGAGCTGGAACTTCACTTCCTGACTCTCGAAGTTGATGGCGCCGTCCTTGTAGCGCTGGCTGCGCAAGACTGTGGCCAGGGCATGGAGCCTGAGGATGGCTTCCCCGACGGGCGAGCCGTCGGGCACGGTGTTGGCCTCGATGATTTCCTGCGCCTCCTCGTAGGCCATGCGGCGGTCGCTGCGGATGACTGTCTTGCCTATCCAGGTCTTGAGGACTTTGGGGGTAGCGTTCGCTCCCTTACGGTCGCGTTCGCCTTTGGCGTCCATCTCCATGACGACGCTGAAGCAGAGTTTGTCCTCGTCCTGACGGAGGGAGCACACTTCGTTGCAGAGCTTCTCGGGCAGCATGGGGATGGTGCGGTCGAC
>JAFZKV010000021.1 GCA_017551765.1 Bacteroidales bacterium
GCGATGGAGCATCCGTTCAAAATCAACAAGACCGCCACGGCCCTTGCGCTGGGCACCCTGCTGTGGACCGTGTTCGTGTTCTGCAACGGCGTGGCACAGCCCGGCATGGACAGCGACACCTGGCACAACTTCATCTCGTCGCACCTGGTGGAGAACCTGGGCGAGACCGCCGAGATTGTCTTCTTCCTGCTCGGCGCCATGACCATCGTCACCCTGATTGAAGACTACCAGGGCTTCCGCGTCATCACCGACAAAATTACCACCACCGACAAAAAGAAACTGCTGTGGGTCATCTCGATCCTCACCTTCTTCCTGTCGGCCCTGCTGGACAATATGACCACCGCCATCGTAATGGTGGCCCTGCTGCGCAAGCTCATCGCCGACCGCAAGGAGCGCTGGCTCTATGCCGGCATGGTCATCCTGGCCGCCAACGCCGGCGGCGCCTGGAGCCCCATCGGCGACGTGACCACCATCATGCTGTGGATCGGCGGACAAGTGACCACCGTCAACATCATTGTGAAGACCATCGTGGCCTCGCTGGTGTGCATGGTGGTGCCCGTGCTCATCGTGGGTGCCACGTTGAAGGGCAACATCGAACGCCCCGAGAACAGCGGCAGCGGCGTCGAGGTGCCCGCCCACCTGCGCAAGCTCATCCTCTTTATGGGCATCGGCGCCCTTATCTTCGTGCCCATCTTCAAGACCATCACACACCTGCCCCCCTACCTGGGCATGCTCTTCGGCCTGGCCGTGCTGTGGCTGACCACCGAGATCATCAGCCGCAAGTATGAGAAAGAAGGCCACAAACTGCCCACCGCGGTGAGCACGCTGGAGCACATCGACACTCCCACCATCCTCTTCTTCCTCGGCATCCTGATGGCCGTCAGCTGCCTGAAGGTGGCCGGCATTCTGGCCTCGCTGGCCGGTGGACTGAACAGCACCTTTGGCACCGAAGCCCCGGGCTTCTTCTTCATCGACCTCATCATCGGCGTGCTGTCGTCGGTGGTCGACAATGTGCCGCTGGTGGCCGCCTCGATGGGCATGTATCCGCTGGGCGACGGCGCCATCTTCGACGTCAACCATCCCTTCTGGGAGTTCCTGGCCTACTGCGCCGGCACGGGCGGCAGCCTGCTCATCATCGGCTCAGCCGCCGGTGTAGCCGTCATGGGCATGGAGAAGATCGACTTCATCTGGTACCTCAAGAAAATCACGCTGCTGGCCCTGGCTGGCTATATCGCCGGTGCCCTCGTGTTCATCGCTATGGATGTGACCCTCTTTGAGAGCATCGCGTGGCTGAGAGATTTGGCATGAAACAACTCTGGTTTGACTTCAAACAGCGCCCCTGGTGGCGCAAGACCATCGACATCGTGCTGGTGCTCTTCGCGCTGGCAGGCATGGCCATCATCGGTGCCTGGGGCCTCTATCAGTTGGGCGTGACCAACAACAAAGGAGCCATCGACAAGAACTACCGCTACATGGTGGACGCCGCCGCGGTGGGCCATGACGAGGAGACCGTCGAGGTTGCCGACCTGCACGACCAGCTGCTACGTCTGGCCGAGATGGCCGAGCGGCACCCCGTCAACGCCCGTCTAATGCTCAACGCCGTGGTGACCAGCGACGACCCGCTGCTGCTCGACCGCATGCTGGCGGCGGCAGCCATCTACCTGGACCAAGCCGACACCCTCGGTCCCGAGCGCAACATCATCCCCTGGATGAGAGGACCCGAGTGGCCCGCCTTGAAGGATGCCATCCTGCGCGACAGCGCCCTCATCTGCGAGGCCGGACGCCTGACCGGCGTGGAGCCCCGCCTCATCGTGGGCTGCCTCATCGGCGAGCAGATACGCCTCTTCAACTCGAAGCGCGAGATGTTCAAGAAGTACCTCGGCCCCGTCAAGGTGCTCAGCGTGCAGAGCCAATTCAGCTACGGCGTCAACGGCATCAAGGACTTTACCGCCGCCGCCGTGGAGCAGCACCTGCAAGACCCCACAAGCGAGTACTACATGGGGCCTGCCTATGAGCACCTGCTCGACTTCACCACCGACGACCACGAGACCGAGCGCTACAACCGCCTGGTGGACTACCGCAACCACTTATACAGCTATATCTACACCGGCTGCATCCTGCACCAGACCATGCTGCAGTGGCGCCGTGCGGGCTACGACATCAGCGACCGGCCCGACCTGCTGTTCACCCTCTTCAACGTGGGCTTCAGCCAGTCGGTGCCCAAGGCCGACCCAATGCCCGGCGGCAGCCATATCACCGTGGGCGACCGTCAGTACACCTTCGGCGCCATAGGCTTCGACTTCTACTACAGCGGCGAGCTGGCCAGCGCCTTCCCCTTCCGCAGGGAGCGCTTCGTCAGCAGCGACCACGCCCTCACCCCCGAGGAAATCGAGCGTATACAGGACAACATGAGCGACTGCCGACGCCCTGAAAAAGGACTCGAGTACCGCAAAGACTCAAGCAATCAAGCAATCAAACAATCAAACATTTTAGACGAGCCGCCAGACCCCTTTGGCATCGACCACAGCAAAGTGGTGCCCACGGAGCACACTGCGCAATAGAACAACTCATAATAAATGTTAAATGCCGCAGACGGTACAATAACCGACTACACTTCACGTTATTACGCAAAATTAACCCTTTATAATTAAACAATAATCATTATGAAAAAAGGAATCTTTTTCTCGTTGGCAGCAGCACTGATGCTGTGCTTCGGCGCGTGCAACCCCGACGACACGCCGACCAACAACAATGGTAACGGAAACGACGACAGTAACAGCCTGGTGGGCAGTTGGCAGGTGGACAACATGACCTACAACGGCCAGGAAATGACCCCGCCGGACATGGTGCTGGTGATGAACGCCAACGGCACCGGCGATGTGCTCATGGGCGGCCAGAGTGAGAACAACAACTTCACCTGGAGCGTCAATGGCAATGTGCTCACCGTCCATCCTAACGGCGGCGGCGAGTACAGCTTCACCATCGTCAGCATCAGTGCGACGGAAGCCTCGCTGACCGGCAACGTGGTGCCCGGCACCGACATGCAGGGTGACGTCACCATGCACCTGACCAAGATTAACGGCGGCGGCAACGACGACCCTACCGATCC
>JAFZKV010000139.1 GCA_017551765.1 Bacteroidales bacterium
TAGGCGAACTTCACCTGGTTGAGGGGCTTGTCGGTATGCTCCTGGATGGTCAGGAAGTCGGCAAGGATCTGGGTGGGGTGAGCCTCAGCGGTCAGACCGTTCCACACGGGAACACCGGCGTATTTGGCCAGCTCCTCGACGGTGGCCTGGTCGAAGCCACGGTACTCGATGCCATCGAACATACGACCCAGCACGCGGGCGGTGTCCTTCATGCTCTCCTTGATGCCAATCTGGCTGCCGGTGGGACCGAGATAGGTCACGTGGGCACCCTGGTCTTTGGCACCAACCTCGAAGGCGCAGCGGGTGCGGGTCGAGGTCTTCTCGAAGATAAGGGCAATGTTCTTGCCGGTGAGGGTCGGTTTCTCGGTGCCTGCATATTTGGCGCGCTTCAGTTCGCGGGCCAGGTCGAGCAGATAGTTGAGCTCCTTCGGCGAAAAGTCGAGGATCTTCAGGAAATTGCGGTTTCTTAAATTGTAAGCCATGTTGTTGTGTTTTTTATTATTATTGTTTTGAATTTATTTGTCAGGATTATTTTTTATTTTATGTAGAAAAAATAATAGAGCCATGCAATGCCACAGATAGCCAAGGAACCGCCGCCCAGAATCAGCATCGTAATACTTCCGTACCAATGCATCAACCAGAACAACAGTCCCAGCAACACTACAGCCAAAGAAAAGCCCGTCAAGGTCATTGCAAACTTCCATATTGCAGACATTCTACCTTCGGGTGCATTAGGGAAGATCCACCCCAGAAGAAATGCAACAACGGCGAGTACAGACATTCCTACAATGAGCAGATTATCGCCGGTATGCACACCCTTCATCTTCAACAGCAGTCCCACTACAGAGCAGGCAAAGCCTGCAATGGCAAGCGTCTTCACGAAGGACTTGAACTGCGGCATGGCGGCAATTTTGTCCACTAATTCTTTACGTTTCCTAAACATTATCCGTTGTAAAACTATCGAACGATACGGGTACCGCAGTTGGGGTTGTTCAGCTGACCGGCTTCGGTGATGATACACTCTTTGCCACCGTGCTCAACGAACATGATGGCAGCACGCACCTTCGGAGCCATACTGCCTTCGGCAAACTGCCCCTCGTCCAAATACTTCTTGGCCTGGGCGATGGTGATGGTGTCGAGTGCCTGCTCGTTCTCCTTGCGGAAGTTGATGTACACTTTGGGCACATCGGTGAGGATATAGAACTCGTCGGCGCCAATCTCCACGGCGCAGAGGGCGCTGGCGAGGTCCTTGTCGATAACGGCTTCCACGCCGCGCACATAGTCGCTCTCCTCCACCACAGGGATGCCGCCGCCGCCCACGGTGACCACGATATTACCGGCGGTAGCCAGCTGCTTCACAATCTTGATGTTGTTGATGCGCGTGGGCTTGGGCGAAGCCACCACCTTGCGCCAGCCGTTACCCTTGGGGTCTTCTTTGTATTTGGCACCGGTCTCGCGGGCGAACTCTTCGGCCTGCTCCTTCGTGTAGTAGGGTCCCACAGGCTTGGTGGGGTTCTGGAACATGGGGTCCAACTTATTGACTGCCACCTGGGTAACCAACGTCACCACATCGCGCTGTATGTCGTTGCGGGCCATCACGTTGCGCATGCCCATTTCGATGAGGTAGGCGATGCTGCCCTGCGTCTCGGCGACACAGAAGTCCATAGGCATCGCTTCCACACCGGCCAGCTTGCCAGCCTCGTGCTGAAGCATCACATTGCCCACCTGTGGACCGTTGCCGTGACCAATCACGACGTTATAGTTGCGTTTCAGCAGGGCGCAGAGGCTCTCGCATGTGTTCTCCACGTTCTGTATCTGCTCTTGATAGGTGCCTTTTTGGCCGCTGCGTAACAATGCATTGCCACCGAAAGCCACCACTGCAAGTTTTCTCATTACTCTTATATTAATTTAGTTTTCAAATAAATAGCACTTCCTCCTATCTGTAGGAGAAAATGCAAATATACAAAATAAAATTGAATTACAATATAATATATAATAAAATGATCGGCGTGCAAAACCATTTATATGAGGATTTAGGTCGTGCACGACATATTCGTATCGACACCGCAGATGCACCGTGTTTTGTCCGACTGTGGTCGGACATCAGTCGGAGTTGACTCGGACTTGAGTCGGACCAGAGTCGGAGGGGGTGCGGAATGATAGGGGGAAGAAAACGGGGTTTTGTATGCTTATAATGAGATTATTAGCGTAATAGAACGCCGTCTTGACCCGTTTTTGTCCGAGAAAAGGCGGTTTTAGAAATTAAAAATTATGAATTAAGAATTAAAAATCAGGTGTAGGAATGGCGATTTAGGTCGTGCACGACCTATTTTGCACCGCTGTGTTTGTCCTTGCGGCAGGCGTTGCGTAGGGATTCGCGTTGCTCGGGTTTGAGCACCTCATCGATGCGCAGTTTGGTGGTGTACATCTCGCGGCTGACGGCCACCTGCAGTTTGGCTTCGCGGTCGAAGAGGGGGTAGAGCGCGGCGGATTGGTCGCCCTCGCGCTCCATGTACATGACGATGGAGTCGTGTACGGCGCGCTGCTGACGGCGCAGGGCGTCGACGCGCTCGCGCGAGTCCTTGCTGATACTTTCTATCTTGCGTTTCTGCACGGCGTTGAGGTCCTGCACCAGCTCGGTCACTTCGCGCTGTTTCTTGTGCGGACGCTTGCCCTCGTGCTGAGCCGACAACGGCAGAGCCACTGCAAACAATATGGCGAGTATGATTATTCTCTTCATGGCTTGGTGGATTTTATTCTTCATACAGATATTCGTAGGGGCTGGCAACTTGCTCGACGGTGGACCATGAGGAGTAGTCGTTGAGTTGCGCCAGCGTGGTGCCCATGCCCTCTTCGTCGTAGGAGCGCGTGTAGAGAGAGGTGACGTTGACGGCGACCAGCAAAACCGCCGCCGCCGCGGCCACTGCGCTGAGGCGTTTCCACACTTGGTTGGTGCGGTGCACGGGCTGCAGGTAGGGACGCGCGGAGACCTGCGCCATCACGCGGTCCACCACGTCGACCTGTTGCGGGTATTGCAGGTGTGCAAGTTGCTCTAATGTTTGGTCTATATTCATCGTTTCACTTCTTTTGCGAGGTTCTTTTTCGCTCTGAATATGAGGCTTTCGACTTTGCTGAGTGTACATTGCATCACGTCGGCAATCTGCTGGTAGCTGAAGTCCTCGAAGGTGTAGAGCACCAGGGCGGTGCGCTGCTCGTCCTTGAGGTGACCTATGGCGGTGCGCAGCTGTTCCATTTGTTCGTTGTGGATCATTTCCTGCTGCGCGTTGCGGTCCTCGCTGCGCTGCTCGGGGAGGCCTTCGAGTTCGTCGGTGGAGACGAAGCGGCGGGCTTTGCCCATCATCTTGCAGACGACGTTGACGGTGATGCGGTAGATGAAAGAACTCAGTTTCGAGTCGAAGCGGAAGCGCGGCAGGGCGGTGTAGAGCTCGACAAACACTTGCTGGGTCACCTCTTCCACCTCAAGGCGTGTGCCACAGAGTTTATATGTGAGGTTAGCCACATTCTGTTGGTAGCGGCGCACGATTTCGGCGTATTGCCTGGTGTCGCCCGCCAGCACGGCCTCTACTATCTGCCTGTCTTCCACTTGCTCTATTCGTTAGTTAGGTACGACGATTAAGATATTTATTGCAACTTTTTTCGGAAAAATATGTTTTTTTTCAGATTTTTCCTTTTTCACTCATATTTGAAGCGCTCTATGTCGCGTCGGTCGCGCTTGGTGGGGCGTCCTTCTCCACGGTCGCGTTTCTCAAATGCATACCGGCGCGCCATCTGTATGCGCTCATACTCTTCCTGCGGGGTGCGGTCAATCATAAAGCCCGGCACCAGCGCCGCTCCTACCCTGTTGGGTGGCAACGCCAGCACCTCAATTTCCTTATGCAGCTGTTCAATATTGAGACTGTAGCGTTCACCTACCTTCACGTCGTGCGATGGCTTGAGCTCGCGCCCCTCGGCGGTCAGCTTCACGCGGCCGCTCTGGCAGGCGTCGGCCGCCATCGAGCGCGTCTTGTACAGGCGCACGGCCCAAAGGTATTTGTCGAGTCTCATATTGTAAAGTAGTAGGTGATGCTGCCCTTTTGCTCCTCCATTGCCTTGGTGTCGGCGTTGAAGCGTGCCTTCAAGGCAGCGGCTTTGGCCTGACTGACCAGGTAGCCGTTGGAGGTGTTGGAACCCTTGGGCTGGTACTCGGCACGCGTCACACGGCCCTGCTGGTCGACCCAGATGTCAATTACCACCGTGCCCTGCTGGTTGGAGTTGTAGGTGGGCTTGGGAAGCGACACGGCGCTGCGGCCTTTGAGCGAGAAGTTGCCGCCGGCGCCACCGTTGCCGGTATAGTTGGTGCTGGTCTGGTTGCCGTTGGGGTTACCCTGGTTGCCTGTGCCGGTGGTGTTGCCTTCGCTGCCGCTACCGTTCTGGCTGCTTTGGTTGCGCTTGCCGGTGAAGAGGGCGTTGCGGTTGATTTCGGGCTCTTTGTTCTCCACCTGCGGCTCCTCGTTGGCGGCAGGGTTGGTGATGGTGCCACGATGCTGGTTGGAAGGCATTGACACGGTGGACTCAGTGTTTTGAGTGACCACCTGGTTCTGCGCCGCCGGCGGTGTGTTGCTCGACGACTCGCTGGCGGGCTCGGGGTCGAGGCCGCTGCCGAAATCGCTGTCGCCAATGTTCACCTCTACACCCTCCTCGGGAATTGGCGGGTCGGGCGGATCGTAGCCAAACGCCAGCAACACCAGGACAATGAGCGCCATGATGACTGCTGTGCAGATACCTGATTTGACTTTGTTGCTCATTTCTTTGGTGATGTTGCAAGGATAACCTTGTGTTTGGTGCCGGAGGCAGTGTTGATGTTGTTGACGGCATCAATCACCTGAACAACATCCTGCACAGGCACGTCTTTGTTGGCGCGGAGCGTCACACAGGCGGCGTCGTTCTCCGTGCCGATGCTTTCACGAATGAAATACTCCAACTCGGACACGGCCACAGGCACGTCATTATTGACAAAGAAGTTGTGGTTCTCGTCGATATAGACCGTCACCGTCTCGCGTGCCATCGTCTTGCTGTTGCTCTCGGGGAGCAGAAGCTTCACGGCGTTGGGACTGATCAGCGTCGAGGTAATCATGAAGAAGATGAGCAACAGGAACACCAGGTCGCTCATGCTCGACGAGTTGGTCTCAATCTTGATTTTGTTCTGACTGCGTATCATGCGGGCTCGTGTAAGAGGTCCATAAACTCATTGGCGCGCACTTCCAGCTCGAAGACAACCTTGTTGATACGGCTGACCAACAGGTTGTTGAGGAAGTAGCAGATGATGCCGACGATAAGACCGCCGACGGTGGTCACCATAGCCTCATATATACCTGTGGAAAGGAGGCTGATGTCAATGTTGTTGCCGGCATGGGCCATGTCCTGGAAAGCGGTGATCATGCCCGTCACAGTGCCCAAGAAACCGATCATGGGACCCAGCGAGGCCACAGTGGCCACAAGCGACACACGCTTCTCGAGGCGTGCCACCTCCAGCTGTCCTTCGTTCTCGATGGCGGCCTGGATGTCGGGCAACGGACGGCCAAGGCGCGAGAAGCCCTTGCTAATCATGCGGCCCAGTGGTGTGGCAGTCTCTTTGCTCAGCTTGCGGGCAGCATCCACATTACCCTCATGGACATACTGACGGATGTTGTCCATAAACTGCTCGTCTTCCTTGCCTTTGAGGGCACCGTTGAGGGTGAGGAAGCGCTCGATGAAGATGTAGATGGCCAGCACCAACAACAGTACCAGCAACAGCATAATCCAGCCTCCGTTGAGGGCCATATCCCAAAGGGTAATGCGCTCGGGGGCAGTGGGGGCGACGGTGTTCTCGAGGGTGTCGACAACAGTGGCCGCGTCGGTTTGCAACATCAAAAGTTTGTTTATCATTGTTAATGTGTTTAAAGTTTCTGTTTAAAAGTTTAATGTTTATAGCGTCAGGTTTATTCCAAATGTGGGGTGCACGCCTAACGGACTGACCGACAGGCTCGGTCCCAGGCTGAGATTGTCGTCAATCTGGAAGTCGAACAGATGGCCGAAGACATATGCGTCTATGAGGTTGAGCGCATAGATGCCCACCGTGATGATAATCATCAGCTGGAAGTCGCGGTTGTAGGAGTTATAAAGACTGTAAATGTTGTAGTCGGAATAGGATTCATAACCTTCCAGGTTGGTGGCGCCATTGTGGTTCACGCGGTAGAGGTACTCGTCCTTGAACATCTTCATGCTCTTGTAGTTGTCATAGATGAAGTAGCTCATGCCGGCAAAGGCACCATAGATGATGGGCACCTTCCAGGCCTGCTTGTTGTATATCTGTCCGCCGCCCGGAATAATAGACCACCGCAGAGCCACCTCGGGCGAGTGGGCGCTTTGGGCAAAAGCCGAATTGAAAAGCGAAAAACAAAAAACGAAAGCCACGACGGCAACCATTGGCAGCCGATAGCAGGCTTTCGTTATAACCGTTTCGCTTTTCACTTTTTGCTTTTCACTTCTCCAGCAGTGCCATGATGCGCTCGAAGTCCTTGTCGGAGTTGAAGCTGATGGTCAGTGTGCCTTTGCCGCGCTGCGAGCGCTTGATTTCCACTGTCGACTGCAGGCGCTCCTTCAGTCGGTTCTGTGCGGCGCTGTGGCTCTCGGGCAGGTCGTTGCGGCGACGCACCGTCGCTTTGGCTTTGGCCTTGATGCCGTTGCTCTTCACCATCTGCTCGGTCTCGTGCACCGACAGGTGACGGTCGATGACGGTGTGCAGTATCTCCAGGTGGCGGGTGATGTCCTCCACGCCGGCCAGTGCGCGCGCATGGGCCATGCTGATTAGGTCGTTGCTGAGGGCCAGCTGTGTCTCGGCCGGCAGGTTGAGCAGTCGCAGGTAGTTGGTGATGGTGCTACGGTTCTTGCCCATCTTCTCGCTCAACTCCTCGTGCGTCAGACGGCACTCTTCGATGAGCGAACGGTAGGCCAGCGCCACCTCCATCGCGTTGAGGTTCTCGCGCTGTATGTTCTCAACCAGGGCCATCTCCATCATCTGGTTGTCCGAGGCGGCGCGCACATAGGCCGGTATCTCCTTCAGGCCGGCACGCTGCGAGGCACGCCAGCGGCGCTCACCGGCAATGAGTTGGTAGGTGTCGTCGGGCATGCGGCGCACCGTGATGGGGGTGATGACTCCCTGCTGGCGTATGCTCTGGGCCAACTCTTCGAGGGTCTCCTCATCGAACTCCTTGCGCGGCTGGAAGGGATTGGCGGTCACCTTGGCCACCGGCACCGTGCAGATGGTGTCGACGGCGGGCTTCACGCTCTCCAGATTGATGTCGGGCAGTATGGAACCGAGGCCACGTCCCAGGCCTCCACTCTTCTGTTTGGTCATTTCGCTAACATATTATTCCGCGTCAGTATCTCCTGCGCGAGGTTGAGGTAATTGATGGCACCGGTCGACGAGGCGTCGTGCATGATGATGCTCTTGCCGTAGGATGGTGCCTCGGCCAGCTTGGTGTTACGGTAGATGAGCGTGTCGAACACCATCGTCTTGAAGTGGTTGCGCACATCCTCCACCACCTGGCGGGCCAGACGCAAACGGTTGTCATACATCGTGATGAGCAGGCCTTCGATGGCCAGGCGCGGGTTGAGACGCGTCTGCACGATGCGCACGGTGTTCAGCAACTTGCCCAAACCCTCGAGGGCGAAGTATTCGCTCTGGATGGGGATAATCACCGAGTCGCTGGCCGTCAAGGCGTTGATGGTGATGAGGCCCAGCGAAGGCGAGCAGTCGATGATGATGAAGTCGTAGTTGTCCTTCACGGGCTCCAGGGCGCGCTGCAGATACTGTTCGCGGCCCTTCTCGTTGATGAGCTCCACCTCGGCACCCACCAGGTCGATGCGCGTAGGCAACAGGTCGAGGTTGGGCGTGTCGGTCTCCACAATGATATCCTTGGCCTGTGCCTGACCGAGGATGCAGTCATAGACGCTCTTCTCCAGCGCGTCGGGGTCCACTCCGAGGCCCGAAGTGGCGTTGGCCTGCGGGTCGCAGTCCACCAGCAGCACACGTTTCTCAAGCACCGCCAGCGCGGCACCGAGGTTCACCGCCGTGGTGGTCTTCCCCACCCCGCCTTTCTGGTTGGCGATGGAAATAATCTTTGCCATAATTAAAATTTGAAGTCTATCTCTTCCAGCTTGCTGTCGGTGTCGTCGGTGTGGTAGTTGTCGTCGGCCACCACGGGCGGCGGCACGATGCCCGTCTCGATAAACGACAGGGCGTTGTCCAGACCCTGACGGAACTTCTCGAAGTCCTCCTTGTAGAGGAACATCTTGTTCTTGTCGAAATAGAAGTCGCCGGTGTTGTTGTCGAACAGCTTGCGGCTCTCGGTAATGGTAATAAACTTGTCACCACCACGCGTTTCCTTCACGTCGAAGAAATATCTGCGCTTGCCGGCAGGAATGGCCTGGCTGTACAGTTCTTCTTTCCTTTGCTCTTTGTTGTCCATATCTCTCATTTTATTACAAATATTTCGGAGTGCAAAAATACTCTTTTTTTTACTAATAGAAGGCACCTGTCCGATAAAGTTATCAACAGGCCCGTCTTGAAACCCATAACGCAAAGAAAACGATAATATTGTATTGACTCCGACATTTCTACAATCCTTCCCCAACAGTTCTTCAACAGTTCTTCAAGAAAAAGTTGAAGAACTGTTGAAGAACTGTCGCTGAACAAATGAAGAAGAGAGGGAGTCAGCACCGACCGTTCACCGACCTTTCAACGGTCGTTCTTTGGTCGTTCTTTGCTTTTTTCCAAAGAACGACCAAAGAACGACCACCGAACAAGCGTCAAAAAGCCGGAGTCAATTCTTCTTATGTGTCATGATGTCGAGGATCATGTCGTCGGTCTGGTTCATGCCCTCTTTGCCGAGGCGGCCCAGGTTGCGGATGCTGCAGTCAATGTCGCTCTCGCTGAGGCCGTCGGTACTGTCTACCACACGGCTGTGCACCGCCAACTCGGCGCAGACGAAGGCGCTGTAGAGGCCCACGCTCATCTTGAGCGCACAGCTGGGCTTGGCGCCGTCGCACACCATGCCAGCAATGGTGTTGATCATGTTCTTCAAGGCATAGCCTATCTGCTCGAAGGTGCCACCCTCAAGGTAGGTCAATGCGGCGCTGACGCCCATCGTGGCGTTGACGATGCCGCACAGGGCGCTGAGGCGGCCTATGCCGCGCTTGATGTAGATGCTCATCAGGTGGCTCATGGCGAGGGCGCGCAGGATCTGCTCGTCGCTGTTGCCCTTGAGCTTGCCGTAGTAGTAGGGCGGCAAGGTGCAGGTGATGCCTTGGTTGCCGCTGCCCGAGTTGCTGTAGACGGGCCGTGTGCAGCCGTCCATGCGGGCGTCGCTGGCGGCGGCGGTGCGGGCCACCACGGTGTGCACCATGTCGCCACGTGCCTGCTCCATCAGTATCTCGCCTGTGTGCAGACCCATGCCCTCAAGGCCGCACTCCGAGGCGGCGTTGTTGTACTCCACCGTCTCCTTGAGCCACTCCAGCTCGTCGAGGGGCGCCGTGGTGGCGTAGTCGTAGACCATGCGGGCTGTCAGTTCAATGCGCTGGCGGTTGTCCTCCTTGGGGTCGTCGTCGTTGTCCTGCTCCTGGAAAAGGCCCAGCTTGTGGTCCAGCAGCACCTGGTCGTCTCTCTTGAGGAAGATGAAGTTGGTGTGCCGCTTGGCGATGACCGCCACAGCAGAATGTGTGATTGCACTAACACATTCACACTCGATATACAGCTTGTCGCTGGTATCCTTGACGCTGATATCTATGCAGTCGGCATTGTTGGCCAGCCAGCGCTTGGCGTCATCCACCTGCTCCTCGGGCATGGTGAGCACCTCGAGGCCACGCCTGCTGTCGCCGTGTGTCACAGCCATAGCCACCGCTATCGGCAAGCCGATCATGCCGGTACCCGGGATGCCCACGCCCATAGCATTCTTGAAGACGTTCTTGCTCAAGCGGAGCCTGATTTTTGCAGGCTCGCAGCCCAGCGTCTCGACAGTCTTGGCCACACAGAGGGCCACGGCCCCCGGCTCGGTGCAGCCGGTGGCCTTCACCACCTCGTGCTGCATAATCTCTTTTATCTGATCGCGGAGTTCCTTATCCATAAGTATTTAATGTCAGCTCTTGTTCTTAATCTTCTCCATGAACTTGGCGTTGTCGATGATAAATCGCTCGTGGGTGCCCTCGCCGATAAGGCCGCACTCATCGTAAGCCTTCACCTTGAAGACCAGCCGGCGGCGGTCCACCTCCACCAGCTCGCTCTCGCACCACACACGCATGCCTACAGGCGTGGCCGACACATGGCTCACGTTCACCAGCGTCCCTACGGTGCCCTGCCCTTCCTCAAGGTAGGGCATCACACTCTCGAGGCAGGTCTGCTCAATGAGCGCCACCATCATCGGCGTGGCGAACACCTCCACCAGGCCGCTGCCAATCCTGGCCGCCGACATCTCCGCCGTCACCGTCTGCTCACGACGGCCCTTGATACCAGCTTGCATTACTTCTGGAACAGCTTCTGCCAATTCTTGTACTCGCGGTCGCGCCAGGCGCCGTTGTGGTAGGCGTAGCTGACGATGGCGGGGATGACGGTGGTGCCTTCGGCATAGACCATCTGCTGCAACTCCTCGCTCACCTTGCCCCAGCTGCCGGCCTCAAGCAGGGTGCTGGAGGAGCAGGCGCCGTCGCGCACGTCGGCCACGGTAATCTGGATGGCGTATTTGTGCATGGGCACCTCCTTGCCGAGGATTTCGGCGCAGACGACGGTGTCCTGGGCGAAGTTCTTGGGGGTGCCGCCGCCGACCATGAAGAGGCCGCTTTGGGGACTGTTCATCTTAATCTCGGTGAGCTCGAGGAAGTCGGCCACGCTGTCGATGCTGACATAGGGCTTGCCGGCCTGCTTGCGGAGCCACTGGTGCTTGCCGATACCGAAGCCGGCGCTGCTGTCGCTGAAGGCGGGGCAGAAGATAGGCACGCCGCACTCGTAGCAGGTCTGGATGAGGCTCTCTTTCTTCACACCGTGACCGTTGGCCAACCATTTGCCCACCTCATAGAGGAACTCGCGGCTGCTGTAGGGACGGCACTCGAGGGTGTCGGCCACGTCGCAGGTGGCCTGGTCGCAGGCCTGCAGTTCCTCCTCGTCGATGAAGGTGTCGTAGATGCGGTCGATGTAGAGTTCGCGGAGCTGGGTGTCGGGGATGACGTTCTCCTTGGTGCCGATGTAGTGCTTGTAGCCGAGGGCCTCGAAGAGGTCCATATCGATGATGCTGGCGCCGGTGCTGACCACGGCGTCGACCATCTTGTTGCGCACCATGTCGACATACACCTGCATACATCCGGCGGCGCTGGTGGAGCCGGCGATGGTGAGGATGTTGGTACAGTCCTTCTCGGCGAGCATCATGCAGAGGATGTCGGCGGCACGTGCGGTGTCGCGGCTGGTGAAGCTCATGTGGCGCATGGCGTCGATAAGTTCGGTGCTGTCGTACTTCTTGATGTCAATGTGCTTGACGGTTTCTTTCAGGAGGTCTTTCTTTTCCATTGTAATATATTATTTGTTTGTTTTTTCAGTCATAACAACATTCTGGGTAACGGTGGCTTCTCCTTCATACCAATGGCCATCGCCGCCGGAGAGTTGCACATTTTCTGTATTGACTGTTACCACAGTGTCCTTGTAACTACCATTCTCGACACCATCAATATCATGAAAGTCAACCGATAATGGCTGTCCTGGGAACGCGTAATTATAATCCAATTTGTATCGTCCTTCAGCATCAGTGGTGTCCAGATGGCCCGTTATTAGAAGTGAGTCACCCGCTTCATTCCGTTGTTTGCGCTCCCCCACACCAATGCCCGCAATGGGCTGCCCCTGCTCGTTAGTGACAGTTCCTTTCACATGATAGCGAGCTTGAGGTGTGCCATATTCCATCTCCATATGGCAAGCAATGGGAATACCTGCCAAACCTCCCAGCGCGACAATCAGCCAACTCTTCAGCTTAAGGTACTTTGTCCTCATGACTTTTATTTGTTTGTTTTTTCAGTCATAACAACATTCTGGATAACGGTGGCCTCTCCTTCATACCAATGGCCATCGCCACCAGAGAGTTGCACATTTTCTGTGTTGATTGTTACCATAGTGTCATTGTAGCTACCATTATCGAACCCATCAATATCGTGGAAGTCAACCGATAATGGCCGTCTTGGGAACGCGTAATTATAATCCACTTTGTATCGTCCTTCAGAGTCAGTGGTATCCAGATAGCCCATTATTTGTGAGCCTCCCTCTTCATTCCATTGTTTACGCTCCCCCACACCGATGCCGGCAACAGGTTGTCCCTGCTCATTGGTGACAGTTCCTTTCACATGATAGTGAGCCCGGGGAGTTCCATACTCGCCTGTTGCATCATCTTCCCAAAAGCCATGCTTGTCGCAACTAAAATTGATGCCCAGAAGACCGCCCAGCGCGACCAGCAGCCAACTCTTCAGTTTCAGATACTTTATCCTCATGACTTTTATTTGTCTGTTTTTTCGGTCATAACCATATTCTGTGTGATGTCGGCGGTGCCGTGATCCTGGTTGCCGTCACCACCGTGAAAGTCAGAAGCAGACACTTCTACCGTTGCCACAGTGTCTTGATAATTGCCATTCTCCACTCCGTCGATGTCGTCGAAACGAATATAGGAATTGTCAATGTATGTACGGGTATAATTCAGACTATAGCGTCCGTCTGCATCCGTAGTATCACGATACCAATAGCCATATTCTTCATCTTCTGCAAGCCTCACACCGATGCCGGCGATGGGTTGCCCTTGCTCGTTGGTGACAGTGCCATTCACATTGTAGTGATAGAAATTCATCGTAGGACAGCCATACGCGTTTGGTGCATCATCATCCCAAAATCCATGCTTGTCGCAACTAAAATTGATGCCCACCAGACCGCCCA
>JAFZKV010000140.1 GCA_017551765.1 Bacteroidales bacterium
AATTGAGAATTAAGAATTGATTGTCAGTATATTTGTATTTCTAAATTCTTGGTTCCTCAATTCTGTTTTTTTATGTCGATGCGCATATTGTCGGCGGCGAGGATGGAATTTGGGAACTCTTCGCGTGCCTGGCCGATGAGGGGCTCGTCTTCGCGGTAGCGGGCGCTGATGTGTGTCAGCAGCAGCTGCTTGACGTCGGCCAGGCGGGCCAGGCGACCAGCCTGGCCGGCGGTGAGGTGCTTGCGCTCGGCGGCCAGCGGCTCCATGTCGTTGGCGAAGGTACATTCGAGGCAGAGCAGGTCGGCGCCGCGCAGGTGTTCGACCAGGCGCTCGTCGTAGGCCGTGTCGCAGCAGTAGGCATAGACCAGCGGCTCGCGGGGCGACCGCGGTTTCTCGGTGATGCGGAAACCGTAGTCGGGCACCGAGTGGTCGAGGGGGAAGGCGTCCACAATGCAGCGCTGGTTCTCGAAGATGCGCTGCTCGCCATCGGTGAAGTCCATCTCGTGCCATTCGATGGGGAAGCCCACGTGGTTGCCGGTGAGCTCGAAGGTGGTCTCAATCACTTGCCGCGCCCCTTTGGGAGCCGCAATGAAGACGGGCTCGGTGCGGCCGCAGAGGTGCATGGTGCTGAGCAGCCCCGGCAAGCCGAAGAAGTGGTCGCCGTGCAGGTGCGAGATGACGATGGTGGAAAGCGACTGCAGCTTGAGGTGGTTGTAGCGTATGCGGTCCTGTGTGGCTTCGGCGCAGTCGATGAGCAGTTTGAACCCTCCAACGTTGAGCACCTGTGCCGAGCAGCGCCGTGCACCGATGGGCAGCGCGGCCCCGGAACCGAGTATGGAAAGGAACATGTTCATGGTTAGTGATGAGTGATTAGTGATGAGTGATTAGTGATGAGTGATTAGTGATGAGTGGTTAGTGATGAGTGGTTAGTGATGAGTGATGAGTGGTTAGTGATGAGTGGTTAGTGATGAGTGATTAGTGATTAGTGATGAGAGCCACAGCAAAACAAAGGTGATGAGGCCGTTGAGGAGCAGTATTTCGAAGCCGAAGTGGTAGCCGAACCAGACGGGCGAGTAGAGCTTGAGCACATAGCAGATGGCCGGCGAGAGGATGGCGATGAAGGGCACCCAACGGTCGCGGGCGCGGCGGCGGGTGAAGAGGCCGAAGGCATAGAGACCCAGCAAAGGACCGTAGGTGAAGCCTGCCACGTCGAACAGCGTGTCGATGAGCGACTGCCGGTGGAAGGGCCTGAAGGCAATGATGACCAGCAGATAGAGCAGCGCGAAGGCCACGTGGACCCAACGGCGAGTTCGGAGTTCGGAATTCGGAGTTCGGAGTTTCTTTGTGCGGCAGTCATCTCCGCTCTCCGAACTCTGCCCTCCGAACTTGAGAAAGTCGTAGCAGAAGGTGGTGGTGAGGGCTGTGAGGGTGCCGTCGGCGCTGCTGTAGCCTGCCGCCACCATGCCGAGGACGAATACCACGGCGGTGAAGCCGCTCAGGCTGAAGGCGATGGAGGGGAATATCTTGTCGGGCACCACGGCGCCGGCCTCGTTCACGGGCAGCGCAAAGCCCGTCTGCTCGGCATAGGTCAGCAGGGCCGCGCCCAGCATCAGGAAGAGGATGTTCACCACGATGAAGAGCATCGAGCTGGTCATGACGTTCTTCTGCGCGTCGCGCAGACTCTTGCAGGTGAGGTTCTTCTGCATCATGTCCTGGTCGAGGCCCGTCATGGTGATGGTGATGAACATGCCGCTCAGTATCTGCTTCCAATAGTATTTCGGTGCTGTGGGGTCGGTCTCGAACATGCGCGTGTAGCCCTTCTCGGACGAGGCTTTCAGCAGGTCGTCGACCGAGAGGTCGAGGTTGTTCAGTATGGCCACCACCGTGGCGATGGCTGCCGCCAGCAGGAAGGTGGTCTGCAGCGTGTCGGTCCACACCACCGTCTTGATGCCTCCGCGGAAGGTGTAGAGCAGTATGATGGCGATGAACACCACCGCCGGCACCCAGAAGGGGATGCCCCAGGCGCGAAAGACGAACTCGTAGAGCACGAAGACCACCAGATACATGCGCAGTGCCGACCCCAGCAGGCGGCTGAGGATGAAGAAGAGGGCGCCCGTCTTCTCGCTGCGCACGCCGAAGCGCTGCTCCAGGTAGGTGTAGATGCTGGTGAGGTTGAGCTTATAGTAGAGCGGCAGCAGCACCAGCGCTATCACCGCGTAGCCCAGCACATAGCCGAACACCAGCGGCATGTAGGTCCACTGACCGCCGTAGACGCCCCCGGGCACCGACATGAAGGTGACGCCGCTCAGCGATGCCCCGATCATGCCGTAGGCCACCACGAACCACGGCGACCGGCGGCCGGCACGGAAGAAGGCCTCGTTGCCTTTGGCACCGCGCCGCCCTGTGAGCCACATGATGAAAAACAGCAGGGCTGTATAGATTGCAAAACACAATAGTATAGTCAGTTCCATGAATACGTGAGGTGTCTTTGTGTCTGCAAAGATACGAACTAATTCTTAATTCTCAATTCTTAATTCTTAATTCTCACCTGATCACCTCAATCACGCCGTTGCGCTTCACCATGAGGTTGTCGCGTCCTTCGGCGCTGAAGCGGAAGTAGTAGGTGCCGTCGGGGCTGCGGGTGGCGTTGGGGTCCCACCATTGGCTGGCGTCGTGTATGTTGCGCGCATGGTAGATGAGCAGGCCCCAGGCGTCGTAGATCCACACCTCGTTCATCGGATAGATGCCCAGCTCCACTAGGTTGACCACCTCCCAGCGGTCGTTGATGCCGTCGCCGTTGGGGCTGACCACGTTGGGGAACTGCAGCAGGGCCGTGACCACCTCGACGGTGTTCTCCGCCGTGTCGCGGCAGGTGTGGCTGACGGTGTCGAGGAGCGAGGTATAGGCCGCCACGAGGCGCACGTCGAAGTTGCCCTGCGGCAGGTCGCCCTGCCAGGTGTAGGCAGGCTCGCGCTCGCGCAGGGTGTCGTGGGCGCTGCCGTCGGCGTCCTGCGGCACCAGCCACTTGTAACTGCACTCCTCGGGGGTGCTCTGGTTGATGAACTGCACCGTCGGCGCAATATCAAGGGGATGGTAGTGGTGCCACGTGAAGGCCGCTTCGGGGGCGGGGAAGAGCAGCAAGGGCCACGTCAGCGTGTCCTGACAGCCCTGGCCGCTCTCCACCACAAGGGTGAGGGTGCCGGAGGCCGAGGGACGGTAGGAGGTAAAAGATGAGGAGGAGAAGGGTATGGTGTCCTGGCTCCACAGCCAGGCGGCGGCCTCGGGGGTGCTGTCGCGCAGGAGGAGCGTCTGGTTGTCGCAGAGGCGGACGGGCAGCGAGTCGCTCCAGGTCAGGCTGTCGGTGCTGTAGGCTGCCAGCAGGCGGAAGGTGCTGTCGCGTGGCACGAGGCTGACGTGCACCAGGCTGTCGCAGCCCTGCGCCGAGGTCAGCAGGGTGTCGAAGGTGCAGGGGCCGCCGTGGTCCACACCCCTATAGGTGAAGGGCTGCTGTGGACAGATGACCAGCGTGTCGCTCACCTCGTAGGTGGGTGCGTCCACCGCCACCAGCGTCACCGTGCTGTCGGCGCCGTGGCAGTCGGTGAGCGTGAAGCTGACGCTGTCGGGGCCGACGAAGGTATAGCCCTGCCACACCAGCGGCCAATCGCCCGGGCAGACGGGCTGCTCCACGCGCACCTGCTGGTTGCGCCACACATGCAGGCGGTAGTGCACCGTGGTGTCGCAGTGGGGGAAGCCCGGGACGATGAACGTCGTATCGGCTTCGTCGTAGTAATCCACGCCGCGGTAGGTATGCGGCAGGTCGTTCTCCACCACCGTGTCGCGCACGTCGAGCATAGGCCGCGGCAGCACCAGGCGAATGATGGTGTCGCGGCAGTCGGGGCAGTGCAGGTCGGTCAGTTCGCACAGCCAACGGGTCGAGTCATACGGCACGGTGATGCTCTGCTCGGTGCTGTAGGTAGTGCTTTCGCCCTCGCGCCACCAGCGGTAGCGGAAGCCGTAGGGGGCCGTGAGGGTCCGGTTCTCGCCGTCGACGCAGGAGGTCAGCGTGTCGCGCCGCTTCACACAGTCGAAGTTGTAGTAGGCGTAGCACCAGCGGTTGTTCACGGCACCGTCGCAGGTGGTGACGCGCAAGTGCACCTGCCGCCCGTGCCAGGGGCGCAGGTCGATGGCCATGCCGCTGAAGTCGCGCCGCTTGTACATGCTGTTCATGTTGTCCCACCCTGCGGTGTCCCACATGTCGATGTAGAAATAGTTGCACCCGTCGGGTTGCACCTGCGCCATTGTGTCGTCCATCAGTTCGATGCGGAACCACGCGGGGTGCAGTGTGTCGTTGTGGTGGGCCACCTCTGTTCCTTGAAATGAGCCGAAGGCCATCGCCACCGTGTATTTCATCACCAGCAGGTCGGTGGCGTTGGTGTCGACGGTGATGGTGTAGAGCACCGATGCCGACTCCCAATCGCCCAGGCGGTTGCCGAGGCGCAGGGTGGAGTTGTCGCCCGGGGGTATTGTGCGCGGGAACACCATCATGCCGCCGCCGTCGGAGCCCGGGTTGGTGTTGATGGTGTGCGAACCGGCAAACACGCCTGATACTCCAGGGGCTGTGGTGGTATAGGTGCCCGTGTGGAGATACGGCTCGACGGGAGTGCCGTAGAAGGGGACGGCCATCGACGAGTACGAGTTGAAATCGGTGACGTCCAGGCATGGCTCCTCACGGTAGCGGGGGATATACATATCGCTATGTGGCTGTATCGGCATGCAACCCGAAGAAGGACATTGGGCAATGACTTCAGACATGAAGCTTTGATAATAGTCGCGGGCGAAGGTGAAGCTGTTGCCGGTGACATTGTAGGATGTATTCCAATTGATTGTGAATGTGACCGTCGGATTGCCTGCCGACTCCCACTCGAGGCGCACCGAGTCCTCGCGGTTTTCGGCCACCCGCAACCCCCAGGCCGCACAGGGTGACGAGGTGAGGTGCAGGTCGTCAATCCAGAAAGTGCCGTCGGCGGCGAAGATGTCGTGCCCGAAGAAGGCGATGCGCGCCCCCGTGGGCACCGATGAGAGGTCGACGGCAGCGAAGTGCCACTGCTGGCTCCAATCGTGCAGGGTGGCCAGCCGGTGGAAGGTGGTGCTGTCGGTGGGGTCGGTCAGGTAGCCGACGTCGAAATAGTCGGTGTTGTTGTGCAGGTAGTACCAGAAGGTCAGCCAGATGCTGTCGGCGCCATAGTTCAGCCCCTCGTCGGGCATGATGGTGTAGCAGGTGGTGCCGTTGTTGCCCAGGGACTTGCTGCCCGTGTGTGCAATGGCTGAAGAGACACCCACATAATTGAAGTCGAGGTTGGGCAGGGCAGCCCATCCCGTCGGACGTGTATTGGTTGTTGCGTCCTCGAAGCCATAGCAAATGCTCACCTGCCCTCTCAGAGGGAGGGCGGACAGCAACGCCATCGCTATCGCCAAAATGTATTTCCGGTAGCAAAACATCCGTATATATAGATACGGAAAAACACGATTTTGTTGTCTGGAAGGGTGGAATTTAACAATATTTAACTCTTTTATAACACAAACAAAAACAATGTCTTGTCCGTACCATGTACGACTCATGTCCGACTGAAGTCCGAGTGATGTCCGACCATGGTCGGACATCACTCGGACATGACACGGTGTAGGTGTGCACTTCGCTCGGCGCAAAAACTTTTTTATGTTTTATACAATAATAATATGAAACGTTCGTTAATGAGGCTAAAATAGGATAATAATATGAACGTGAAACATATTTTTGCCGCCTTTTTGTGCATGGCCCTCGCCGGTGGCGCGATGGCGCAGACCGGCCGCGACCTGCAGGACGACGAGCTGCACGGCAGCGTGAAACGCATCGACGCCGTGATGTACGAGGCCCGCTATGACCTGAACGACAACCTCGAGGCAGGCGACCAGCTGGAGCACCTTGTCACCGAGTACAAGCAGGACGGTCAGCGTCGCTCGCAGACCTACCTCTCGGTGGCCGAGGATATTATCTTCCGTACCCGCTACAAACACGACGGCTTCGGCCTCACCACCCTGGAGCACGTCATCGACAACCAGGAGCACGTCATCGGCCGCACCTACTACATCTACGACGCCGAGCACACGCTGACCGAGGTCTATGTGGAAGACGCTGAGCGTCAGGTGGAGAGCCGCATGTTGCTCAAGCACGATGCCGAAGGTCGCATCAGCCAACGCAGCTTCAACGACCATGTGAACGACGTCTACAAACGCGAAGTCTATACCTACAACCCCGACGGTTCCATCAACAAGGCCGTTGTCTACGACCGCTCGAAGCAGAAAGTGCAGGAGAAGCGCTGGGAGTATGACGAGCAGGGCTACGCCACAAGCTATACCCTCTACGACTATACCGAGGAGGAGGTCGAGATGTTCGTCACCCTCTACAAGCGCGAATATGACTCGCACGGCAATTGGGTGCGCTGCACCGAGTATGACATGCTCGGCGACCGCATGATACCCACCTACACCACCGTCCGCACCATCGAGTACTTTTAGCCTCTTTTTTTGACGTTAATTATCGTGAATTGAGCCGTTAATTTACGTTAATTAACGAGTTAATTTACGGCAATTAACGTAAAAATAATGCATAAAGCAGGATTCGTAAATATCATTGGAAATCCCAACGTAGGGAAATCCACGTTGATGAATGCCCTTGTGGGCGAAAAGCTCAGTATCATCACCTCCAAGGCGCAGACCACCCGCAAGCGCATTATGGGCATCGTCAACGGAGATGATTTCCAGATTGTCTACACCGACACCCCCGGCATCGTCAATCCCGCCAACAAGCTGCACGAGCAGATGATGGGCTTCGTGGGCACCGCCCTGCAGGACGCCGACCTGTTCCTGCTGGTCACCGAGGTGGGCGAGACCTTCAAGAACCGCCAGGTGCTGGAGCGTGTGGTCAATAGCGATGTGCCGGTGCTGTTGGTCATCAACAAGATAGACCTCAGCGACCAGGCCACCATCAGCGAGAAGATTGCCTATTGGCAGGAGCAGATACCGCGCGCCGTGGTCGTCCCCTGTTCGGCCACCGAAGGCTTCAACGTGGACAAAATCTTCGACCTCATCCTTGAGCGCCTGCCCGAACACCCCGCCTACTTCCCCAAAGACGAACTGACCGACCGCACCATGCGCTTCTTTGTCAGCGAAATAGTGCGCGAGAAGATACTCCTTTACTACCAGAAAGAGATACCCTACAGCTGCGAGGTGGCGGTGGAGGCCTACGAGGAACGCGACGGCATCGACAACATCTCGTGCCTCATCTATGTGGAACGCGAGAGCCAGAAGGCCATCCTCATCGGTCATCAAGGCAAAGCCATCAAGAAGCTGGGTATCGAGGCCCGCAAGGACATCGAGGAGTTCACCGGCAAGAAATGCTTCCTCAGCCTGCACATCAAAGTGCTGAAGGATTGGCGCAACAGCGACCGTGCCCTCAAGAGCTTCGGCTACGCCATCGAGGACTGAACGTAATAATACCCCCAAATCACCATGAAAAAGATATTAATTTGCCTTACTGCCCTTGCACTGACAGTCCTGTGCGGCTGCTCCAAGACCGACGGAGACCCCATCACCAAGAAGTTCAGCATCGGCAATACCTACACTGAGCTAAACGTCTCACATGCCTTCAATGTCACTGTCAGCGACGAGGTGAGCCAGGTGACCGTCACCGCCGGCGACCGCATCATGCCGAAGGTGATTGTTGAGGAGAAAAATGGCAAGCTCATCATCCGCCTCAAGAATCTGACTGTCGCCAATGGTACGCTGACAGCGCTCATTCCCTACAACTCCAACCTGAAAGAGGTGGACCTCTCTGGCGCCTCCGAGTTCCATTCACAGCATCCCATCGCAGCACCGTCAGTCTCCATCGACCTCTCCGGTGCCTCAAAATTCTACGGCGAAGTCGAGGCCACCACGAAGCTGGACCTTGACCTGAGCGGCGCATCCGACGCCACCCTCACGGGCACGGTTGGTACGCTCGACATAGACCTGTCGGGTGCGAGCAATATCAAGCAAACGACCGTTGGCAACAGGTATGGCCTATCCTGCAACAACTGTCAAGGCGACATGTCGGGCGCCAGCACGGCCTACATCCACTGCGACGGCACCATCGCAGTCGACCTCTCCGGCAGCAGCACCCTGCACTACACGGGCAACGCCTCCACCTCGGGCTGCAGCCTCTCGGGCAGCTCGAATGTCATACACGAGGTGTTGTAAACAATCAAAAAGAGAAAGGCTGCCAAACGGCAGCCTTCTCTTTTCATAGTCCTTAATGCTGGATTTACTCGGCGGCAGCTTCGCCTTCGCCCTCGCCGGCGGTAGCGCTGGCACGGGTGCTGACGATGTTCACCACCTCGCTGCTCTTCGGGTTGAGGATCTCGTAACCCTCGCAGGCGATGTCTTCCACGCGGATGCGCTGGGCCACATCGAGGTTGGTGATGTCGAGCATCACTTCGCTGGGCATGTTGGCGGGCAGGGCCTTCACATTGAGGCGTTTCTGCTTGTAGGCCAATTTACCGCCCTTCATGACGCCCTTCGAGGTGCCACAGGTGTGCACGGGGATGGACATGACCACGGGCTTGTCGTCGGTCAGCTCGTAGAAGTCGGCGTGATAGACGATCTCGGTCACGGGGTGGAAGTCGATGTCCTTCAGCATGGCCATGTGGTCGGTGCCGTTGATGTTGATTTTGACGAAGCAGGGCTCGGGGTTGAACAGCACGCGCTGGAAGGCGGTCTGGTCGACGCTGAACAGAATCTGTTCGCCTTTACCGTACATGACACAAGGCACTTTGGCGTCACGACGCAGAGCCTTAGCATCCTTTTTCCCTACGTTCTCGCGGAGAGAACCGCTCATTGATACTACTCTCATTGTTTTAATTGTTTGATTGTTTAATTGTTTGATTGTTTGGGTATGTCTGTTTGTTTGACTGCGTAGCACTCAAGCATTGACGCAATCACACATTCAAGCATTCGTTTATTCGTTCATTCTTTTGATAACGCCCTTGTGGTGCAGGGTGGTCTCGTAGAGGTTGTCGAGGCTCTCGTAGTTGACCACGCGGCGGATGGCCTCGGCCAGCAGCCAATCGCAGCTCAGGACGTGTATCTTGCTGCTTTCGCGCTTCAGCGGGATGGTGTCGGTCACCACCAGCTCCTCAAGCTCGGAGGCCTCCACCTTCTCGATGGCGTTGCCGCTGAGCACGGGGTGGGTAATCATGGCGCGCACACTCTTGGCACCGCTCTGCTTGATGATGCCGGCAGCCTTGCAGATGGTCGAGCCGGTGTCGATAATGTCGTCCAGCAGGATGACGTGTTTGCCTGTCACATCGCCGATGAGACGCATCTCGCCAATCTCGTTGGGTTTGTTGCGGTGCTTATAGCAGATAACGAAGCTGTTGTTCAGCGTCTTGGCATACATGCCGGCGCGCTTGCTGCCACCCATGTCGGGGCTGGCGAACATCACGTCCTCGATGTCGAATTTCTCGCGGATATAGGGCATGAAGAGGCTCGAGCCGTAGAGGTGGTCGACGGGCAGGGTGAAGAAGCCCTGTATCTGGTCGGCGTGGAGGTCCATCGTGATGACGCGGTCGACGCCGGCGGTGGTAATCATGTCGGCAATGAGGCGGGAGGCAATGGGCACATGGGGTTTGTCCTTGCGGTCCTGACGGGCGAAGCCGTAATAGGGTATCACGGCGATGATCTTCTGGGCGGAGGCGCGCTTGGCGGCGTCGATCATCATCAGAAGCTCGAAGAGGTTGTCCGTCGGCGGGATGGTGCTCTGGATGATGAACACGATACCACCGCGGATGGTCTCCTCGTAAGAGGGTTGAAATTCGCCGTCGGCATACTGAAAAACGGTAGAATTGCCCAGCGGGATGCCATAAATTTCCGCCACGCGGCGTGCCAGATTCTCGGTGGCGCGACCGGCAAAAATGAATACCTTGTCAGAACGCATGTTGCTCATTATTCTGCTGATTTTTGGTACTTTATATTATTTTAGGATGTTTTCTTAACCCTTGATTTCGAGTGCAAAGATACATCTTTTTATATGAATGGCAAAACTTTTTTTTGCCATGTTGAAAAAAGTTAGTACTTTTGCACCCGCTTTCCGAGATGAAAAGTAGCACGCCCTGGTGGTGGAATGGTAGACACGGTAGACTCAAAATCTGCTGTCCGCAAGGACGTGAGGGTTCAAGTCCCTCCCGGGGTACAAGCGAGGCCCGCGCCGATTGGCGCGGGCCTCGTTGTTTTTTTACCCCTGTTAAAAATAGGTCGTGCACGATGTAAATGGGTAATCGGTGGCCGGTGGTCGGTAGTCGGTGGTCGGTTGGCGGCAGTCGGTGGCAAGATGGCGTTGGTTGGCAGTAATATCGCAAAGTGCAGTCAATCAATGTACTATACATAAGTGCAATTTAATATGCTGAAAATCAGTGTTAAAGATGCACCATGTCCGACTGTGGTCCGACTCAAGTCCGAGTGAAGTCCGACTTTTGTCCGACTGCGGTCGGACAAAACACGGTGTTGATACGGTGTCGGTGCGGGGTGGGGACGGATAGGTCGTGCACGACCTATTTTGTTTTATTTAAGTGTTGATACAATATTTATTATGCGCTTGCGTTAAGTATAAAAACAATTGATGTCTATGAAGCAGGCTTTTGTATTATGGCTGGCCTTGTTGATGGGCGGTGCCGCGTGGGCACAGAGTGACCGCACCGGTAAAGCGGGCGGTCCCGAGGCCGACACCAGCGATATTTTTGTCGTGGTAGAGCACGATCCTGAGTTTCCTGGAGGTATAGACGCTCTCTATCAGTGGATTGGCTCCAACTACGAGTGGCCCGCTTCGGCTCGCGACTGCGACGCTTTCGGCAATGTCTATGTGACTTTCATCATCGAGAAGGACGGTTCGGTGAGCAACATCAAGTTGTTGCGCGACATTGGCTGCGGCCACGGCGAGGCGGTGGTCGAGATGGTGAAGCGCATGCCCAAGTGGAAGCCCGGCAAGCAGCATGGCAAGAAAGTTCGTGTGCAGTATAATCTGCCGGTTAAAATAATGCTACAATAGTATGAAAATCATCATTCTGGGCCCTGCATGGCCTTACCGTGGCGGCATAGCGGCTTTCAGCGAGCGGCTGGCGCGCCAATACCAGCAGGAGGGGCACGAGGTGGAACTCGTCACCTTCACGCTGCAGTATCCCAAGTTTCTCTTCCCCGGCAAGACGCAGTACAGCACCGACCCCGCCCCCGAGGGGCTGAGTATCAAGCGTATGCTGAGTTCGGTGAACCCCTTCAGCTGGCTGCGCACGGGCTGCTATGTGCGCCGCCGCCGGCCCGACCTGGTGGTGAGCCCCTTCTGGCTGCCCTTCATGGCGCCCAGCTTCGGCACGGTGCTGCGGGTGGCCAAGCGCAAGGGGATGCGTCGCGTGGCTATCCTGCACAACCTCATCCCTCACGAGCACCGCTTCGGCGACAAGCCGTTTGCACGTTATTTTGTGGGCTCCAACGACGCCTTTGTCACCCTCAGCCGCTCGGTGCTGGAGGACATCGACCGCTTCGACCCGCAGCACAGGCGGCCGCGCGTCTACTCGCCGCACCCCCTCTACGACCACTACGGTGCCGCCCTGGAGCGCCGCGAGGCGTTGCGGCTGCTCGGCCTGCCCGAGGACAGGCGCTATGTGCTCTTCTTCGGCTTCATACGCGACTACAAGGGGCTCGACCTGCTGCTCGACGCCATGGGGGACAAGCGCTTGGAGCAGCTGGGGACGAGGCTGATCGTGGCGGGCGAGTTCTACGGCGACCCCAAGCCCTACCTGGAGCAGATCGAGCGCCTGGGGCTCGGCGAACGGGTGGTGCTGCACACCGACTTCATCCCCGACAGCGAGGTGAACCGCTACTTCTGCGCCGCCGACATTGTGGCGCAGCCCTACCGCAGCGCCACGCAGAGCGGTGTGAGCCAGATAGCCTACCACTTCGAGAAGCCTATGGTGGTTACCCGTGTGGGCGGCCTGCCCGAGATAGTGCCCGACGGCAAGGCCGGCTTCGTGGTCGACCCCGAGCCGCAGGCCATCGCCGACGCGCTGGTGCGCTACTTCGAGGAGGATTGGGCCCAGCGCCTCACCGACGGCGTGCGCGACGAGAAGCGCAAGTACGGCTGGGACAAGATGACCGCCGCCATCAATGGAGAAACAAAGGCTTAGCATGAAAAAGAACGGAAAGAACATCTGCAAGGAACTGAAGGAGGTGCGGCGTCGCATTGCCGAGGAGAACCATATCCCGCTGGAAATCAAGGAGTGCACCTACGAAGGGCCGTGCCGTGGCACCTGTCCGCGCTGCGAGGCCGAGGTCAGATACCTGGAGAACAGCCTGGCACACCGCCTGAAAATGGGAAAGGTTGCTACCGTGGCGGGTCTGGCGCTGGGTCTTGCTTCGTGTGGAGGACAGAGTGTGGGGACTGATGTTTTGCTTTCACCGACATTGGAGGACAGTGATCATAACATCAGCGAGGAACCACAACCAGAGGTTCCGGAGGGTCCCGAGACACGCATCGAAGTGCCCGATGTAGGTGAGATAGAGGTGGTTGGCGATGTGATGGAGATTAATCCATCACAATCCGATGAGGACGACCCGGATGTGGGGAGTGTAGATGACGGAGCCTTGGCAGGGGT
>JAFZKV010000141.1 GCA_017551765.1 Bacteroidales bacterium
CTTTAAACATCTCTCGCCCGTTCATATCCGAAACTTCGATGAACGACAACCCCACGCTGGACACCACTTGTACCGAGGTGGAAGCAGGATTAGGTCGTGTGATAACAAAACGATCAAGCAACGTCGGTGTTGTTGATGATACGGTATCACCACCTTGGACAGTGTCGTTTTTAGGAGTGAGTATAGGGAAAACCATGTATGCCCAAGGCCATGGGTGATAGTTGGTCCACCATCCATGGATGTTGCCTACATGATTATAATAACCTATAAGAATGGTATTGAACTGTGGAGAAGCTAACTCATAGACATCCAGCGGCCACCGAATGTAACAATAATATTGGTCGGTGGTGGTGTCGTAGAATGGCTGGTGGGTATAGTTGGTTGCTACTAAATAGAAGGTGTCCACGAGGGTAACTCCTTCCTGAAAATAGAGTTCGTAGGTAGGGAAAATAACTGGTAAAGTCTGGTGTAAATAGGAATAATAATAATCAAATCCCAAGTCCCAGTAGTAACTGATAGGAGTGTCACGGATGTGCAGTTTTAAAGGCTCTCCCACTATTGTCGGGATACTATCTGTCGTATATATGCTGAAATATTCAAAGACGCTATCCAGTGACCTGTCATAAACATAGTTCGGATTGCCATATGGGTTGTCTGGCTCAATATCATCGATATCCATATAGGCCTCTTTTTGAATTGTTGCGCAAACGGCAATGCCATAGACGGTTATGCTGTCTTTAGAGGAAAGTATGTGGCCGCCAAAAACCGAATTCATGACTCCAAATGCACCAGTGATCGGCTCCACTGTCGATGGCCAATCGTAGTTGTAGAAATAATTTGAATCGGGATAATAATGTGTAATGGTATCCTGGGCCATTGCATACCCTGCAAAACATGCAACGATGAATAGAATAATCTTTTTCATAATATTATTATCAGTTGTTTGGGTATATAGGCCTATTGGGAACCATATTATTTTTATTCCACCCAGCCGAGGACGTCGCCTTTCTTCACCATCTGGCCCTGTTTGACGCAGGTGTCGATGAGCTTGCCGCCCTTGGTAACCGTCAGCGGCACAATGGCGTAGCTGGCCTCGATGTTGCCCATCGTGGCGCCTTCCTTCACCTCGGTGCCGGGGGCGGGGGCGGTGCTCTGGTCGTCGAAGCGCACCTCCCACAGCATGCGGCCCGTGGCGGTGGCCACTATGGGGGTGGCGTTGGGGTGCTTGGGGGTGATGTAGTTGAGGGCGATGCTCTCGGCGGTGGCGGGAGCGGCAGGCTTGGGCTCGCGCTCGGCGCGCAGTTGGGCCACCTCCTTGTTGAAGCGCTCCTTGGCCACACCGCTCTTGTAGTCGCGGTATTGGCGGTCGTGCATGGCCAGCTCGAACAGCTCTTCGTCGTCCTCGCCGCGTTCCCAGCCGTTCTGCTCCATCTCCTTGATGTATTCGGGCAGCGCGTTGGGATAGGCCTCCTGCGGCACGCCGGTGTAGAACTCCATGCCTTGCTGCTTGGCCAGCTCGACGATTTCGGGGGCCAGCTCGCCGGGCAGCTTGCCGGCGCGGCCGAGTATCATGCTCCAGCTGTCCTTGTCAATCTGGCTGAAGCGGGGCTTGCCCTGCGCCATCGACAGGAGGTTCATCACGGCGATGTTCTTGGTGTATTGGCTGAAGGGCGTCACCAGCGGGGGGTAGCCCAGCATGGGCCAGATGTGCTCCACCTCTTGGAACAGCTGCACCGTCAGCTCCTCGAAGCTCACCTCGGGCTTGCCGTTCTTCTTCAGGGCCATGTTGATGGCGCCGTGCACACCGCGCAGGTCGGTCATCATCGAGCCCATCATGCCGCCCGGTAGGCCGCAGCCCACCAGCAGCGAGCTGCTGATGCGGTTGGCGGGGTTGATGTACAGGCCCAGGAAGTCGTCGATGAACTCCTGCGTCAACTTGCGGGCCTCCATGTAGGCGTCCATGTTGATGTCCTTCACCTGGAAGCCGGCGTCCTTCAGCATGGCCTGCACGCTGATGACGTCGGGGTGCACCATGCCCCACGACAGGGGCTCCATAGCGCAGTCGATCACGTCGGCTCCGGCTTCGGCCACCATCAGGGTGCTGGCCATCGACAGGCCGGGGCCCGTGTGGCCGTGATACTGAACGATGATGTGGGGATACTTGGTCTTGATTTCCTTCACCAAGCGACCCAGCGTGGCGGGACGGCCCACGCCGGCCATGTCTTTCAGCGCTATCTCGTCGGCGCCGAATTCCACCAGCTTGTCCACGATGCCCATGTAGTACTCCACCGTGTGCACCGGCGAGTGGGTGATGCTCAGGGCGGCCTGGCTGATCATGCCGGCCTCCTTGGCGTACTTCACGCTGAGCTCCAGGTTGCGCGGGTCGTTCAGGCCGCAGAACGAGCGCATGATGTCCACGCCCTGCGCTTTCTTCACCTTGCACATCAGCTGGCGCACGTCGGCCGGCACGCCGTACATGCGCAGGCCGTTCAAGGCGCGCTCCAGCATGTGGGTCTGGATGCCGGCCTTGTTGAACTCCTTGGTCCAGGCGCGGACGGCCTTGTTGGGGTTCTCGCCGTACATCAGGTTCACCTGCTCGAAGGCGCCGCCGTTGGTCTCGATGCGGTCGAAGCAGCCCATGTCGACGATGACGGGGGCGATGCGCGTCAGTTGGTCCACGCGCGGCTGGTACTTACCGCTGCTCTGCCACATATCGCGGTACACCAGGCTGAATTTTATCTCTTTTTTCATATTACAATCTATTGATTAAAAAAACATTACCCCAATCTAACAATAAATTGGGGTAATGCAAAAATACAACTTTTTTCCGACTTGCAGCAAAAATATTACTCAAAATCCGTTCTTCTTCAGTAAGGACTTCAATTCAGTGTCGGTAATGTTTTCGCGGTCTGATTTATCATACATCTGCAAGAGAGTAACATCAGCGTCGGTGGCATTATATATAATAGTGTGAGTTATTACTCTTGCCCCTCCGCTTTTCCCTTTTTGTTTCGATGCAATGGCCATCCGAACCTTCCTCAACCCGTATTTGATTTCTGTGCCCATCAACGGATTGTTTCTCAGTTCGGTGAGAAAATGTATATAGTCATCCTTCATTGAGGCATACCGTTTGCTTAATTTTTTAAGAGTACGCTCAAATTCGGATGTGGTGTAGATTTCACAACTCATTTATCAGTTCCTCCGCACGCCTGCCTTTTTTACCATTCAACTGCATTTGACGGAACTCGGCGAAAGCACGGTCGATGCTTGCCAACACATCCTTCTTTGAATCCGTCGGAGTGCTAACCTGTTCTGTGTATGTCCAGCCAAATCCTTGGACCATTCGTTGGAAGAAAGAATAGTCGGTGTTTGGAATGTTGATTGTTACTTCTCTCATATCTCTTCTATTTAATTTAAATGTATCGTTTGACAATCGCTCTCAATTTCTCTTCATAGTTGTAAACCTCATCAACATTTGATATTGCAAATCGTTCTTCTTTTCCATCTTCATTGAGGATGCCAATACGCAAGTTGTTTGTGTTGTTAAAGTGTAAACGACAAATAGGTTTTCTGTTGTTGTCATCAAACAATATCGCGCAATAAGAAATAGCGTCACGCATAGTTATCTTCTCAACCGCCACGTCCTTTCTCAACATAGCTCGAATAATGTTGAAAGCATCAATCTCTTCCTGTGTGGTGATTATTCTTGAGTCGTTGTCACAGTTATCCTCCTGCTTGGCTGCTTCTGCTTCAGGTTGAGTTTCTGCGGATTCCACATCGTTTTGTTTTAATGCGGCATTCAATCTATTGGATACTTGTTCAGAAATGTATGATGCAATTGCACGTTTGAATAATGTGTTGAATTGTTCTGCAATCTTTGGTGTGAAAACGCCGTCATACACTTGTTTGCCAAAATATTTTATCAATTCAGGAGTCGGTTCCTCGAACTCTTTGGCAAATACTTCTTTCAACTGACCCATGTATTTCAGTTCCGAGGCAGAAGAAAGGATGTTATCAATGTTGAAATTTGATTTGTGAAATTTCTTCAGTTCTTCAATTTGTGTGTCTTTAATTTTGCGCAAATCAATCTCAAGGAATGGCTTTTCATCCATTATGTTGGGCTTGATTAAGTCAGTGTAAAAGCGGTATTGAAGGCCGTTTGTTAAAATACCAAACTTTGCTTTAGAGACAGTGAAATATCGAAGAAGCTGGTTGTCGTGCAGATTGAGGTTTTGTTCCCACTGCTTGCACTCTATTAGAATTACCGGATCACCGTTTTGGATTATGGCATAATCGATTCTCTCCCCTTTCTTCGTCCCAATGTCGCATGTCATTTCTGGCAGTACCTCATTGGGATTGAAGATATCATATCCCAGGGCCATGATGAAAGGCATGATAAGGGCGTTCTTAGTCGCCTCTTCTGTGGTAAGCGACTCTTTAGTCTTGTCCCAGCGGGATACAATTTGATAGATATAATCTTTCAAGTCCATATTTTGTTGTTTTAAATTCGACTGCAAAAATACGAACTTTTTTCGACATGGCAAATTTTTTTTTTACATGAAGGAACGCGAAAAACCATGTATTATCAAAAAGTATTTATAAAAAAACGCGGATGTTTGTAGTTATTTATGTGAGAAAAATTAGGTCGTGCACGATGTAAATGGGTGGTCGGTGGCCGGTTGACGGTGGTCAGTTCGGCCCTTGAGTGCCCCCTAAAAGGCCCTTTTGTCGGATAAAAACGAGCGATGGCGCGATTATGATGTGCTAATAATCACTGTATCATAGTACAATGTGCTATTTTGATATTGTATTGACGCCACATCCCCTCCGACTGTGGTCCGACTCAAGTCCGAGTCAACTCCGACTGATGTCCGACTGCAGTCGGAGAAAAGGCGGTGTTGATACGGTGTCGGTACGAATATGTCGTGCACGACATAAATGGGTGGTCGGTGGCTGGATTGTCAGAGGCGGAAGAGCTCGCGGGCGGAGGCGGTGGTGGTGGCGGCTACCTCGTCGAGGGTGATGCCGCGCAGGTCGGCAATCTTCTGCGCAATGAGGGGGATGTAGGAGGGCTCGTTGCGCTGGCCGCGGTGGGGCACGGGGCTGAGGTAGGGGGCGTCGGTCTCGAGCAGCAAACTACTGAGCGGCACAGCCTTAACTACTTCGGCCAGGGTAGCGTTCTTGAAGGTGACCACGCCGCCGATGCCAAGGTGGAAGCCCATCTCGACGGCGCGCTGAGCCTCCTGCACGCTGCCGCCGAAGCAATGCATCACGCCTCGGTAGGTGCGCCGGTTGAGGTCGCGCAGCAGGCCGAACACCTCGTTGTGGGCCTTGCGGATATGCAGGCAGACGGGCAGGTCGAACTCCTCGGCCCAAAGCATCTGGGTGCGAAGCGCTTCGCGCTGTTCGGCTTCGAAGGTGCGGTCCCAATAGAGGTCCATGCCTATCTCGCCGACGGCGACGTATTTAGTAGTTTTAGAATCTTTATATAATCTAGATTTCACTAGATTTAGCTCTGCCTCGTAGTCCTCCTTGACCGAGGTGGGGTGGAGGCCCGCCATAGGACTAAGCGTCAATGATGAGTGATGAGTGATGAATGATGAGTTGAGCAGGGCTTCGAGGCGCGGGGTGCTGGTGCTGTCGATGTCGGGCAGCAGCAGGGTGGTGACACCAGCGTCGAGGGCGCGCTGCAGGGCGGCTTCGCGGTCGGCGTCGAAGGCCTCGTCGTAGAGGTGACAGTGGGTGTCGATGAAGGTCATGTGTGCTGCTGGATGAGGTCGGTCATCTGGTCATAGAGCCGCATCAGTTCTGGCTGGTCGGCCAGCAGGCGGCGTTGGGCGTTGAGGGTGTGCTCGTCGCGGCGTGCGGCGGGGCCTGTCTGCTGCAGCCACAGGTTGCCGTAGTCCCATTTGCGGAGGGTCTGTTCGGCCAGCGGACGCAGCATGTCGAAGTCGAGCCCGTGGGCTTGTGCGTATTGCTGGGCGGTGGCGTTGAGGGCGTTGACGAAGTTGCTCACCATGACGGCGGCCAGGTGCGCCTGGCGGCGCTGCTCGTGGTCGAGGTGATAGAGGCGGGGGCTGATGAGCGAGGCCAGCGCTTCAAGGTCGGCTTCGGCTTGCGGGGTGCTGCCTTCGATGCAGAGC
>JAFZKV010000142.1 GCA_017551765.1 Bacteroidales bacterium
CAGCCAACGTTACAATCTTTTTCATTTTCATATCCATGTTGATTTAAATGTTTCTATTTTTGTTTCCTTTTATTCTTTAGTATCGGTCTCGGCAATATTATTGCTGTCGCCTTCCACATTTGCGGTTTCCTCCTTGGTGTTTTCGGGTTCCTCTTCCTCTGTGGGCACCTTGGTGATGGAGGCAATGTAGTCCTTGCCGCGAAGGTCGATGAGCTTCACACCCTGGGTGGCGCGTCCCAGCACACGCAGGTCGGCCACTTTCATGCGGATGGTGATGCCACTGCGGTTGATAATCATCAAGTCGTGGTCGTCGGTAACATTGGTCACTGCCACCAACGGACCGGTTTTCTCGGTAATCTGCATGGCTTTGACACCCTTGCCGCCACGGTGCACAGTGGCACGGTAGTCCTTCAGTGCCGACCGCTTGCCGTAACCGTGTTCGCTGACCACCAGCAGGTTCTCTTCTTCGGTGGGCAGGCAGAGCATGTCGATGGCTGCGTCTTCCTCGCCGTCCAGCTCCATGCCTTTCACGCCCGAGGCAGCGCGTCCCATGGCGCGGAACTCCTGCTCGGGGCATATCATCACCTTGCCCTTCTTCGAGGCAATCAGCATATAGCTGTTGCCATCGGTGAGGCAAGCCGTCAACAGTTCGTCGCCTTCGCGGATGCCAATGGCGATGATACCGTTGGTACGCGGACGCGAGTAGGCCTCCAACGAGGTCTTCTTCACGATGCCGTTGCGAGTGCAGAGCACAATGTAGTGGTTGCCCACATATTCGGCGTCGCTCAACGTCTCCACATTCACATAGGCCTTCACCTTGTCGTCGGGCTCAATATTGATGCAGTTCAGTATCGGACGGCCCTTGGTATTCTTCTCGCCCTCGGGCACCTCGAAGGCACGCATCCAATAGCAGCGGCCTTTCTCGGTGAAGAGGAGCAGGTAGTTATGGTTGGTGCAGGTAAAGATGTGCTCCACGAAGTCTTCGCTGCGCACGGCACTGCCCTTGGCTCCCACGCCGCCACGGCTCTGCGTGCGGTACTCGGTGAGGGGGGTACGCTTAATATAACCCTTGTGGCTGATGGTGATGACCACCTGCTCGTCGGGGATGGTGTCCTCAATGCGGAAGTTGGCGGCATCGTATTTGATGGTCGTGCGGCGATCGTCGCCATACTTCTCGCGCAGTTCCTGCAGTTCCTGCTTGATGACCTGCATCAGCACATTGTGGTCGCCGAGTATCTCCTTGCAGCGCTCAATGAAGCGCATTTTCTCATCGTACTCGTCCTGCAACTTCTGGTGCTGCAAGCCGGTGAGCTGAGCCAGACGCATGTCGACGATGGCGCGGGCCTGCAGGTCGCTGAATTGGTAGCGCTCCATCAGGCCTTGGCGAGCCTCGTCGGGCGTCTTGCTGGCGCGGATGAGGGCTACTATCTCGTCGATGATGTCGATGGCGCGCAGCAATCCGGCCAAAATGTGGGCCCGCTTCTCGGCCTCGGCCATCTCAAAGCGCGTGCGGCGGGTCACCACCTCCTCGCGGTGCTCCACAAAGTACTGTATCAGCTGCTTGAGGTTCAGCAGTTGCGGACGGCCGTGCACCAGCGCAATATTGTTCACTGCGAAGCTCGACTGCAGCTCGGTGAATTGGAACAACTTGTTGAGGATGACATTGGGCACCACGTCGTTGCGCAGCACGTAGACCACACGGATGCCGTCCTTGTCGCTCTCGTCGCGGATGTCGAGGATGCCTTCAATCTTACCTTCCTTCACCAGGTTGGCGGTCTTCTTGATCATCTCGCTCTTGTTCACGCCATAGGGGATGGTGGTGGCCACAATCAGGTTGTGGCCTTTGGCATCCTCCTCAATGGCGGTGTCGGCGCGCAGGATGATGCTGCCGCGACCCGTAGTGTAAGCCTCGCGCACACCGTTGTAGCCGTAGATGATGCCGCCCAGCGGGAAGTCGGGCGCCTTGACATACTGCATCAGTCCTTCGACGTCGATGTCATTGTTGTCAATGTAGGCCATGCAGCCGTCCAGCACCTCGCGCAGGTTATGCGTGGGCATATTGGTAGCCATACCGACGGCGATGCCGTTGGAGCCGTTGACCAACAGGTTGGGAATCTTGGCGGGCAGCACCGAGGGTTCCTCGCCCTCGTTGTCATAGGTGGGCACCATGTCCACCGTGTCTTTGTCGATGTCGGCCACCAGCTCGTTGCTTATCTGCTTCAGGCGCGCCTCGGTGTAACGCATGGCTGCCGGCGAGTCGCCGTCGATAGAGCCGAAGTTACCCTGCCCGTCGACCAGCGTGTAGCGCATCGACCAATCCTGGGCCAAGCGCACCAGGGCGCCGTAGATGCTCGAGTCGCCGTGGGGGTGATACTTACCCATCACATCGCCCACTATGCGGGCGCTCTTCTTGGTGGGAGTGTTGTAAAGGATGCCGTTCTCGTTCATCGAATAGAGGATGCGGCGGTGCACCGGCTTGAAGCCGTCGCGCACATCGGGCAGCGCTCGCGCCACGATGACCGACATAGCATAGTCGATGTAGGCCGTCTTCATCGTCTGTTCGATGTCGACACGAGTGATTTTTTCGTTTTCAGATGCCATTAGTTATCTTTATATTTTATTGTATTCTAATAAATTATCTACACCGCACACTCGCGTTGTAAAGTACAAAGATACAAAATACTTTTGATATGGACAAACCCCGCAAAGGCTTTTTTAAACCTTTTTTTAACACCACCGTATCTATCTGTGCGCCATGACGTTCTATCAAAATCTTCCATCACTCTCAACATTCACCTTCCATTCACCTTTCTACCACCTCCGTGGTAGTCGATGGGAAGTCCTTGGGAAGTCGATGGGAAGTCCTTGGTAGGTTCATGAGGCTGTTTTATACCGTTGTATATAATTCACAATCCCATGTTGAAAATAATCTTTGGCACGGATGTTGCAGTATACTTATTTGTAGTACTTTTGCATTTCAAATATATCCCATCTACACATGGAAGCAAACTTGAGCGAAAACATGCGTAACACGGTGAACTTCAGCAAGGAGGAAGCCATACGCTTGAAGAACGGAGCCATCGGGGTGGAGCATCTCTACCTGGGTATGATACGTGTGGGCGAATGTAGCGGACTGAACATGCTGGCAGCCCTCGGCGTGGACACTGCCGAGTTGCGCGAGCGCATCGAGCGGCAGGTGAGCAACGCCCACGCCGACATACGCTACAGCGCCGACAGCGAAATCACCATGCTGCGACAGACCGAGAAGGTGCTGCGCCTCAGCTATCTGGAGAGCATCAAGGTCAAGGCTAAAGAGATACGCACCGAACACCTAATCCTTGCCATGTTGCAGGAGAACGACAACCTGGTGAGCAACCTGCTGCAGAAGGCTGGCGTGGACTATGAGCGCTTCTCGCGCCTGGTGCGCGGCAACGCCGCCGAGGAAAGCGGCGCACTGCCCGACTTCAGCAGCCAGACCAGCGAGGACGACAACGACGACCCCTTTGCCGACCCCGTGCTGGGCACTGAAAAAGGAAAAGCGAAAATAGAAAAGGGCAAGTCGAAGACGCCGGCGCTGGAGAATTTTGGACGCGACCTGACCAAGCTGGCCGCCGAAGGAAAACTCGACCCCATTGTGGGCCGCCAGAAAGAGCTCGACCGCATAGCCCAAATCCTCAGCCGCCGCAAGAAGAACAACCCCATTCTCATAGGCGAGAGCGGCGTGGGCAAGAGTGCCATCGCCGAGGGGCTCGCCCTGCGCATCGCCGAGGGACACGTGCCTCGTACCCTCTACGGCAAGCGCCTGCTGAGCCTCGACTTGGCCTTGCTGGTGGCAGGCACCAAGTATCGCGGTCAGTTCGAGGAGCGCATGAAGGCCATCCTCACCGAGTTGGAGCAGAACCCCGAGATACTGATATTTATCGACGAGATACACACCATTGTCGGTGCCGGCAGTGCGGCGGGCAGCCTCGATGCTAGCAACATGTTCAAGCCCGCCCTGTCACGTGGCACCATCCAATGCATCGGAACCACCACCCTTGACGAGTACCGTCAATACATCGAGAAGGACACCGCCCTCTCGCGCCGTTTCCAGAAAGTGCTCATCGAGCCCGCCACGCCCGAGGAGACGCTGGAGATACTGAACAACATCAAAGACAAGTATGAAGAGCACCACCTGGTGCAATTCAGCGACGAGGCCCTGCATGCCTGCGTAGACCTCACGGAGCGCTATGTCAGCGACCGCCTGCAGCCCGACAAGGCCATTGACGCCATGGACGAGGCCGGCGCACGCGTGCACATCGAGAAGATGCAGGTGCCCGAGGAAATCGTCACCCTGGAGGCCGAATTGGCCAAAGTGGAGGCACAGAAGAAGGAGGTGTTGGCCACCAAGCGCTACAGCGAGGCCGCCGAGTTGCGCGACCAGGGTCGCGACCTGGAGGCCAAGTTGGCCGACATGAAGCGCAAGTGGGAGACCGACGAGCGCGACCGCCGCGTGCAGGTGCGCGAACAGGATGTGGCGGCCGTGGTGGCCATGATGACCGGCGTGCCGGTGGAGCGCATCGCCGAGAACGAGCAGGGCCGCCTGCTGAGCATGGAGAACGAGCTGCGGGGCAGCGTGGTAGGTCAAGACGAGGCCATCGCCAAAATAGCCAAAGCCATCCGCCGCAACCGTGCCGGCCTGAAAGACCCCAATCGTCCTATCGGAAGCTTCCTCTTCCTCGGTCCCACCGGCGTCGGCAAGACCTACCTC
>JAFZKV010000143.1 GCA_017551765.1 Bacteroidales bacterium
CATCGACGTCGACGACAGTCTCGCTGTTCTTCTTGAGGTCCTTGACGGTGACGTGACACACATCGCCCTCCACCTCCACTTTCTCCACCGAGCAGCTGGGCATCACCTTCATGCCCATTTTGCGGAACGAACGGTTCATCTGCGCCGCCGTCTCTTCGTCCTCGTTGGGCAGTATCTGCGGCATAAACTCGACGAGCGTCACCTGCGTGCCTATCGACTGGTAAAAGTAGGCGAACTCGCTGCCTATGGCGCCGCTGCCGCACACCAGCATGCGCTGGGGTTGCTGACGCAGCGTCATGGCCTCGCGATAGCCGATGATGTGCACGCCGTCCTGCGGCATGGCGGGCATCACCTTCGAGCGGGCACCCGTGGCGATAATGATGTGGTCGGCCTCGTATTCGGTGCCGTCCACGTCGACAATATGGTTGGGCTTCACCTTGGCGGTGCCCATGATGACATCCACGCCGTTCTTCTTCAGCAGGAACTCGACCCCCTTGTTCATCGTCGACGCCACACCGCGGCTACGGTCGACCATGGCGTTGAGGTCGGCCTCCACGCCCTCCACCTTCACGCCGTAGGCGGCGGCATGCTTGGCATAGTTGTAAGCCTGGGCGCTCTTCATCAGCGCCTTGGTGGGGATGCAGCCCCAGTTGAGGCAGATGCCGCCGAGGTTTTCGCGCTCCACCACGGCAGTCTTCAAGCCCAGCTGGGCTCCTTTGACAGCAGCCACATAGCCTCCGGGGCCGCTGCCGATGACAATCAAGTTGTATTTCATAATCAGTATGTTGCTTATAATTTATTGTTTTATTATAAAATGCAAAGATACATAAATAATTCCAATCATGCAAATATTTTTATCGACATCCGTGCACAACCGATTTTAGCCCATGCCAACCACCCCTGTACTTCGATTTTTTCAAAAATAAAATTTGCCCTCTGGAAAAATAATTTTTAACCGAGTTGGGTGCATAACTCGACAAGCCGACACAACATCAATGAGTTAGAAAGACCCTCTCGAAAAAGGCGTTTTGATTATCAAATATTTGCTCCAACCATTTACCAATCAAGTAATTGTAAAAGTTATCACACAACAATAACCTAATCCTCAACTCACTGCCGTTTTATCAACCCCTAGGGAGTAAAATAGGCTTTTGGAGTTCAATTTTTTTTTAAGAACGAAAAAAAAGTCGTATATTATGAGGGGGGCCAAAATGTTAAAAAATCTAATTGTTTTTTGAAAACAAGTGTTTTACAAAAAAGGTACATTTTGGGCCAGTGCCGACGGCGCGAATTCTTTACATAATTTTCCAAAAAGCAACAAATTTTTTTTTCACTTTCTGTGCACAAAAATGGAGTGATATTTGCAAGGTGAACGAGGGGGCACTATGACCCGAAATTTGAAAATTGGAAATTGAGAATTAAGATGTTGCCAACCCTTGTCAATGGAGAAAAAGTGACCGAAAAAAGAATGCAAAGAAAAATGATCGAGGAAGATTACAAAAGAGTATGGGCGGACTGCCTGGAGGTGATTAAAGATACATTGGGCCCGGAGAACCGGCAGGCCTACGAGACGTGGTTCACGCCTATCGTGCCGCTGAAGCTGGAGGGTTCAACACTGCTGGTGCAAGTGCCCAGCCAGTTCTTCTACGAGTGGATCGAGGAGCACTACATCGACCTGCTGCGCCGCGTGATACGTATGCACCTGGGCCCCGGGGCAATGCTGAAATACAGCATCGTGATGGACCAGACCATCCCCACCGAGCCGCTGACGACACAGCTGCCCTCGCAGCCGCGTCGCGCCACACGCAACCCAATGTCCGACCTGCCCGTTAATCTTAATAAAGATGGCGCGCGCGAACTGCCCAACCCCTTTGTCATCCCCGGCATACAGAAGACACGCATCCCCTCACAGCTCAACCCCAACTACACGCTGGAGAACTTCGTCGAGGGCGACTGCAACCGTCTGGCACGCTCGGCGGGCTACGCCGTGGCCGAGAAACCCGGGCAGACCTCCTTCAACCCCCTGCTGCTGCACAGCGGCGTGGGCCTCGGCAAAACGCACCTGGCCAACGCCATTGGCCTCAAGACCAAAGAGCTGCACCCCGATAAGACCGTGCTCTATGTCACCAGTGAGCAGTTCATGGCCCAGTATGCCGAAGCCGGCCGCGACGGTCGCACCAACGACTTCATCCACTTCTATGAGATGATTGACGTGCTCATCGTCGACGACATCCAGTTCTGGTCAAACAAGGGTCCCAGGACACAGGAGGCCTTCTTCCACATCTTCAACCACCTGCATCAGCGCAACTGCCAAATTATCATCACCAGCGACAAAGCCCCCGGTGAGCTGCAAGGCCTCGAGCCGCGCCTCATCTCGCGCCTCAAGTGGGGTCTCAACGCCGACCTGCAGGCGCCCGACGTGGAAACCCGCAAGCGCATCCTGCGCCAGAAGCTGCAGAACGACGGCATCGAGATGAGCGACGAGGTGATAGAGTACATCGCCTACAACATCAACACCAACGTGCGTGAGCTCGAAGGCGCCCTCATCTCGCTGATTGCCCAGAGCTCACTCAACCGCAAGCAGATTACCCTCGAGCTTACCAAGCAGATGATTGACAAGTATGTGCAGAGCAGTGCCCGCGAGGTGACCATCGACTACATCCAGAAGGTGGTCTGCGACTACCTGGAGCTGCCCGTCGACGCCATCCAGCAGACCTCGCGCAAGCGCGAGATTGTGCAGGCCCGCCAGCTGAGCATGTACTTCGCCAAGAAAATCACCAAGTCGTCGCTGGCCGTCATCGGCGCCCAGTGCGGCAACAAGGACCACGCCACCGTGCTCCACGCCTGCAAGCAGATTGAGAACCTGCGCCAGACCGACCGCTACATGCGCACCATGGTCGAGGATCTGACCAAGAAGCTCAGCGAATGAAAACCGCCTTCAAGCCCGGCACGATGATCTATCCGCTGCCGGCGGTGATGGTGACATGCGGCGACGCCCCGGAGAACTGGAACATCATCACCGTGGCATGGACGGGCACCCTCTGCTCCGACCCGCCGATGTGCTACATCAGCGTGCGTCCCGAGCGCCACAGCCACGCGCTCATCGAGCGCACAGGCGAATTCGTCATCAACCTTACCACCACCGCACTGGCCGGCAAGACCGACTGGTGCGGTGTGCGCAGCGGCAGGGACTACAACAAGTTCCGTGAGATGCACCTCACCCCCGAACCCGCCCAGCTCGTCAAGGCGCCGCTCATCAAGGAGAGCCCGCTGAACATCGAGTGCCGCGTCACCGAGGTGCGCCGCCTAGGCAGCCACGACATGTTCATGGCCGACGTTGTGGCCATCGACGCCGAAGAGAGCCTCATCGACAAGACCACCGGCCAGTTCCAGCTCAACCATGCCGGCCCCCTCGCCTACTCTCACGGCAAATACTACGCCCTCGGCGAGAAACTCGGCGGCTTCGGCTTTTCCGTCAAGAAGAGAAAGTAACCCCGAAGGGGTGACAGAAAACAAGAATAAAGATGAATATTGTATGCGTCGAGTCTCTCGGTATCAGCGAGAGTCGCTTCAAGGAGTTGAAGAAACATTACGCCTCGATGGGGCATGATTTTGTCTACTATATGGACCGCCGCGAGGACGAGACCTTGCTCGTGGAGCGCATGCACGAGGCCGACATTGCCGTCATCAGCAATATCAAGCTGCCCGCCGCCGTGCTCTCACAGTGCCCGCGGCTACGCTACCTCAGCGTGGCCTTCACCGGCCTCGACCATATCGACCTGGCCTACTGCAAGGAGCATGGCATCGCCGTGCAGAACGCCGCAGGCTACAGCACCACCGCCGTCAGTGAGCTGGCCGTGGGCATGATGCTCGACCTGCTGCGCGGCGTCACCACCATGGACGGCGTGATACGCGACGGCAAGGGCCGCGGCACCTTCCTGGGCCGTGAGCTGCGCGG
>JAFZKV010000144.1 GCA_017551765.1 Bacteroidales bacterium
CAATCACCTGTTGCAGATTGACGCCGAGCGGTATACTCCCGTTGACAAGGTCTCTATCCCACTGAGAAACCACCAACCCGTTGAGGGCACCCCCTTCGATTTCCGCACCGCCAAGCCCATCGGACAGGACATCCACGCCGAGGATCCGCAGTTGTGCATCGGCCGCGGCTATGACCACAACTATGTGCTGCGGCAGCCCACCCTCGACCACCCCAGCGCAAAGCTCAGCAGCCCCGTGACAGGTATCAGCCTTGAGATATTCACCGACGCACCGGGCCTGCAACTCTATACCGGCAATTTCCTTGACGGCATACTGGGCAAGGACGGCGTCAGCTATCCCATGCGCAGTGCCGTGTGCCTTGAAACACAGCAGTACCCCGACTCGCCCAACCACCGCTGGCCCGAGAGCACAGGCTACCTGGTCCCCGGCCATCCCTTCCACAGCACCACCCTATTCCGTTTCAAATGAACCGCTTAATTGTCGTTGACCCCAATGGACATGTAAGACCATGATAGACATCTCTATCCTACAGCAATTCTTTGCCATCCATTTCGGCGGCGAGGGCACTCCTTATTTCGCCCCCGGGCGCATCAACCTCATCGGCGAGCACACCGACTACAACGGCGGCTTTGTCTTCCCCGGAGCCGTCACGCAGGGCATCAGCGCCGTGATCAACCCCAACGGCACAGACACCGTCAACCTCCACGCCATAGACCTGAAACAGGACTGCTCCTTCAATATCATGGACGAGGAAGGACCTGCGGCAACCCACTTCCGCTACGTCTACGGTGTGGTACGCGAACTGCTGGCCGCCGGCGTCAAGGTGCAGGGCTTCGATGCCGTCTATGGCGGCGACGTGCCCCTGGGGGTCGGCATGAGTTCGTCGGCAGCCCTGGAGAGTTGCTTCGACTTCGCCCTCTGCGACCTCTTCGGCGGCAGCCTCGACCGCATGACGCTGGCCCGCATCGGACAGGCCACCGAGCACAAATATGTGGGCGTAAAGTGCGGCATCATGGACCAATTCGCCTCCATGCACGGCCGCGCGGGGCTCCTGATGCGCCTCGACTGCCGCAGCGGCGAGTACCAATACTTCCCATGGCACCCCCACGGCTACCGGCTGCTGCTCATCAACAGTTGCGTGAAGCACGAGTTGGTGGGGTCGCCCTACAACGAGCGGCGCGCCTCGTGCGAGCGAGTGGCAGCGCTGGCCGGCGTGGAGACACTGCGCGACTGCACATGGGACATGCTCGAAACACTGAAGCCGCAGCTTGCGGAGACCGACTACCGCCGTGCCCGTTATGTGCTGGGCGAGGTGGACCGCGTGCTGGCCGTCAGCGACACCCTGCAACGCGACGACTACGAGGAGGTGGGCCGCCAGATGTACCTCACCCACGAGGGCCTCAGCCGCGACTACGAGGTGAGCTGCCCCGAACTGGATTTCCTCGTCGACGAAGCACGGCGCCTCGGCGTCAGCGGTGCCCGTCTGATGGGTGGCGGCTTCGGCGGCTGCACCATCAACCTGGTGCGCAATGAGCTCTACGACAGTTTCCTCACCGAGTTACAACAGACCTACCGCAGCCGCTTCGGCGTCGACTGCCAGCCCATTCCCGTCACCATTGGCGACGGTGCCCGCAAATTATAATTATTCTTTGCCTGCCAGCAGGCCACAGGCGGCGTCGATGTCCTGCCCGCGCGAAGCGCGCAGGGTGCAGATGATACCGTTCCTGTTCAGATAGTTCTGGAAGGCCGCGATGGTCGACGGCATGGAGGTCTTGTAGGGTGCCTCCGGCGACTCATGAAAGCGTATCAGATTGACGCGGCAATCCAAACCTTTCAGGGCCTCCACCAGCCTGGCGGCATGTGCCTGGTCGTCGTTCAGACCGCGAAACATGGTGTATTCAAACGACAGGCGCCGCTGGCCACTCCAATTATACTGCCGCAACAACGCCAGCACCTCGTTCAGCGGATAGGCCTTCTGCACAGGCATCATCTGCTGGCGCTCCTGAGCGACGGGGTTGTGCAGGCTGACGGCCAAGTGGCATTGGCTCTCGTCAAGGAAGCGCCTGAGGCCTGGAAGGATACCCACCGTGCTGACGGTGATGCGCTTGGGGCTCCAGCCGAGACCCCACGGGGCGGTGAGCACCTCGGTGGCGGCCAGCACGGCGTCGAGGTTGTCCATCGGCTCGCCCATGCCCATAAAAACCACATTGGTCAGTTGCTCACACTCGGGAATAGAGAAAAGCTGGTTGAGGATGTCGCCGGCGCTGAGGTTGCCGTGGAAACCCTGCTGACCGGTGACACAGAAGCGACAGCCCATCTTGCAGCCCACCTGGCAGCTGACACACAACGTGGCACGCTCCACCTCGGGGATATAGACTGCCTCGACAAAAGCTCGGTCTCCAACCTCAAAAAGATACTTCTTGGTGCCGTCCTTCGACACCTGGCAACGCACCGGCATCTCGCGGCCGATATAGGCCACCTCGTTCAATCGCGCCCGTTGGGCCAGCGAGAGGTTGGTCATGGCGTCTATGCTGTCCACACGCTTGCGGTACAGCCAATCGCACAACTGCTTGGCCGTGAAGCGCGGGAAGCCCTCTTGGGCGCAGAGCTCCTGCAACTGCGACAGAGTAAGACCTAAAAGATTAACTCTCAACTCATCACTCATCACTCATCACTTTTTAGAAGTCCCAATCGAAGCCTTCGTTTTCAATCTCCTGCTGGAAGTTGGAGCAGTCCATCTCGATGGGCACGGCAGGCCGCTCGAAGTCGCCACGGTAGAAGTTGAGCTTGGTGTCCTGATAAATCTTCTGCATGTAGTAGCCGAAGATGGGCAGGGCCATAGCGGCACCCTGGCCGTAGGTCATGTTGCGGAAATGGATGCTGCGCAACTCGCCGCCGGTCCACACAGCCGTGGCCAGCTTGGGCGTGATGCCCACAAACCAGCAGTCCGAGTTGTTCTGCGTGGTGCCCGTCTTGCCGGCAATGGCGGTAGAGTAGTTGTTGAGGTGGTACTTGTAGTTGAGCCGCACACCGGTACCGCTCTGCACCACACCCTTCATCAACTCAATCATCATGTAGGCCGTCTGCTCGTCGAGGGCTTCGCTGCGCTGAGGCGTGAAGCGCTCGAGCACCATGCCCTTGTTGTCCTCGATGCGGGTCACGAAGATAGGCTCCACATACTCGCCTTTGTTGGCGAAGGTGGCCATAGCGCCGGCCATCTCATAGACCGTAATCTCGGGCGTACCCACAGCGATGGCGGGCACCGCGTCAATCGGACTGCGCACCCCCATCTTGCGGGCAATGTTGATCACCTGGTCGGGCGACCCTTGCTTCATCAGGTAAGCCGACACCCAGTTCACCGAGTGCGCCAACGCCCACTTCAGCGTCACCATCTCGTCCTCGCGCTCATGCGTGCTGTTCTTCGGGCACCAATCGGGAGCGTTCCACACCTCGAAGCACACCTGCGAGTTGGGCACCTCGGTGCAGGGATACATGCCCAGGTCCTGCAGGGCCATCGTGTAGACAAAGGGCTTGAAGGTGGAACCCACCTGGCGGTGGCTCTGCACATTGTCATACTTGAAGTAGCGGTAGTTGATGCCGCCCACATAGGCCTTCACATAGCCTGTGCCGGGCTCGACGCTCATTAGGCCCGCGTTGAGGAACTTCTTGCAGTAGATCAGCGAGTCCCAAGGCGACATAACGGTGTCCTTGTTGCCCTTCCAACTGAAGACACGCATCTTCACCTTCTCGTCGAACTTGGTCCTTATCTCCTTCTGGCTCAACCCCTCGGCCTTCAGCGCACGGTAGCGGTCGCTGTTCTTCATGGCCTGCGTGAGGAATTTCTCCTGCTGCTCCTTGGTGATGTCGCAGAAGGGGTTGCCCTTGCGGTTCTTCAGCTCGCGGTCGAAGGCGGGCTGTATCTCCTCGCTGAAATGCTTGCGCACGGCCTGCTCGGCATAGCGCTGCATGCGGCTGTCGATGGTGGTGTATATCTTCAGGCCGTCCTTGTGCACGTCGTAGTACTCGCCGTTCTTCTTGCGGTGGTGTTTGCACCAGTCCTTCATGTAGGTGCGCAGGTACTCGCGCAGGTAGGTGGCCAGGCCGTCGTTGTGGCTCTGGGGCGAGTAGTTGCTCATGTCGATGGGCTTCTCCTTGTAGGCGGCATAGTCCTCATCGCTGAGGTAGTTGTATTTGTGCATCTGGTGCAGCACCGTGTTGCGGCGCTCCAGCGTGCGGTCGGGGTGCAGGATGGGGCTGTAGGTGGTGGGAGCCTTGAGCAGGCCCACCAGCAGGGCGGCCTCGTCCACGTCAAGCTCCGAGGGCGTCTTGTCGAAGAAGGTCTTGCTGGCGGTCTTGATGCCGTAGGCATTGCTGCCGAAGTCCACCGTGTTGAAGTACATGGCCAATATCTCCTGCTTGGAGTAGTTGTGCTCCAGCTTCACGGCCACCACCCACTCCTTGAACTTGACAAACACCACGCCAATCTTGCTCTTGTGACCGCGCGGGAAGAGGTTCTTGGCCAGCTGCTGCGTGATGGTGCTGCCGCCACCCGACGAGCCGTGGCGCCCGATGACGGTCTTGAAAAGCACGCGGAAGAGGCTGCGCGAGTCGATGCCCGAGTGCTTGTAGAAGCGCACATCCTCGGTGGCCACCAGGGCGTTGATGAGGTTGGGCGAAATCTGGTCGTAGGTGACGTTGCTCCGGTTCTCCAAGCCTATGAAGCCCAGCACCTCGCCGTCGGCGCTCAGCACTTCGGAGGCCTGCAGGCTGCGCGGGTTCTCCAGCTCCTCGAACGAGGGCATGAACCCCAGCCACCCCAGCGACAGGAGGGTGAAGAACAGGAAGATGAAGACCCACAGCCCGCCGAAGACGAGCCACATGGTCTTGATATACTTGGGTCTGCCGTTGTTTTTCTTAGCCATAATGATTATTTCATATTGCTGTATTCAATGCGTAAACCGATGTCGCGCAGCCCCGTGATGGCGCTGTCGCGCATGCCGTTGCTGAGCGAGAAGCGGTAGGTGCCCTCCATCGGGAAACGGGCGTTGCGGCGGAAGTAGTAGCGCGTGTCCACATAGCGGCCCGTGCGCTTGCCGTACCAGCGGCCCGACGGGTCGGCCAGCGGATACTCCAGCGTGTCCTGCGCCATGCTGCCGTCGGGGAAGGTGGTGCGGATAAAGAGGAAGGTGTTGCTGTAGGGATAGCTGACGCTGTTGCGCACCTCCACCAGGAAGTTGAACACACGGTTGGTGTCGCTCACCGTCACGTCGAAGTCGACGCTCTCCTCGGGCAGCCAGCCCCGCTCGTCCACACGGCGGCTCTCGTCGTAGAAGACGCTGCCGTCGCAAGCAACGAAGATGAAAAATGAAAGACAAAAAATGGAAAACAGGCCGACGAAGCGCAAGCCTCTTTCCTTTTTCATTTCTCTTTTCTCACTTTTCATTTTTCCTTTTTCACTTTTCACTTTTTTCACTTTTCATTTTTCACTTTTCACTTTTCATTTCTCAACTCCTCCGTTCACGTCCACCGCTGCGGCGGGGGTTGTTGCCACCCTCGTTGCCCTCGCGGCGGGGTTTGTTCTGCTGACGGTTGTTGTTGCCATTGTTGTTGCCGCCACCGTTGTTGTTGTCGCGTCGCGGTTTCTGCGGCCGGTCGTTGCGCTGGGGCCGGTCGCCTCGGCGCTCGCCCCTCCGCTCTCCGTTCCCGGCTCTCCGCTCTCCGGTTTCCGTTCCCCGTTTTCCGTTCTCCGGTTTCCGCTCTCCGCTCTCTTCGCCGACCACGCCGTTGCCGCCTTCGGCCAGACGGCGTATCTCGCGCTCCACCTCCTCGTCGGTACTCTCCTGCGCCAAGGCCGAGGTGGACATCAGCTCCACCTGGTAGTCCTCCATGCGCTCGGGATACTGCTGCTGGCGGTTCATCTCGATAATCTCTTTCACCTTCTCGGCCGGCAGCGCTATGAGGTCGTTCTCGCCCTCGTAGGCATACCACATGATGCCGCGGAAGACGTCGGTCTTCTTGTACAGCGCCAACCCTTTCTGGAACCTGATGGCCTGACCCGCCGGCGGGAACTTCTTCAGCGCGTCGACATAGACCTCGTACTCGAAGTTGAGACAGCACTTCAGCTTGCCGCACTGACCGGCCAGCTTCTGCGGGTTGGGCATAATCTGCTGCACCTTGGCGGCGCTGGTGGTCACGCTCTTGAAGGTCGTCAGCCACGTGGAGCAGCACAGCTCGCGGCCGCAGGTGCCCAGGCCGCCCACCTTGCCGGCCTCCTGGCGCACACCGATCTGCTTCATCTCGATGCGCACGTGGAACTCCTCGGCCAGCACCTTGATCAGCTCGCGGAAGTCCACCCGCGCGTCGGCCGTGTAGTAGAAGATGGCCTTCGAGTGGTCGCCCTGCATCTCCACATCGTTCACCTTCATGTCGAGCCCCATGTCGGCCACAATCTGGCGCGTGCGCAACAGCGCGTTGCGCTCCTCGCGCAGCGACAGGGCCCAGCGGTCGATGTCGGTGTCCTTGGCGCGACGGAAAAGCTTGCGTATGTTCTCCGACTCGGGGTTGATGCGGCGCTTGCGCATCTGCAGGCGGCACAGCTCGCCGGTCAGGCACACGATGCCCACATCGTGGCCCGGCTGGCCCTCCACCGCCACGATGTCGCCCTCGGTCACCTCCAGCCCGTCGGGCAGGCGGTAGAAGTCCTTGTGGTTGTTCTTGAAGCGCACCTCCACACAGTCGAACGGACGCTCCGTCGGCTGCCGCACTCCGCTCAGCCAATTGGTGCAGGTCACCTTCGAGCAGCTCTGCCGCTCACACCGGTTCACCGGCACATAACTCTTCGGACAGTGGTTGCAGCCTCGGCTCAGATAGACAGGCTCGTTGTACTTCACCCACGGTATCTCGGGGTCGGGGTCCAGGTAGGGGTCCAGCGAATTCTCCTCGCTGTGATACTCCTCCACCTCGGGGTTCTCGCGCTCCACGCGCGTCTTCTTCTCCTCGCGTGCCTTGCGCCGCTCACGCATGAAGGCCTCGATATCCTCCTTGCTGGCCACCTCCTCCACATCGTCGGGCACCGGCGCCACAGGCTTCTGCTCCAATGCTTTATCTTTCTTATCTTTGTTTTCTTCCATTGTCTCTCTTGTTGATTGTTGATTGTCGTCTCACCTCTCACTTTTCACTTTCACTTTTCATTTTTCACTTTTCACTTTTTATTTTTCACTTTCACCTCTTCTTCAGTGCTTTGCTGATGCGGAACGACAGCTCCATGAACGCTATCTTGCCGTAGGCGTTGCGCCCGATGGCAAACAGCGCGTCGTTCAGCGCATCGTTGATTAACTCTATATTATTGACGGTGACCATGTTGGGGAACATGGCATCGAACTTCGCGTCGCCCGAACCCAGGCTGCACGGCAGGCCCGCGGCCGACTTCAGGAAGCAGTCGCGCATCACCCCCAGCGCATACTGCAGGAACTGCTTCTGCTCCTCGCGCCCCAGGGCGGCCATCTTCTCCACCTGGCCCGACAACTCCTTCATCTTCAGCTTGAACAGCATGCGCAGCCAATCCACCAGCAGCGGCCCAAACTCCTCGTTGTCCTCCGCTTTGCACTTTCCACTTTCCGCTTTCAGTTTAACAAACTGCACACGGCTCACAATCGTGGGCAGCAACTCCTCCGTACTGTCGTCCACCAGCAGGATAAGCGTCTGGGGCAGAGGCTCCTCCAGCGTCTTCAGCAACTCGTTGGCCGCCTCCTTGTTCATCTTCGACGGGCGCCAGATGACCAGC
>JAFZKV010000145.1 GCA_017551765.1 Bacteroidales bacterium
AGCCGTCTGATGCAGGGAGTCTACTTCATCCGCCTGGAGGGTTGCGTTGTGGTGAAGAAACTGATTGTGAGATAGCAGGAAGTTTTATTTGGTCAGTCTGTAAATTGTTTGTATCTTTGCAGTCAAATTATTGACGATGGACAAGTACAATCAGCGCGGAGTCTCCGCATCGAAAGAGGACGTTCACAACGCCATCAAGAATATAGACAAAGGCCTTTATCCCAAGGCTTTCTGCAAGATTATCCCCGACCTGCTGGGTGGCGACCCGCAGTATTGCAACATCATGCATGCCGATGGCGCCGGCACCAAGAGTAGCCTGGCCTACATGTATTGGCGCGAGACGGGCGACCTCAGTGTGTGGAAAGGCATCGCCGTGGACGCCATCGTGATGAACACCGACGACCTGTTGTGCGTGGGAGCCCTTGACCACATCCTCCTTTCCTCCACCATCGGCCGCAACAAGCAACTGGTGCCCGGCGAGGTCATTTCGGCCGTCATCAACGGCACCGAGGAGTTCTGCCAGACCATGCGCGACATGGGCATCGACATTGTGCTGACCGGTGGCGAGACAGCCGACGTGGGCGATCTGGTGCGCACCATCATTGTGGACAGCACTGTCACGGCCCGTATGCGTCGCGCCGACGTCATCGACAACGCCAACATCAAGGCCGGCAACGTTATCGTGGCCCTCGCCTCCTATGGTCAGGCCACCTACGAGACGGCCTACAACGGCGGCATGGGCAGCAACGGCCTCACCTCGGCCCGCCACGATGTCTTCTCGCACGTCTATGCTGAGAAGTACCCCATGTGCTTCGACAAGAACCTGCCCGACGAGGTGGTCTTCTGTGGCTCGAAACTGCTCACCGACCCCACCGAGGTGCCGGGGGTGGATGCCGGCCACATGGTGCTGTCGCCCACACGTACCTATGCCCCCATCATCCGCAAGGTGCTGGATGAGTACCGCCCCAAGATTGATGGCATGATACACTGCTCCGGTGGTGCCCAGACCAAAGTGCTGCATTTCATCGATAATCTGCATGTGGTGAAAGACAACCTCTTCCCCGTGCCGCCGCTCTTCAAGATGATTCATGAGGAGAGCCACACCGATTGGCAGGAGATGTACAAGGTCTTCAACATGGGCCACCGCATGGAACTCTACACCGACGAGGCGACGGCTCGCGGCATCATCGACATTAGTCGCTCCTTCAATGTAGAGGCACAGATTATAGGTCGTGTGGAGGCTGCCGACAAGGCACAGGTGACCGTCATCAGTGAAAACGGGAAATACGAGTATTATGGCTGAAACATCATTGGTAGAAACCTTTAGCAACCGCAAGCAATTACGTCTTGAGTCGGGCCTTGCGGACCGCATGTCGGTCCGCTCATTCAATCTGGTGCTGTGCGGTGCGCTGGCCTATGGCTTGATAGTCAACGCCGTGATGGTCTACTTCCTATATGCGCCGTTGCAGCAGTTGGCGGCTGGTCTGGGTTGGTTCGGGTGGCTGCTCGTCTATGCGGTGCCCACCCTCGTCGGCATCTTTCTGTCGAATGGTTCCACCAATCCTTTGGTCAGTTTCATTGGCTACAATCTGGTGGTGCTGCCTATCGGCCTGCTGCTTGCATTGGTAGTGCCGGGCTTGCCGGCCGGTATTGTCGTCAAGGCGATGGCCCTCACCGCTATGGTGACCCTCACCATGACGATGGTGGCTGTAGTGAAACCAGAGTTCTTCCTTGGGTTGGGCCGCACACTCCTGGTGGCACTGCTGGTGGGTCTTGTCGCCGAGATAGTGGCCACCTTCCTGCTCGGCTATCGCGGCATGCTGTTCGACTGGCTCTTTGTGCTGCTCTTCTCGGGCTATATCGGCTACGATGTGGCCAAGTCGCAGGCCTACCCCAAGACGCTCGACAACGCCATTGATTGTGCCCTCGACATCTACCTCGACGTCATTAACCTCTTCCTCCGCCTGCTCAGCATCCTCTCAAAAAAATAATTGTCGGATGCAATAAATAAAACAAAGTGCCGTTTTAGGGAACATCATTGCGATTGTGTGGATAGTTTGCTCCACGTAGGTCGCACACTAAGCGACAATAGCTCAGTTGGTAGAGCGGCGGCTTCCCAAGCCGCAGGTCGCGGGTTCGAGCCCCGTTTGTCGCTCAAATCAAAAAATTTATGTATCTTTGCAGTTCCATCCCCTATGGGGAGAGGTTTGTTATTGACTAAATATTAATATATTATGACTCAGACAAAGACTGCAAAAGATTGGAAGAAAGAGATTGTCTCCTACTTGCTGCTCATATTGGGCAGCGCCCTGTTCGCCGTGGGCGACGTGATGTTTGTCAACCCCTACCACCTGGCCCCTGGCGGCGTCTATGGTTTGGCTAACGTCTTCAACGCCCTGTGGGGGTGGAAGATTTCGCTGGCAGGTGTCTGTATGGACATCCCGCTGCTGATAATAGGCACCATCATCCTGGGCCCCAAGTTCGGCATCAAGACCATTGTCTCGGTCATCCTGATTCCTGTCTTTACCTTCATCATGGAGACCACCTGGGGCTATGCACCCCTTATCCATGACGGCGCCTTCATGGACGCTCCCGCCCACACGGCCCTCTCGTATATGGATGGCGACGTGGAGCGCTGGTTCCTGCCCGATATGTTCCTCAACACCGTGGTGGCTGGCCTCATCTATGGCCTGGCCATTGGCGTCATCTTCCGTGCCGGTGCCACCAGCGGCGGCTCGGATATTATCAGCATGATTATCCACAAGTACACCAAGATCAGCCTCGGCACCTTGGTGCTCATTGTCGACAGCCTCATCTCGCTGACCACCCTCATCATTGGCGACATCCGCCTGCCTATCTACTCCATCATC
>JAFZKV010000146.1 GCA_017551765.1 Bacteroidales bacterium
AGGAGCATCAATCGTTGTTGTGGTTGCATCCACAGGGAACCAAACCCACCATTCTCCGCGACGATATTCCTTATCCACCGCTCCGCTAAACTCCACATTCGGCTGCACAAAACCGATACGGACCAATGCACAAGTGCGGCCCGAAGCATCCATGCGGCTGAAACGGCGGGCATCCACCATCGTGATGTCAGCCTGACAGGGGTCTACCACCTCAATGGTCTGCATGGTGACCGCTGCCCGCAGTCCGAGCGTATAGGTAGTGGCAGGACGCACAGGGGCAAAATCCACCCGCAAGGGAGTATGGTACTCGCTGAGGATGGTGAGCCAATTAGCTCCTGGTGAGAGGTAAATCCACCACTCCCCATCGCGATACTGCATCAACTTAATATCACCCTCAAAATCAACCTCTTCAAAATCAAGGTTTACAATTACCAGCGCGCAGGTATCATGATTGAAGTCGACACGCGGACGGGTAACCGCCTCATTTCGTGTTTTGCTCACTGCAAAGGGCGATGAAATCCTAATTTCTTGCGCCTCTACGACAGACATTGTTCCCATCAGTATTACCCATAGCATTAAAGACCAAAATCTTCTGCACGATTTGTATCGGATAGGTGTATTTATATTACCCTTCATTCTGTTATCAGTTCAATATTAAACCATTACACACCATCAGCCATCTGATGGCACCTTTTTATAGAAATGCAAAGATACAAAATATCTTGAAATAGCGAAAACAACACCTCAAAAAAAATATATCGTGCACGATATAAATGGGTGGCCGGTAGTCGGTCGCCGGTCGTCGGTGGGTGGTTTTAGGGGGCTGGAGGGTGACAGGAGGCGGTTGGTGGGGTTTCTGCTTATTTGGTTATAAATCAACAATATAGGATAAAACAAATACTAAACTATTGATTTTCAGTACCAAAAATACACCATCTCCGACTGTGGTCCGACTCAAGTCCGAGTGAAGTCCGTGTTTTGTCCGACTTCGGTCGGACAAAACACGGTGTTGGTACGGTGGTGAGACGGTGCCGAAACGGGGATGGTGTAATTAGGTCGTGCACGACCTAAATGGATGATTGGAATCAGCGCACGAGGTGGCGACGGTAGGTGCGGGCGGCCTGGAGGGCGGCGGCGGCGAAGAGGAGGAGCAGCAGGAGTGCCGAGAGACCCACCTGCCAGGCGGGGAGACCGAAGGGCAGGCGCAGCATGACGGCCGCGGGTGCCGTGAAGGGCACGAAAGTGAAGCCGATGCCAAGGGCTCCCGAAGGGTTGTTCAGGAGCAACGGCGTGAGTATCAGCACCGCAAACAACGGTAACGCCAGCAGCAATACCCATTGCAACGCATCGGCGTCGCTGTCGAGCCGTGCGGCCAGCGCAGCCAGCAGGGCACCGTAGAGCAGATAACCCAACAAGAAGAAGAGCAAGAACATGGCGGCTACCAGCGGCAGCTGAATGGCCGTGAGGCCTTGCACGGTTTCGTCGACCAACTGCACGGTGGTGTCGTATTGCACCGTTGCTTCAGCGCCTTTGGTGGCGAGGGCGTGGTGTTCCTGTTGCTGGCGTGCCTGTTGAAAGAGGTCGGGCGCGGAAGCCTGCACACCATTGATGGCCAGCGCCGTGAGGGCAATCCACAGTACCAGCTGTGTGACCGCCACCAACGCCACACCCGTCACTTTGCCCACCAGTAATTGCAGCGGTCGCACCGAGGAGGCAAGCACTTCGGCCACACGGTTTTGTTTCTCTTCCTGCACGCTACGCATCACCTGTACACCGAAGAGTACCAGCGCCAACACCATCAGTACGGCCAACACGATGGCTACCACCGTCTTAACGCCAGAAAAGCTCTCCTTGCCGCTGGCGGCATCTTGTGTGTGGAGCTTGATGCGGGTGCTTTCGACCGAGTGGTAGACGGAAGGCTCGAGTTGGTAGACATCTTCGAGGATGGCGTTGCGCAGAAGCACCTGCAGCTGATTGTCCACCTGGTTTTGGAGGGCCGGCGAGGGAAGGCCGCCGCGGTAGTAGAGGAAGGCGTCGCGCGGGATGGTGGTCTCGCGCATGGGGATGAAAAGGATGAGGTCGTTTTTGCCGGCCTCGCGGCGCGCGTATTCAAGCGAGGGCATAGCGTGGAAATGCACCTCGTCGGAGGAGATGAGTGAGCCCTCGAAGAGGCCCGTCTGGTCGACCACCAGCACGGTGGCCTGGCGCGCGCTCTTCTGCGCCGCCAACACAGGCAAGGCGTAGAGGAAGGCCAGCACCACAGGCACCAGCAACGTCAGCACCCAGAAGGAGGGGCGACGCAGCCGCATACGATATTCGCGACAGAGGATGAGCAGGAGTTTCTTCATAGCTGTATGGTTTTATCGCACAACTCGGTGGCGGCCTGCAGGTTGTGGGTAGACAGAAGGATGGCGGTGCCAGCCTGCCGCAACGCGGTCAGCTCACGGACGAGCATGGCGCTGTTGTCGATGTCGAAGCCCGAGAAAGGTTCGTCGAGGATAAGCAGCGAGGGCTTATGTACCACAGTGACGACCAGCTGCAGCCGCTGCTGCATGCCCTTGCTGAGGCGGCCGGCGGGCTTGTCCCACCAGGCGGTCATACCCAGGCGGTCGAACCACTGCCGCAGTTCCTGCTCGGCCTGGCGGCGTTCCATGCCTTTCATCTGGGCGAAATAGAGGGCCTGCTCCCCCACCCTCATGCGGCGGTAGAGGCCGCGTTCCTCGGGCAGGTAGCCTACCTGGCTCAGGTCGTTCTGCGTCATGGGGTGCCCGTCGAAGAGCACCTGGCCGCTGTCGGGCTCCAGCAGACGTGTGATGATGCGCATCAGCGTGGTCTTGCCGGCGCCGTTGGCACCCAGCAAGCCCACCATCTGGCCGCTGTCGACCGAGAAGGTGACGCCGTCGAGCACACGGTGTGCGCCGAACGCTTTGCTGATATGGTCCACCTGTAGTTTCATATCGTCATTTTCTTGTTTTCACTTTCAGCAATGCCACCTCGCCTGCCAACGCCAGCAGCGCCAGCAGCACGCAGAGGCGCCACAGGCGGTGGCCTCCGTCGCGGGCGCGCAACTCGTCGCCGAGGGGCTTGTCGCTGTTGCGCACAGTGGTGTATTCCTCGCGGCCGGAGATGCCGCGTGCCACCTCGTCGCGCGAGAGGAAGGTGAGGTCCGACTCGCGGCGCGGGTAGTTGAAGGCCAGCCGCTCGTCGTCGATGCGGTAGATGCCGGCGGCGGTCAGTTCGCCATGCAGCAGCAGTTGCTGGCGGTTGCCTACCCTGCGCAGGTCAGGGATGAAGCGGAGCGACTGCCCGTCGGTCAGCTCGGGGAGGTCATAGGTGCCCTGCAGCACGATGGGCTCGTCGCTGCCGAGGGTGTAGCTCGCCGGAGGCAACGGGCGGCTGTAGAGGGCCATATTGTAGAGTGTGGGCACGAAGAGTGCCTGCTGCACCAGGTCGGTCCATTCGGCGGTGAGCGGCGCGGTGAAGAGATAGACCTTGCCGCTGCCTGAGGGGGTGAGCGTCAGCAGTTCGCCGCCGTCGGCCAGGGCGATGACCGACTGCTTGACGGCTTGTGCGCCGGAGTGAGTGTAATGGCCGTGCACGGTGGGCATCTCCATCTCGTCGTTGCGGCCGCTGAAGACGCCACGGTAGAGGCTGCTGTTGTAATCCACTGCGGAGGCGCGTACCTCGCGCTTCACCCAACGGTCAAGTTGCGGAGCCTGAAGCGCAGCCAGCAAGGTGTTCAAGCCTTTGCCGTTGTCGGTTGGCGGCACCAGCAGCAGGCTGCCGCCTTCGGCGACCCACTCGGCCAGCTGCCGTTCCTCGCCCGAGGTCAGGCGCTCCACCTCGTTGAGGACCACAAGGCTGTAGTCGTCCAGCGTAGGCGGCAGGTGGCGCTCGGTGCGGTAAACAACGGCAGAATCGGCCTCAAACAGCCTCTTGAGGCTCTCGTTGGCGGCCTTGCCGTCGACCTCCACCATGCGTATGCGCTCGCCCACATGGAGCGCGAAATAATATTGGTCGTCGAAAGTGACGGGATAGTCGTCGATTTGCACCCTACCTTCCACCCATCCGGCGTGGTCGAGGCTGAAGCGAAGCGTAGCGGTGCCCGAGGCACCGGAAGCCAGGTCGAGGGTGGCGAGCGCTCGTTCCTTGTCGTCAATATACAGTTTCACCGGCACCTTTTCCACCGCGCGGCTGCCGCCGTTGCGCAGCGTCACCTCCACATTCACGCTGCCGCCGGCGAAATAGGCGGGAGCGTCGAGCGAGACGGTGTCGATATAGACGTTGTCGGCCTCCATAGCGGTGAGCGGCACCAAGGTAAAAAGTGCGTTGCTGTCGGACGGCAATGCGTCGAGGTCGGCGGTAGAGCGCTGGAAGTCGCTGATAAGGTAGGCGTGGCGGTTGGGGGCACCGCTCTGGCGCATGAAGGCACTTTGGCGTGCGGCCACCTCGCTGAGCAGCGGTGAGGCAGGCGACAGCGCCACCTCGTCGACAGCTGTCAGCAGTTCGTCGCGGTTGAGCCAGCGCATCTGAGCGCCCACCATATCGTTGGTCAACAGTTGGAAGCGGTCGCCGACGCCGTAGGCGGCGGCCACCTCGCGGGCTTTCTGCCGTGCGGCGTCGATCTGGCTGCCGTCGGCGGAGGCGCTTTCCATGCTGAACGAGTTGTCGATATAGATGCTCACCACCGTGCTGCCGGCCACCGTCTTGTGTCCGGACGAGGGCAGCACCGGCTGGGCAAAGGCCAGCACCAGGAACACCACCGCCAGGATGCGCATCAGCAGCACCAGCCACTGCCGCACGGTGTTGCG
>JAFZKV010000147.1 GCA_017551765.1 Bacteroidales bacterium
ATACCGATGAAGATTGAGGAGTGCACCTACAAGGGCGAGTGCCGAGGCACCTGTCCGCGATGCGAAGCCGAGGTGCGCTACCTGGAGAGCGCCCTCGCCGACCGCCTGCGCATGGGCAAGGTGGCCACCGTCGCCGGCCTCGCGCTGGGGCTGGCCACTACTGCGGCCGCCGAAGCGAGTCCCGCCCTGCTGCCCGAGGTGCCGTCAGCGGTCAGGGAGGCAGTGCACAAGGACGACCGCGTCAAAATCAAAGGCGAAGTCGTGGACGCCAAGACTGCCGAGCCGATACCGTTTGTCTATATCACCGTCATTGACAGCAATAAAGACACGGTGATGGTAACGTATACCGATTTTGACGGCCTTTACCATATTGAGGTGCCCAAGGGCGACTACACCCTCGAATTCAAGACGGTAGGCTATTACAAGTACGTGCTGCTGGAGGACCACTACGTCAAGGACCGCACCTTGCCGACCGTCAAGCTGGAAACGTCGGCAATGGTATTAGGCATGGTTATTATCGGAGACGAACACCCCGTCATAGAAATAGGCCCCGACGGCGGCATGAACACCGAGGTGGAGGGAGTGCAGGTGAAAGTCCGTTAACGGTACAATAAAAGGAATATACTTCACGTTATTAATATAAATTAAGATAAGAACAAATATGAAAGCATACGTATTCCCCGGACAGGGGGCCCAATTTGTGGGCATGGGTAAAAATCTATATGACGGCAACGAAGAGTGTCGCGCCATGTTTGAGAAAGCCAACGACATTATCGGCTTCCGCATCACCGACCTGATGTTCGCCGGCACGCCGGAGGACCTCAAGCAGACCCGCGTGACGCAGCCTGCCATCTTCCTCCACAGCGTCATCCTGGCCAAGTACATGGGCGAGCAGTTCAAGCCCGACATGGTGGGTGGCCACTCGCTGGGCGAGTTCTCGGCCTTGGTCGCTGCCGGCGCCATGAGCTTCGAGGACGGCCTCAAGCTGGTCATCGCCCGCGCCAACGCCATGCAGAAGTGCTGCGAGCGCACCCCGTCGACCATGGCCGCCGTGCTGAAGCTCGACGACAAGACCGTCGAAGACATCTGCGCCTCGGTCGAAGGCGAGGTGGTGGTGCCAGCCAACTACAACTGCCCGGGCCAGCTGGTCATCAGCGGCACCAACGAGGGCGTGGCCCGTGTCTGCGAATTGGTCAAAGAGGTCAAAGGCAAGGCCCTGCCGCTGGCAGTGGGTGGCGCCTTCCACAGCCCCTTGATGGAGCCTGCTCGCGTCGAGTTGGCCGAGGCCATCGAGTGCACTGCCTTCAGCCGCCCCGTCTGCCCCTGCTACCAGAACGTCGACGCACTGCCGCACAGCGACCCCGCCGAAATCAAGCAGAACCTGCTCATGCAGCTCACCTCGCCCGTGCGCTGGACCGCCACCGTGCAGCACATGCTGGCCGACGGCGCCGACGAGTTCATCGAGGTGGGCCCCGGCACCGCCCTCCAGGGCATGGTCAAGCGCGTCAACCCCGACGCCAACGCCCACTCTGCCGAGTAATTGAAAGGGTATTTCTCCCAGCATAAAAATAGGTCGTGCGCGACATAAATTGGCGCCACGACCTATTTTTTTTCTTCTTGCTCACCTCAATCCATCCCCCCTTCGCCCTCATGGGCTGCCATAGTCCCCAATGCTCTATAATATTCCAACTTGCTGTAAATCAATACCATGCGGCTTATGGATGCGTGCGAAATGTGGTAAATATCATGTTTTTAGGCATTTAAACCACACCATGTCCGACTCAACTCCGACTCAAGTCCGAGTATGGTCCGACTGATGTCCGACCGCAGTCGGACAAAACACGGTCCATCTACGGTGCACCTGCGGGGTGTATCCGAATTAGGTCGTGCACGACCTAATCCCTTTCTGTCACATGTGCAATAAAATAGGTGTTGCAGCGTTAATACATTTGTAAACAATACATCACAATGAAGAAGACAATCTTGCTCTGCGCGGTCCTTTTGGCATTTGTTGCCAACGTGAGCGCACAGAACATTGAGACCGCCAAAGACTCCGTAAAGCAAGGGATGGTTTATAATACGGATGGCGAGGACGATGACAGTTTCCTGTTTGTTGAATATGAAACTGACCCTGAGTTCCCCGGTGGATTGGCCGCCTTGTATAAGTTCTTGGAAGACAATGTGCAATATCCAGAGGAGGCGAGGAAGGAAGGGATTTCGGGCAGGGTGTATGTGACTTTCACGGTGGAGGTGGACGGCAGCATAACCAATGTGATGCTATTGCGTGACATTGGTGGCGGTTGTGGCCAAGAGGCCGTCCGTGTGGTGAAACTCATGCCGAGATGGGAGCCAGGGAAATACAAAAACAAACCTGTGGCAATGAATTTCAATTTGCCAATCAGTTTCAACCTCTCCAACGACGAGTAGTGATTATTTTTGTTGTATGTGAGAAATAATTTGTATCTTTGCACCGCGAAACAATAGAATAATAACAACAATAAAATTATGCGCAAATTTAACCGTATTTTAGCAGCAGGCTTGCTGGGCGCCGCGATGCTCGTCGCCTCGACCGCCGATGCCTGCACCAATTTCCTGTTCACCAAGGGAGCCACCAAGGACGGCTCGACGATGATTACCTATGCCGCTGACAGCCACACGCTCTATGGCGAGCTCTACTACCGCAAGGTGGCCGACTATGCCGAGGGTACCCTGTTCCAGGTGGTGGATTGGGACAGCGGCACTCCGCTGATCAAAATTCCGCAGGTGGCTCACACCTACAGCGTGGTGGGCAACATGAACGAGCACCAGCTGGCCATCGGCGAGACCACCTACGGCGGCCGCGAGGAGCTGGCCTCGGAGATCGAAGGCGGCATCGACTACGGCAGCTATATCTACCTCACCCTCCAGCGCGCCAAGAACGCCCGCGAGGCCATCAAGGTGCTGGCCGGTTTCATGAAGGACTACCCCTACCACAGCGAGGGCGAGAGTTTCAGCATCTGTGACCCCAACGAGGTGTGGATCCTTGAGCTCATCGGCAAGCGCCCCGGCACGGTGAAGGCTGACCTGGCCAAGAAGCTGAAATACAACTATACCGACGGTGCCGTGTGGGTGGCCCGCCGCATCCCCGACGGCTATGTGTGCGGCCACGCCAACCAGGCCCGCATCACGCAGTTCCCCCAGGAGCCCAAGAAGTTCCAGAAGGCCAAGGGCAAAGGGCTGCACAAGGTCATTAGCAGCGCCCACCTCGACTATATCTTTGAGCCCGAGGTGGAGTGCGTCTACAGCAGCGAGGTGATTACCTACGCCCGCGCCTGCGGCTGGTACGACGGCACCGACGCCGACTTCTCCTTCGCCGACACCTACGCCCCGCTGACCTTCAGCGGCCTGCGCGGTTGCGACGCCCGCGTGTATGCCATGTTCCA
>JAFZKV010000148.1 GCA_017551765.1 Bacteroidales bacterium
CGTCGTCGACCATCATCACCCTGATGTTGTCCATTGTTTGGGTTTAAGGTTTACAGTTTAAGGTTTAAGGGGGGCTGCCAGCAGCACGTGCATCGTCGTGCCCTTGCCGAGCTCGCTCTCGACCCACAGCTTGCAGCCGCGCCGCGTCAGGTCGTCGTGCTTCTTGATGATGTAGCGGCAGAGGATGAGGCCGAAGCCATGCTCGCCCTGCACCTCACGGTCGGCCCTGAAGAGGCTCTCGCGCTGCTCGGCACTCATGCCGCATCCTGTATCGCTGACCGCAATCTCCACAAACGGTTCCCCGCTCTCTGCGCTCCGCTCCATGCTCTCCACCCTCACGCTTCCCGTGCTGGTGTGCTGCAAGGCGTTGGTCACCAGATTGCGCAGCAGGATGGTCGTCAGCAGGCGGTCGCCGTAGACCTTCAAGCGGGTAGGCTCGAAATGCAGGCTGACGCCGGCATGCGGGCGGATGACCTGACCGCGCACCTCGTCCAGCACCTCCTGCAACGGGAACACCGAAGCACTGAAAGTCAATCCCGAGGGGATAGACAGCTTGGTCCAATTCTTGATATTGTCGAAGGTGCGCAGCAGCTGCTCCAACACCTCGCTCCGCAACTCGGGGCTGAGGCTGGGGCTGCGCAGGTAGCCTATGAAGGGACTCACGTCGTGGCGCATCACGCTGAGGCAGGTCTCCACGTTGGCAATGCGCTCCACATCGCGCCGTTTGGCCGCCTCGAGTTGCCGTTTCTCGCGCCGCAGACGCCTGATGCTGAGCGCCAGCTGGACGGTCATCACCAGCAGTATCACCAGCAGTACGCTCATCACCATAGCGGTGCGCGTCGTCCAGCGGCTGCGGTTGCGGGCGGCACTGAGCGTCTGCTGCAGCACGAAGTCTTCCTGCTCGCTCTGCTTGATGTGGTCCTGCAGCTCCACATAGTGTTCATACCAGCGCCTGTTCTCGTCGGCGTTGCGGGCTATGCGGCTGCGTATCAGCACATCGAAGTAGCCCAACTCCATCTTCGGGGCGGCGAAGGGCTCCCATGTGCCCCGCAGCGCGCGCCAATCGTTCAGCACCTCGTGGGCACGCAGCGTGTCGCTGATCAGCAACGCATAACGTGCTGTCGAGATGGTGCCGCCCAGCATCTGGTAGGGGTCGCCATAGTCGAAGAAGACCTCGCGGGCCGCGTCGTAGAGGGCCAGCACACTGTCGGGCGGCACCGACCCTGGGAGGCTCTTCAGCGCCGACGCCATCATCTGCAACGTGTTGGCATAGTGGTAGGGACAGAAGACCGAGGGCCCCAAGTCGAGCAGGCGGAAATTCTCGTCGCAGTAGTCGAGGGCCACGTCGCTCTCGCCGGCACTCTGCCAGCCGTAGGCCAGCGCATAGTTGAGCGCCATATCCTGCGCATAGTCCACCTTCAGTCGTCCGCGCTGCGCCTCCACCTCCTCCAGCAGGGTACGCACATCGGCCTCATGACCGTCGCGATAGTGGTAGTTGAGCACCAGCATGGTGATGTAGTACTCGCTCTGGGCGTAGTTGTAGAGCAGGTGGTCGCGGTTGCGCTCCAGCACGCCGCTGCGCCCGATGTTGTAGAGCAGGCGGTAGGAGTCGGCGATGCGGCAGTCGCGCTGCAGCAGGCGGGCACGTATCAACTGCTGTATCACCCATTCGATGTCGCCGTTGCGCATCCCTTCGCGCCTCAGGCCTATGGTCTTGTCGACTCGGTCGAGCATAAGGTAGGCGTTGGCACGGTCGCTCACCTGGTAATAGGCGAAGGCTATGTTGTTGTAGGCCCGCAGTTCACCGTCGACATACTCGGGCAGCGAGTCTTGGACATACCGCAACGCACGCTGCGACAGCGCGATGCAACTGTCGGGGTCGCGGTAGCGGTTGACGAAAGCCTCCTTGTTCAACCCGTCCACGACCGACCGCTTGAGCGGGTCCACCTCGGCCTGTTTCCGGCAGGCTGCAAGCAGCACAAGTGCCGCTACGAGGACAATTTTCACGTAGAATTTCATGGTGCAAAGATACGCAGAATATTTAAAACCGCATAATTTTTTTTTATTCTCACGCCTAAGCGTGGCGGGTGACTCCGACCGTTCTTCAACCATTCAACAACAGTTCTTCAACAGTTCTTCAACTTTTTCTTGAAGAACTGTTGAAGAACTGTTGGTAAGCAGTAGGCGAAAAGACGGTGTTGGGTACCACCGTTCATTGCCCGTTCTTCGGTCGTTCTTTGGTCGTTCTTTGCTTTTTTCCAAAGAACGACCAAAGAACAGCCGCAGAAAAGTCGAAAAACAGTCGGACCGATAGCATAGGCTCATGGATTGCACCTTGGGCAGGTGTCTGTATAAGTACAAAATAGAAACTAAGAACCAGGCAGTTGCGCTTTTTGTTGCAAAATAATTTGGTCGGTTCGGAAAATGTTCGTACTTTTGCACCCGATTTGGTCGTTTGGCCGAGGGGCTAGGCACAGGTCTGCAAAACCTGCTACTCCGGTTCAAATCCGGAAGCGACCTCACAGTAAGAGACGCAAAAATGCGTCTCTTTTTTTATTCTCCCGCCTACGGCGGAAATCCAGAAATCCAATGAAATATAATTACGCCGCAGGCGGGAGAACAATCAATGATTACGCGAAGCAGGGTTGTTTTTCCAGAAGCGCGACGTGATGTCGTTCAGGTGGCCTCCGTCCACACGGTAGAGCCGCTGGTTTGTGCGCGGACTCTTCAGGGGGCCGAGGTGCGACAGGTAGGGGCCGAGCTTGATGTAGTCGAAGTTGGACAACGAGACGGCGGGCGACAGCAGTGTGCGGCCGCTCCACCAGGCCAGGTGAAGCCGCGGGAAACGACGACGCAGGTTGCCGGCCAGCGCATTGACCTCGGAGGGCTGCGCGTCGCCACCCATCAGGCTCAGACAGGTGACGCCGCTGGGGCTGTGATGGAGCATGCACTCCACCGCATCGGCAGTCAACGGCTCGCCGACATCGCCCCAGAGGTGCTTCGAGTGGCACCCCGGGCAGCGACAGGGACACCCCGAGAGGTTGACGGCCAGCGTCACCTCGTCGGGTATCTCCTGGAAGACGATGTCTGTGTCGACGTATCTCAGCATTATTTTTAGTTTTAAGTTTTAAGCTGTAAGTTTTAAGTAGCTACGCTGGCCGCGGCAGCTCACTTAAAACTTAAAACTTACAGTTCACAGCTCCTTTGCATAATATCTGCGGCTGGCCTCTTCCTGACGCGGTTTGCTGAAGTTGGACACGCGGCGCAGGTAGCCGATGACGCGGGTCAGGTAGTCGACATTCTTCGAGTGGCACTTGGGGCACTCCTTCAGGTAGCGCTTGTCGATGTGGCCACACTCGTTGCAGATGGTGTTGGGAATGTTGAAGGTAAAGTAGTTGCATCCCTCCTTGGCGGCCACCTCGAGCAACTGCATGTACTGCGGCTGACTGAGGTGCTCCTCAAGGTTGCAGTGCAGCGCCGAGCCACCGGTGAGGTGCTCGATGTAGGGGGCTCCGTGCAGGCGGAACTTGTCAAGCACCGTGAGGCTGTTGTCCTCAACGATATAGAAGTAGCTGTTGTAGCAGTCGCGCGGCACAAAGTAGCCGTCCTCACGGTCCCATTTGGCGTGCTTCACGCCCACATTCTCGGCCGGTATCATCTCGCAGTTGAACATCACCTCCTTGGTGCGGTACTCCTTGTTCTTCTTCTCCACCAGGCCGAGGATGGTCTGCACAAACTCGCGGTACTGCGGATTGTCGTTGATGGGGATGCCCATAAACTCGGCTGCTTCCACCAAACCGTTGACGCCGATGGTGAGATACTGACGTGCAATGTTGATATAGCCGGCGTCGAACAGCGGCAGCATGCCGTGGGCCTGCAGGTCCTTGAGGTTCTCGTTGTAGGCCAACTGCACCTTGTGGCAGAGGTCGATAATGTCGGTGAGGAACTCCTTGTAGTCCTTGCCGTTATTGACGGCATACTGTATGCAACGGTTGAGGTTGATGGTGAGCACGCTCTTGCTGCCCGTGCTCACACCGCCGGCGCCAAGGGTATAGCTGAAGCCGTTGTCGGTGATTTCGTTGCGCAGACGGCAGCAGCTGCTGAGCGAGTCGGCATTGTCGCTGATATAGGTGAAGAACGAGTGGCCTTCGGCATACATCTCGGCGGTGAACTCGGCCATCTCCTGATCCACGAAGTGGCCATCCTTATCGTACAGCAGGGCCATCGTCTCCACGGGGAAGGTGAGCACCGTCTTGGTGCGCTCGGCGTTGAACCAGCGCATGAAACGCTTCTGCAACCACTTGAGGCCCTCCCAGTCGGGCTCGCTACCGTCGGGGAAGCGGAACTCGCCAAAGAGGCTCTTGAAATAAGGCTGGTCGTAGTAGGCGATGTTCCAGAACACCGATTGATAGTTGCGGGCACCGGTGGGCTGGTTGAGCGAGTAGACAATCTGCTCGAAGCAGTCGGTGATGACCTTGTCCATCGTCTTCTGCTTCAGGCTGAGGTCGACCACGCGGTCGGGCTCCTTCCAATAGTCCTTGCCGTAGTCCTTCTGGATGAAGTAGTTGAGATACATCAGGAACTCGGGCGTGGCACAGGCGCCGCTGAGCATGCTGCTGACCATGAAGACCATGTTGATGAAGCCGCCGCAGTAGGACTTGAGGTTGGTGGGCGCCGTACTGTTGCCGCCAATGCTCGTGGTGCCGCCCAACAGCCAGGGATACATGGTGATAGAGGCGCAGTAATTGGCCAGCGAAGTCTCGTCATTCTTATAGATAAAGTGGTGCGTCAACAGGTCGATATATCGGTTGGCCATCTCCTTGCCGTACATCTGCTTGATGCGGTCGGTCAGCAGACGGCGGTTGAGGCGGATAAAATTCGACTTGGGCAACTCGCCAATCAGCGTGGCTATGTTCTTGTGCTCCACGTTGGCGTTGGCGTCATACTTGCTGCCGGTGGCGGCGTTGGCAGCATCCACATAGTCGGACAGGAAGTGCAGCTTCTCCAACGTCTCGCGGTCTTCGGTATGCTGCTGACGATAGAGCATAAAACTCTTGGCCACAGCATAGTAACCCTCCTGCATCAGGGCCACTTCCACCTGGTTCTGAATTTCCTCGACGGTGATGCCGTTGTGGATGTCGAGGTGCGCCAGGATCTTCGACAGGCGCCCCAGGTCGACCGGCTCCTTCACCGAGTCGAAGGCCTTCAGGATGGCGTTCATAATCTTGTCGAGCGAAAAGCGCTCGGCCTGACCGTCACGTTTAGTGATTGAGAATGTACTTGTTTCCATTATGTTATGTGCTTTGATTCGCGAAAGCTTCTCTCTCCAACCCTGGCAGGTCTCCTGGCTTCACCACCGGCATGCACGCCTTCTCGGAGCCCCGACGGCTCCAATGACATATTGCGCATACCTTTACGGATGTTACAGTTGCGCGTCAGCCCGTGATTTTCACACGGTTCCCTATTGTCCGCACCTGACGGACCACGGTTGTTTTGACGCTGCAAAGATACACTCTTTCCTCCGACCCCACAAATAAAGTTCTCAACCTTACCTGTTGAAAACCATTTCGCACCCATGCTGTTACTCGCTCACACCTGCCTTTCGACAATTGTTTAACGGCAGTTCAACGGTATTTCAACGCTTTTTTACGTCGAAATACCGTTAAACTGCCATCGGACCACCGTCGAACAACGGGAGTTAGGGCGATTTACTACAGGCTGTTGAAAAAAAATTTTCTCATGTCGGAAAAAAGTCGTACTTTTACACCCAGAAAAATATGAAAGAAAAACGTTGGATTATTAGACAAGACCATGATTTAGAGACTGTTGAAAATCTTGCTGCATCGCTTGGCGTTGACCGAATCATCGCCACACTGCTCGTAGAGCGGGGAGTTAGGACGTTTGAGGAGGCGCGGCGGTTCTTCCGTCCGGGGTTGGACCAGATTCACGACCCCTTCCTCATGAAAGGAATGAGACAGGCGATTGACCGCATCAACGAAGCCATCAAGAACAGAGAACGCATCATGGTTTACGGCGACTACGACGTCGACGGGACGTCGGCCGTAGCGCTGGTTTACTCCTACCTCAAGGAGTTGAACCGCAATATAGATTTTTACATCCCCGACCGCGAACGCGAGGGCTACGGCATCTCCTATCAGGGCATCGACTACGCGCGCGAGACAGGCGTGAAACTCATTATCGCCCTCGACTGCGGCATCAAAGCTGTCGAGGAGGTGGCCTATGCCGCGCAACACGGCATCGGCTTCATCATTGGCGACCACCACCTGCCGGGCGACGTGGTGCCCTCCGCCGTCGCCGTGCTCGACCCCAAGCAGGCTGACTGTCCCTACCCCTATAAAGAGCTCAGCGGCTGTGGTATAGGCTTCAAGATTGTGGAAGCCCACCTTGAGCAGCAACTTGGTGTGCGCCTGTGCGACATGCCCGAACAGCTCGACGACCAGCGCCGCCAGCGGCAGGAAGAACTGAAACTCAAGCTTCTGAAATACCTCGACTTGGTGGCCGTTTCCATCGCCAGCGACATCGTGCCCATCATGGGCGAGAACCGCGTGCTGGCCTTCTTCGGCCTCCGCGTGCTCAACACCAAACCCCGTCCGGGCATCGAGGCCATCCTCAAATACGGCCATGTCGACCGCAGGAAAGCGGACCAATCCGACACATCGGACCTGTCCGACACACCGGACAAGAGCAAGAACGGCTACTTCGAGAAAGAGCTCACCATCAGCGATTTGGTATTCCTTGTGGGGCCCCGCATCAACGCTGCCGGACGCATCCGCTCGGCCTTCGACAGCGTGCGCCTCATGCTCACCGACGACCCCGCCATCGCCCGCCAGCTGGCCGACGACATCAACACCTACAACCTCGAGCGCAAAGACCTCGACACCAGCGCCACCGAAGAAGCCAAGCGCCGCATCGACAACGACCCCTTCTATCGGGGACGGCAGTCGCTGGTGCTCTACGACCCCTCATGGCATCGTGGCGTGGTGGGCATCGTGGCCAGCCGCATAGTGGAGGCCTACAACAAGCCCGCCATCGTCTTCACCGAAGGCAGCGACGGACTCATCACCGGCTCCGCACGGTCGCTCAAAGAGTTTGATGTGCACGAGGCCCTCGAACAATGTGCCGACCTGCTAGAGCACTTCGGTGGCCACAAAAGTGCCGCAGGCGTCAGCCTTCGCAAAGAGAACATGCGCGCCTTCATCGACCGCTTCGAGCAGCTGGTGCGCGACAACATCGGCACCGAGGAAGTCATCCCCGAGGTGGAGGTCGACGCTGAGATAGGCTTCTCACAGATTACTCCCAAGTTCCTGCGCATCCTCAAGCAGTTTGCCCCCTTCGGGCCCGACAACAACGTGCCTGTCTTCGTCAGCCGCGAGCTGGTCGACACCGGCGGCGCCCGCATCGTGGGCAGCAACCACCTCAAATTCTACGCCATCCCCATTGCCGAGCGCACCGCCCCCTACCCTGCCATCGCCTTCCAGCAAGGCGAAGCCCTCGCACGCATGCGCCACGGTGACCTCTTCGACCTCTGCTACCAACTCGAGGAAAACTATTGGCGCGGAAAAACCGAAATACAACTCAACATCAAAGACATAAAATTCGTAGAGTAAGATACAATTCTTATTCTATTGTATTTTTTATTACTAAAGACACACCAACACCACCTTTTATCACGACAAAAGGTGGTGTTGGTCTATATAATATAATGTAATATCACGGGTTGTAGAAGCCTTGTGAGATGCGGGTCAGGATGGTTTGGGCTTGTTCCAACAAGGGGATGTTTTTTCTCTTGGTCCGTTTACTTTGGTACATTCTGGTCTTGTAGGCGAATTCCTGCTCGCGCTCCGAGAGTTGTTTTTTGAAGGTCTCTTCGTCGAAATCGGTGCCGTTGCGGCGGGCCTCCAGCGCTCCCATGAAAAAGGGCTTCCAGCGCTGCTGCCAATAGTATTCTTCCAGCAGGCCGCCCCACAGGCGGTTGGCATAGTCGTTGAGCACGGGGCCTCCCCAAACGGTGAGGAGCACACGCGCCTGCGTCTCGTAGTAGTCGCGCAACTGCAGGTCGTCGCCGCCCCACCGGCGTGCATCGTGTATCCAATGGTGGAAGTTGAATTCGGCCAGGGAGTAGAGCAACCTGTCGGCATCCAGCGTCAGCCGTTCGGCAGCACGGTAAGCGCGCTGCATGGCTGCGGTGTCGCCCGCCTTATAGGCCTGGGTGAAGGCGTTGCGGAGGTCCATGAAGCGGTTGCCCATCCACTGCGAGAGGAGGTTGACGAGGTCGTACTTATATCCATAGCGCTCCGACGGCTTCTCCATCAGCAGCCGTATGGCCTCCAGCAGACGGTCGTTGTTGTAGGAGTAGTAAGGCTTGGTGTAGTAGGTGCCATGTCCCTCGAAGTCGGGCCGCGCCACCATCTGCGTCCCGAGGCCATAAAAGGACCAATCCTTGTAGACGCTGTCGGCCAGCAGATGCCAGGCTTGACGAACATTCCCATTCTCTTTCCCGTAGCGCATATCGGCCCATTGGTCGACGAAATCATCAGCCGACACGCCCCACACCGAGGCGAAGAGGAATTCGTAGGTCTGAGGGCTGCAGTCGAAGCCTTCGAGCGTGGAGCCGACGCCCATCAGGTTGCGGTCGGCTTCCTGCAAGGCCGACTTCAGCTTTTTCTCTATCGCGTAGAGGTCGCCCACCAGCATGGTATTGCCACCGAAGTTACCCAGATAGCACCAGATGAAGGGCTGGCCGTAGAAACCCTCCGTCTGTCGCCAGACCTCGGTCTTTTCGCAGAAGTAGTCGAGCAGCACGAGGCTGTCCTGCGGCACAGCGGTGAGGTAGGCCTTGAGCCGTTCGGGCGTCCATTGCTTGCGCTTGTAGTAGAAGACCCAACTCATCTGCAACCAGCGTGCCTCTGGATCGGATTGCTGCAGGGTGCGGTAGATGCCCTCCGACACCGCCGCCAAGTAGTCGGGCTCCCACGAGGGCGGATCCATCTCGTTGAAGGGGTCGACACCGTAGATGTGGTCGGTGCCGTAGAGGGCCTCCTGTTTGGCGAGGTAGCGCCGCTGGACGTCGGCGAAGAGCGGGTCGGTGGAGTTGAGGAAGCAGGTAGGCTCAAAACCGCACCAGGGCGAAAGACGCTGGATGTCGGCTTGCGGCTGCGTCTCCGCAATACGTTGCGGCACATGTCCCGCAAAGGCGGGCAGTACGGGCGTCATCCCGAGGGCACGCTCGCGCTCGAGTATCTGTTTCTGCAACTCCCGCTGCCCGTCAATCCACGACTGCGGCAGCGGTCCTCCGAAGCCGTCGAGGTTGGCCATGCGGTGCCACGGAAGGTGCGCAGGACCTGAGAAGTAGGCGCGTATCTCGTCGTCGGTCATCCCCATCTCGCGCCACACCTCCTGCCACACGGCCTCCTGACCGGTCAGCGCCAGCGGCATCGTGATGCCGTTGAGCGCCATCCAGTCGATGAAGCGCTCCCATTGCGGCCACTGCCACCACACCATCGTGTAGCCGTAGGTGCAGTAGTTAAGGAAGAAGCGTTGCGGTACCGAGGCGCGGCCGCCCTCCTTGCGGGGCGGCAGGGGCCACTTCTTGGGCAGCTGCAGCGGCTCGGTGTTGAACCACGAGACATGCACCTTGGCATATTTGCGCAGATAGTGGTTCAAGCCCACCGCCATGCTGATGTCGTTGTTGCCACCGATGAGGATATGTTTGCCGTCGACCGAAGGAGCCACGAAGAAGGTGTCGCCCACAGCCTCGGTGGCCGGTATCCCACAGAAAACAAAGTGGCGCACCTCGTTGCCCAGCAGCCTCTTCGCCAGTAAGCTTGCCGCTTCCTGTGCGGAGCCAGCCACAGGCAACGCCAGCAGCCATACGAAAATCAATATTTTGCAACGTCCCATCATCTTTCTAAGCATTTCGGAAAATAACGTAAAAGGCGGCGGAATATTGCCACCAAGGATGCCGGACAATATTTTGCGAGATTTCACGTTATGGGTTAAAATATTGATTATTATGGCAGACGACAAGAAGATTATCTTTTCGATGGTAGGCGTGGGCAAGCTCATTCCGCCCAGCCGCCAAATTCTGAAAGACATCTACCTCAGTTTCTTTTACGGTGCCAAAATCGGCATCATCGGCCTCAACGGCAGCGGCAAGTCGTCGCTGATGAAGATTATCGCCGGCGTGGACAAGGACTATCAGGGCGAGGTGGTCTTCTCGTCTGGCTACTCGGTCGGTTACCTCGAGCAGGAACCGCAGCTGGACGACAGCAAGACCGTCAAGGAGGTGGTGCAGGAGGCCGTGCAGGAGGTCGTCGACCTGCTGAAAGAGTACGATGAGGTGAACAACGCCTTCGCCGAGCCCGACGCCGACTTCGACAAACTCATCGAGCGGCAGGGCGAGCTGACCGAGCTGCTGGAGGCCCATGACGCCTGGAACCTCGACCAGAAGCTGGAGAGGGCGATGGACGCCCTGCGTTGTCCCGACGAGGACCAGCTGGTGAAGAACCTCAGCGGCGGCGAACGCCGCCGCGTGGCCCTCTGCCGTCTGCTGCTGCAGGAGCCCGACATTCTCTTGCTCGACGAGCCCACCAACCACCTCGATGCCGAGAGCATCGATTGGCTGGAGCAGCACCTGCAGCAATACAAGGGCACCGTCATCGCGGTGACCCACGACCGCTACTTCCTCGACCACGTGGCGGGCTGGATACTCGAACTCGACCGCGGCGAGGGTATCCCCTGGAAGGGCAACTACAGCAGCTGGCTGGAGCAGAAAACCGCCCGATTGGCGATGGAGGAGAAACAGGAGAGCAAGCGCCGCAAGACGTTGCAACGCGAGTTGGAGTGGGTACGCATGGCCCCCAAGGCGCGTCACGCCAAAGGCAAAGCCCGTCTGGCCGCCTACGACCGCCTGCTCAACGAAGACGTGAAAGAAAAGGAGCAGAACCTCGAGATATTCATCCCCAACGGCCCGCGTTTGGGCAACAAGGTATTAGAGGTAAACGGTGTTAGCAAGGCCTACGGCGACAAGTTGCTCTATGAAAACCTCACCTTCTCGCTGCCGCCTGCCGGCATCGTGGGCGTCATCGGTCCCAACGGCTGCGGCAAGACCACCCTCTTCCGCCTCATCATGGGTTTGGAGAAGCCCGACAGCGGCACCTTCGAGGTGGGCGAGACGGTCAAGATTGGCTACATCGACCAGCAGCACGCCGAGATAGACCCCGAGAAGAGCGTCTACGAGATGATCAGCGGCGGCAACGAGAACCTGCAAGTCGGTGGCCGCCTCATCAATTCACGTGCCTACATATCACGCTTCAACTTCAGCGGCACCGACCAGAGCAAGAAGGTGGGTGTGCTCAGCGGCGGCGAGCGCAACCGTCTGCACCTGGCCCTCACCCTCAAGAGCGAAGCCAACGTGCTTCTGCTCGACGAGCCCACCAACGACATCGACGTCAACACCATGCGTGCCCTGGAGGAGGGCTTGGAGAACTTCGCCGGCTGCGCCGTGGTCATCAGCCACGACCGTTGGTTCCTCGACCGCATCTGCACCCATATCCTCGCCTTCGAAGGCGACTCGCAGGTCTACTTCTTCGAGGGCGGCTACACCGAATATGAGGAGAACCGCAAGAAGCGTCTCGGTGACGACACACCGCACCGCATACACTACAAGAAACTGAAAGCGATATGAAAAAAAGCATCACACTTTTCCTTTTGGGCCTTGTCCTCACGGGCCTTCGCGCCCAGGTGCCCATGACCGTGCCCAACGGCAGCTTCGAGCAGTGGAGCGACCACTCTGGCTACAGCGTGACGGTGATTTTCATGCCCATATCGGTCTACGACGCCTTCTCCACCCCGAGCGTCTGGGATTACCCCTCCTATCCCGTCAACCAAACCGTCTCCTACATGGGGATGAATGTCAACATCAACACCTCCGTCCCCCTCATCAAAGCCACACCAGAAACGGGAACGGTGCCCGACGGCAACAAGGCGGTGAAGCTGCAGACCTTCATGCTTGACGACATCATCAACCCCACCGTGCTCTCCCTTGCCGGCGACTACCTCGACACCTCGCTCACCCAGCAGGTCATCCCCTCCATCCTCTCGACCGGCGCCATCAACATCAGCTCGTTCATCCCCCTCCTCTATAGCCTCATGTCCGGTTCGGGCGACCTCCTCTCCATGCTGCCCACACTTCTCGCTGCCGACGTCAACGAATACATCACCGGCGGCCTCGCCCTCGGCGACTTCCGTCCGGGACGGCTCACGGGCAGCTACAAATACCACTCGGCCGTCGGGGGCGACAACGGCGGCGTGCTGCTGCTGGGCACACGCTACAACAGCACCACCCACCAGCGCAACATCGTGGGTGGCGGCATGAACCTCGCGCTGACTGACACCAACCTCTACACCCCCTTCGAGGCGGAATACATGCCGCTGGGCAACCTGCAGCCCGACTCGCTCGTCATCCTTCTCTTCTCCTCGGCCAGCAGCAACCGCCAACAGGGCTCCTACCTCTGTCTGGACAACCTGATGCTGTGGCCGGCACCCGACACCTGCGCCGACGTTACAAGCCTCTCGGCCGTGCCCGACATCCACGAGGCCTTGCTGGATTGGAGCGTCACCGACGCCGTCGACAGCTTCGCGATAGAGTACGGCCTCGAGGGCTTCACCCTCGGCAGCGGCACAGCCCTCACCGTCCTCAACCCGCCACTCCTCCTCAGCGACCTTGAACCCAACACCACCTACGACGTCCGTGTCCGCTCCCTCTGCACCGACACCGTCTACGGCGATTGGAGCACCCTGTGGTTCACCACCCTTGCCGACACCACCGTCGTCGACACCACCATCACCGACACCACCACCGTCACCATTCAAGCAATCAAGCAATCAGGCAATCAAGCAATCACAGTCGCGCCCAACCCCGCCAAGGGGCGGTGCACGGTGACCGTTGCCGACAACAGGCCTGCCGACTTGAGGCTCTACACCCTCGACGGCCGCCTGGTAGAGAGCATAGCCACCGACGGCCAACCCGTCGTGCTGGAGCTCCCCTGGCGAGGGGTCTTCCTCCTCCGCGCCACAACGTCCACCGGCACAACAGCCTACAAGATTGTAAGCCAATAAAATCGTATAAGAAATAATGCGTACCTTTGCAGCGTGAATTTAACGGGAGATTAGGATTTATGAAAAGGATTCTGTTGGTGGTTCTGATGACGGCGGCGGTGGCACTTCCCCTGTCGGCGCAGGTGGCTCCGTCGATAGCGGAGGGCTGGGAGAGTGGCGACTTCACGGGGCTGGCATGGGAGCGTCCAGGTACGCAGTACCGTTGGGAGGTGACCAGCGAGGGGGCTTACAGCGGCCGCTACTGCGCCCGCAGCGGCAACTACTACACGCTGAACACCGAGTCGGTGCTGCAGCTGGCGGTATACCTGACGGACACGGGCACCCTCTCCTACTACCGCAAGGTCTTCTCGGCCGAGGGGAGCGGCGGTTTCCTCTTCTGGCTCGACGGCGAGTTGCGCGACTCGCTGGCAGGATATGTCGACTGGAGCGAGTTCCTATGTCCCATCTCTGCGGGTTTCCACACACTGAAGTTCTGCTACACGAAGAACCAGACGAAAAGCCGCGGTTCCGACTGCGTGTGGATTGACGACATCAGTTTGCCCCTGGGCATCATTGTAACTCCGCCGTCAGACAGCACCTCCAGCACCGATGAGGTGGTGATATTCGACGATGTGGAAGGGCACCAGTTTGGCGCCGTCAATTCGCCGGGGACAGTGGGGTGGAGCTATATCGACGGCGACGCGGCCTCCACGGCCACTTTCAACCTGCTGGATTTCCCCAACGAGGGGTCGCCAATGGCCTTTGTGGTGCTGGACGACTACCTGCTCGTCGGAAATTACTATAACGTTACGGCCCATTCGGGCCACCGGTTCTTTGGAAGCCCTTACCATACAGACAGGGCCAACGACGACTGGATAGTGAGTCCCCTGTTGGACTTCTCTGAACCATTCACCTTCTCCTTCTACGCCCGCAGTTTCGCCGACCGTTTCCCCGACGAAAAATTCGTGGTGGCCTATTCGCTCACCACTGCCGCTGCCGCCAGCTTCATCCCCTTGCATTGCGACACGCTGACATCGACCGCCGTCTGGACAGAATACACCTTCACGGTGCCGGCACAGGCCCGCTATGTGGCCATCCATTGCGTGTCGCACGACCAATATATGTTCTGCCTCGACGACCTCACCATCCGTGGCCGAGTTAGAATTGAAAATGGAAAAGTGAAAAGTGAAAATTATCGTCAGCATCATCCAGATTCATCACTCACTCAAACATTCACGCAATCACGCAATCACACAATCACTAAAGATATCAGCAGCGACCATATGGCCACCACGCTGGAGGAGATGCTGCGCTGGAACAAGTACCCGACCTACGAGGTGTACACCCAACTGTTGCAATACTTCCAGGACTCCTTCCCCACCCTCTGCCAGATTGACACCATCCTCGACTCCACGCCGCATCCCGACCTGCACCATTCCATCTTCGCCATCCACATCAGCAACACGCTGGGACAGCCCACCACGAAGCCAGCCTTCCTCTACTCCTCGACGATGCACGGCTGGGAGGTGGTGTGCTACTATACGATGCTCCGCCTGGCCGACTATATCCTGAACAACGCCACCACCGACAGCGCCGTGCAGCGGTTGCTCGACAGCGTGGACCTTTATATCTGTCCGCTCGAGAACCCCGACGGCACCTACCATCTAACCAACGACCTGATATTGAAAGACAACATCCATTCCACCTATCACAACTACAATGACGTGCAACTCAACCGCAACTACCCATACCTGCCAGGTATAGAGGGGGCTGCCAACATCCAACCCGAGACGCAGGCCATCATCGACTGGGTCACCCCGCGGCATTTCGTCATGTCGGTCAACTTCCACTGCGGTGCTGAGATAGTGAACTATCCGTGGGATGCATGGACGACAGCACAGCGCTCGCATGCCGATGCCGACTGGTTCCGCTACACGGGACAGAACTACGCATCGCTGTGTCAAGCCGTCGACACCGCCTATCTCTACGGCGACTACCGCGGACGTTCGGTCATCGAGGGGGCCGACTGGAGCCCTGTCGTCGGCAGCCGGCAGGACTACATGACCTACTACCAGCGCTGCCGCGAGGTGACCATAGAAATGAGCTACCAATCGGTGATTACAGACACAACGGTGCTGCCCACCTTCTGGGACAAGAGCAAGGACGCCCTGCTGAGCTACGCCGTGGAGAGCAGCTATGGATTCTGGGGCACGGTGACCGACGCCGTTACCGGTGAGCCGGTGGAGGCGATGATCAAGGTCGTCGACCACGACTATTTCCATTCCGAAGTCTTCTCTCACCTGCCGCTGGGCGTCTATCACCGTCCCATCATGGCCGGCACCTATACCGTGGAGGTCTCCGCCCCTTGCTACCAGACGGCCACCTTCACCGTCACCACCCGTCCCGGGGTGGGCATCAGGCACGACGTGCAGCTGCTACGCCAGACGGCAGCGCCGGTGGCCTACGACCAATACATCCTTGCCGGGATGCAGGCCACCCTTGTGACACTCTCGCATAACGAGGTCCATTGGTACGACTCCGACACCGCCACCCAAGCCATCGCCGTCGGCAACACCTTCACCACGCCGACGCTGTATGACACCACTACCTACTACCTCGAAGAGCACTACCAAGACGACACCCTCCTCTGCGTCGGTCCCCGCAGCTCGGTCACCGTCTATGTCATCGACACCGCCGCCATTCAAGCAATCAGACAATCAGGCAATCAAGCAATCACCCTCTTGCCCAACCCCGCCAAGGGGCGGTGCACGGTGACCGTCGCCGACAACAGGCCTGCCGAACTGAGGCTCTACACCCTCGACGGCCGTCTGGTAGAGAGCGTCGCCACCGACGGCCACCCCGTCGTGCTGGAGCTCCCCTGGCGAGGGGTCTTCCTCCTCCGCGCCACAACGTCCACCGGCACGGCGGCATTTAAAATTATAAGTCAGTAAATAATGAAAAGCACACATAAAACCAACGCGGCACGGCTGCTCGACCAACTGAAGATTGCCTACGACCTCATCCCCTACGAAGTGGACGAGGAGCATCTCGGGGCAGAGCATACCGCCGAGGTGTTGGGCGAACCCATCGAGCGTATCTTCAAGACGCTGGTGCTGCGGGGCGACCGGACGGGCCTGTTCGTCTGCGTCATCCCGGGGGCAGAGGAGGTGGACCTCAAGAAAGCCGCCAAGGTGACAGGCAACAAAAAGGTGGAGATGATCCACGTGAAGGAGCTGTTGCCACTGACGGGTTATATCCGTGGCGGCTGCTCGCCCGTCGGCATGAAGAAAGCGCTACCCACCTGGTTTCACACGACCCTCATGGATTACGACACCGTCTACTGCAGTGCCGGCCAGCGCGGCCTCCAATTCCGCCTCGCGCCTGCCGACCTACTCCGCGCCGCCAAAGGCACCCTCGCGGACCTGATTGTATAGCGGCGACCTATCGACGGAAGAACTCCCAGGTGTCGCTGTGACCGTCGCGGTAGGTGAAGCTCCACTGCAGCTTGTCGGCCGTCAGCGTGTCGAGGTGGAACTTGTATTGGTAGTCGATGCTGCCACTTACGAGTTTGACAATCTCCTGCGATAACATATCTTCTTTGTCGGGCCTCATGCGAAAGCTCTCCTTGATGCCTGCGAAAAAGAAAGTATCGGCAGAGACGCTCCAGCGGCTGGGACTGACGTAGTCAAATACGTAGATTATTGTATCTCCTTCGGGCCGTGTGACGGTATACACCTGTTGCGCCGAGTCGAGGCCTGTGCCGTCGGCATAGAAGTCCATCGTGCCTGTCTCGCTCACATCAAAGTGGTTCCCTTGATAATCATAGTTGAACGCATGCTCGTAGGTGTAGTGGCCCTCCACTTGCGGATGGGTCGGTTTCGTGCCGCAGGCGGCAAACAGCGCCACTGCCAGCGCTGTCATAAAGTAATTTGCAATCTTTGTCATCTATGTTGATTTTTCACAATAACGTATTGACTACAATAATATTGTACCAAAAAAGAGGTACATCCAATGAATGTACCTCTTTGGGTTGAGAAAAAACATTCTGCTTATTCTTCCTCGGCGGCGGCTTCCTCGTAGGCTTTGAGGAGGGCCTGCTGGACGTCGGCGGGGACGAGCTCGTAGCTGCTGAAGGTCATGGTGAAGGTACCGCGGCCGCTGGTGAGGGAGCTCAGGGCGGTGCAGTAGCGGTTCATCTCGGCCAACGGGGCTTTGGCTTTGAGCGTGGTGTACTTGCCTTCGGCATCCATGCCCATGACGATGGCGCGGCGGCCCTGGAGGTCGGTCATGACACCACCCTGTGCCTCGGTGGGCACGGTGACGGCGATGTCGTAGATGGGCTCCTTAATCTTCGGGTTGGCCTGTTTGAAGGCTTCGCGGAAGGCGGTGCGGCCGGCGATCTTGAAGGCGGTTTCGTTGGAGTCGACGGGGTGCATCTTACCGTCGTAGATGTTGACGACGATGTCGCGGGCGTAGGAACCGGTGAGGGGGCCTTGCTCCATCTTTTCCATGATACCTTTGAGGATGGCGGGCATGAAGCGGGCGTCGATGCTGCCGCCGACGATGCAGTTGTTGAAGACGAGCTTGCCGCCCCACTCGAGGGGGTATTCCTGGGTGTCGCGGATGGGGTATTTCGTCTGGTTGGGCATGCCGTCGAAGTAGGGCTCGATGAGCATGTGGACCTCGCCGAACTGGCCGCTACCACCGGACTGTTTCTTGTGGCGGTACATGGCCTCTGCGGGCTTGGTGATGGTCTCGCGGTAGGGGATGTTGGGGGCGGTGAAGTTGACGGCGAGTTTGTACTGGTTCTCGAAGTACCACTTCACGGTGTTGAGGTGGAGTTCACCCTGGCAGCCGAGGATGACCTGACGGAGCTCGCGGCTGTTCTCGAGGGTGAGGGAGCGGTCGTAGGTGACGAGGTCTTTCAGCGCGGCGCCGACTTTCTCGTCGTCGTTGCTGTTGGCGGCCTTGACGGCGACGGTGTAGATGGGGGTCGGGAAGACGATTTCCTCGACGGCGTCGTCGGTGTTCTTCGGGGTGGTGAGGGTATGGTTAATCTTTACGTCTTTCAGCTTGATGGTGCAGACGATGTCGCCGGCGCAGGCTTTCTCGACGCGCTGGCGGTTGCTGCCGCTGCAGACGAGGACCTGGCTGACGCGCTCCTTGCTCTGGTTGCAGGCGTTGACGACATCCTGGGCTTCGGCGAGTTCGCCGTCGAAGAGGCGGAGGTAGGTGATTTCACCGAGGTTCTTGTCCTTGGCGCTCTTGAAGGCGAAGGCGACGGTGGGGTTGGCGTTGTTGCTCTTGAGCTCTTTGCCGCCTTTGGTCTTTTTGGCGTCGAGCACCTCGCAGGGGGCGGGGACGTTCTGGCAGATGAACTCGAGGAGACGGTTGACACCGAAGTTCTCCTTGGCGGAGGTGCAGAGGATGGGGAAGAGGTCGCGCTTGTCGATGGCGAGCTTGAGGGCCTTGGTGAGTTCCTCGGCGGTGAGGTCGCCATTCTCGAAGTATTTCTCCATCAGTTCGTCGTCGGCTGCGGCGGCTTCCTCGACGAGGGCCATGCGCATCTCCTCGGCCTTGTCGGCGTACTCGGCGGGGATGTCGGCCTCGGTGTACTTACCGTCGGTGAAGGTGTACATCTTGTTGGCGACGATGTCGACCACCTGGTTGAAGCCGAGACCGGCGTTGGTGGGGAACTGGAGGACGGTGCACTTGCCACCGAAGAAGTCCTTGAGCTGGTTGACGCTGTCGTCGAAGTTGGCCTTTTCGGCGTCGAGGTGGTTGACGACGAAGAGCATGGGGGTGTCGAGCTTGGCAGCGTAGCGGTTGGCGATTTCGGTGCCGACCTCGACGCCGCTCTGGGCGTTGACGACGACGACGGCGGCCTCGACCACGTTGAGGGCGCTGTCGAGCTCACCCTGGTAGTCGGCGAAGCCGGGCACATCGAGGATGTTCACCTTCTTGCCGCCGAACTCGGTGTACATGAGGGTGGTCTCCACGGAGTAGCCGCGGTCGTGCTCGATGTCGCGATAGTCGCTGATGGTGTTCTTGCCGTCCACGGAACCGCGGCGGTTGATGAGGCCGCCACAGAAAGCCATAGCTTCAGCCATAGAGGTCTTGCCCGATTTGGCGCCGCCCACGAGGGCGATGTTACGGATGTCCTGAGTCTGATAAATTTTCATTGTTTTACTATTTTTATTTTTATTTATTATCAATCACATTGTGAGCACACTACACGTCACCAACACCCTGTTGGCGACGTGCAACGTGGCTGCAAAGATACAAAACTTTTCCGAATTGCAGCAGATTTTTTACAAATCCACCTCATTCGAGGGTCATCCAAATCACAAAATACTTTCTCCTTACGTGTTAGTGGAATAATAGATTTTGCTGACATCAGTATCCCACTCCGTATAAGTCAAACAGACAGGCTGGTTGAATTCAAGCAACCAACCAATGTTGGTACGTGTGGATTTGACTTTACGGCCGGAATAGTAATTGGAGTTATATACATGGGCCGTATATCCGACGACATTGTTATTAAAAAGAGGACCTCCGGGATTGTAATTCCACCATCCATTACTATAGGAGCCGTATGGTTCCCAAATATCAAAATAGTCATTGTTTTCAATCCCACTACCCGCGAATGAAGAAATCTGGTAATCTTGGTTAGCACAACTAATAAAGATATTTCCATCAGGCGAATTGGCCCAATTGTATGTGGCCAGCGAGGTAACCAGAATACTCCTAATATTCTTGATTGCAAAATGTTTGGCGGTGGGATAACTCGCATCGTCTGGATGATTAATTGTTTCATAGTTTGCCGAGGACAACGGGGTAAAGCCAGACAAACTGAGCTGATGGTAATTCTTCAGCGGCAAAACAGTAATATCCTGATTCGAATAAGTAATTCCGTTAACATTCTCAGCAAAAGCGCGAAGGTATATTTTTGCACCTCCAGGATACGAGAAAGAAATAGTATAACATCCATTATTTGGTGTAGCCGAGAGCACGGTACCATTATTAACCGTAGGGTTGGGCTGCGTGCTGTAGCAAATGCCACAACGACTAATCTCGGGTCCATTGTAATCACCGAAACTCGCACGCACACTGACCGTTTGGTCCCAATTCACTGTAGGCTCTGAGACCGTAATCGTGAGGTCGCCGTGGTACTCGGTATCTTCAATCTCTTTGACACACGAGCCACACAGGAGCACAACTGCAAGGAGTGGTAAAAATAACAGATTGTTTTTCATTAGAACTATTGATAATAGAGGTATGAATGACGGGCAAATGACTTCATGTGGGTAACACAAACAGGTTGCTTGAATTCGAGCACCCAACCAATATTGGATTTGACAACCTTAACACTATTATTGCTATAGTATCTTGAGTTGTAAATGTGCGCCACATAACCGATTGTATTGTTGTCAAACAACACATAATTCGAATTCCACAAACCGCCCCATTTCATTGTGGTACCGTCATAGATACCCAAATCGCTACAAAAATCGAATTGATCGGCATTAGAGATATTGTCTTGATTTGCCAAATTAACCTTTACATCAGGTCGATCATCATCCCCTTCAGAAAGTTGATGGACCAAAATACGTCGAATATTCTGAACTCCAAAATGTTTGGTAAACCCCTCATCAGACGAAACGGTGGTATAATTACTAAACACCGTAAAACCACCGAGACTGAGGTTCTTATAGTCAATGGCGGTTTCTATCATATATTGCTGGGAATAAACCACACCATTGGTATTCTCGGCGAAAGCACGCACATAAATAACGCTGCCACCTGGATAATCAAAGGACGTTGAAAAGTTACCACTGCCGCTACCGCACTCTTTCACCGTGCTGCCATTGATTGTAGGCTCTTGTGATTGGCTAAAACACACTCCTTTTCGAGTAATTTCAGGACCTTGATAGTCACCAAAACCAGCCTTAACGGTAACTTTCTGTGTCCACGAGTCCATACTGCATTGCGTTACAGCAATCTCAAGGTCTCCATGATATTCGGTATCTTCAATCTCCTTGACACACGAACCACACAGCAGCGCAATAGCAAGAAGTGGTAGAAATAATTGGTTGTGCCTCATGATTAAAACGTGTAGGTAAGACTCAATGAGGAGGTCAAGCCTGCATCAACGGGAATCACCGAAGGCGCCAATGCTATACTGCCTTTGGTGCGTGGTTTTATGGTGCCAGCCCTGATGATATTGTATACATGCACCGCTGCCACAGCACCTATAAGACTGATATTCATTACCTGATATTGTTTATAGGCGGCAGTGGCCTTTTTAAAATCCGCAAGCGAGGTGTTGTTGTTCTCGACGATGGCGCGCTGCTCCTCAGCCATGATGTAGGTGTAGTAGATGCCACCGGCCAAAGCCGCCTCGCCGAGGAAGGTAGCAACACCGGAACCCCAACGCCCCTTGATCGCCTGCCCCAAACCGGGCACCACCGTTGACTCAAGGGCAGCGGGCCAACTCCATCCTTTATTACTGTCGGATGACGTCTTCTTCTGTTTCGGCTGAGCTACAGGCTTCTCCTGCACAGGCTCCGTCACAGCAGGCGCCACCGCCGGCGGCACTTCCTGAACAACTACCGACTCAGGAGTAGGTTCGGGAACAGGCTCCGGTGTAGGTTCAGGTGTGGGTTCAGGAATAGGTTCAGGTTCAGGAGTAGGCTCCTGCTTAGGCTCGGATTTAGGTTCGGGCTTAGGCTCGGTTTTTCTTTTGGTTTTCGCCTCGGCTTTCGGCTTCTGACCACCGACTATCTTAGTCTCCTCCTTGCCTTTCTTGAGCGTCATCACGTAGGTGACGGCAGTCCGTAACGGCTCGAAAGTTATCGTCAACGGTTCGTAACCAGGAGCATCAATCGTTGTTGTAGTTGCATCCACAGGGAACCAAACCCACCATTCTCCGCGACGATATTCCTTATCCACCGCTCCGCTAAACTCCACATTCGGCTGCACAAAACCGATACGGACCAATGCACAAGTGCGGCCCGAAGCATCCATGCGGCTGAAACGGCGGGCATCCACCATCGTGATGTCAGCCTGACAGGGGTCTACCACCTCAATGGTCTGCATGGTGACCGCTGCCCGCAGTCCGAGCGTATAGGTAGTGGCAGGACGCACAGGGGCAAAATCCACCCGCAAGGGAGTATGGTACTCGCTGAGGATGGTGAGCCAATTAGCTCCTGGTGAGAGGTAAATCCACCACTCCCCATCGCGATACTGCATCAACTTAATATCACCCTCAAAATCAACCTCTTCAAAATCAAGGTTTACAATTACCAGCGCGCAGGTATCATGATTGAAGTCGACACGCGGACGGGTAACCGCCTCATTTCGTGTTTTGCTCACTGCAAAGGGCGATGAAATCCTAATTTCTTGCGCCTCTACGACAGACATTGTTCCCATCAGTATTACCCATAGCATTAAAGACCAAAATCTTCTGCACGATTTGTATCGGATAGGTGTATTTATATTACCCTTCATTCTGTTATCAGTTCAATATTAAACCATTACACACCATCAGCCATCTGATGGCACCTTTTTATAGAAATGCAAAGATACAAAATATCTTGAAATAGCGAAAACAACACCTCAAAAAAAATATATCGTGCACGATATAAATGGGTGGCCGGTAGTCGGTCGCCGGTCGTCGGTGGGTGGTTTTAGGGGGCTGGAGGGTGACAGGAGGCGGTTGGTGGGGTTTCTGCTTATTTGGTTA
>JAFZKV010000022.1 GCA_017551765.1 Bacteroidales bacterium
GACGGTGAAGCAGAAGTCGGTGTCGTTGTGCGGGAACTCCTCCTGGTAGAGGTCGTCGACGGGTGGCTCGCTGAAGACGGTGGTGAGGGCGGTGGCGAAGGTGGCGTCGCTGACGTTCTCCACGTCGTAGCGGATGAGCACACGGACGCTGTCGGCCTCGATGCCGAGGTAGTCTCTCATTTCTTCCTTCAGCTCCTTGGCCTTGATGGCATAAGGGGCTTTCTTTTCTACGTAAATTCTTCTGACCATATTTTGATTGTTTATTTTGTTCTTACGGGGGAGTGAATGGGGAGTGAGGGGGGGAGTGAATGGGGAGTGAGGGGGACAATAGTTAATTATCGTTTTTCATCGCGTTGTTTTTCACTATTCCTTCGCAATAAGAATTAAGGAATTTGCTTGCCATTAGTATCGCTATTTTCATCTGCTCATATTCGTTGTCGTCAATATAATTCAAGTCTTTTGCAAGAATGTGATAATCCCGACATTCTTCCAGGCTACCCTGTGCGATATTGAGGAACCTCAGTTTGTCAGGCTTGCTCAACTTCCTATAACCTTCAGCAATATTAGCCTCAATAGACACCGCAGCACGTCTTAATTGGGACGTCAACCCAAACCGCTCCTCCTCAGGAAAGTGTTTTGATATTTTATATACCAGCAATACAAATTCATGTGCCTTCTGCCATGCTATCACTCGCTGAAATCCATATTCCATATTTGGTATCACATTTGTTATTTAATCATTACATTTGTCCCTTTCACTCCTCTCTCACTCCCCTTTCACTCCTCATTCACTTCTCTCTCACTCCCCTTTCACTCCCCTTTCACTCCTCATTCACTTCTCTCTCACTCCCCTTTCACTCCCCTTTCACTCCTCATTCACTTCTCTCTCACTCCCCTTTCACTCCCCTTTCACTCCTCATTCACTCCTCTCTCACTCCCCTTTCACTCCTCATTCACTCCTCTCTCACTCCCTTTTCACTCCCCTTTCACTCCCCTTTCACTCCCCTAAACTTCAATAAAGTTCTCCGGCCGTTTGGCCATCTCTTTCTTATAGAGGCGGCGGATGTTCCGGATGTCGGCTTCGGCGTCGTCGGTGGTCCACACGACCTCACCGATGCGCACCTCCTTACGGCCGAAATCGAGGAACGCGGGCACGATGGGTACATTGGCCTGGTGGGCTATCTCCCAGAAGCCACGCTTCCAGCGGCGCACCGGCTTGCGGGTGCCTTCGGGGGTGATGGCGATGGCCAGGGAACCGCCCTTGGCGAATTCGCGCACGGCGGTACCCACCATGTCGTTGTGGCGGTTGCCACGGTCGATGCTGATGGCGCCGAGGTGGCGCAGGATGGGCCCTAAAGGCCAACGGAAAAACTCTTTCTTGATAAAAATCTTGCCATTGACGCCGAGCGACCACAGGAAGGCCGCGCCGACAAGGAAGTCGGACACCGCGGTGTGGGGTGCCGTGGCGAAGACGCACCGCTGCAGTTCGGGGCGCGTGCCTGGGGCGGGGAGCAACAGTCTCCAGCCGCAGAGCTTCACTAAGGCAATTATAATGTGCTTCATTTCGAGGTGCAAAATTACGAATAAAAATCCATACGGCGAAATAATCTTTACTGAAACGGCGAATTACACGATTTTCACGAACAGCGCGCAGTTTAATTATCAATGAATTACCCGAATTATTAATAAAAGTTTTTGTAGTATGGGGAAAAGTTCGTATTTTTGCACCGCATTTCGGAGAGATGGCAGAGCGGTCGATTGCGGCGGTCTTGAAAACCGTTGACCTGCGAGGGTCCGGGGGTTCGAATCCCTCTCTCTCCGCTTTTTTAATACCCTTTTAGCATGTTACAACTGCAATATATTAAAGATCATCGTGAGGAGATTATCTCCCGTTTGAAGATTAAGAACGTACAAAACGTCGAGGAACGCATCGACGAGATTATAGCCCTGGACGCCGAACGCCGCACCCTGCAGGTGAAGGCCGACGCCGTGAAGGCCGAGCAGAACAAAGCCGCCAAGGAGATTGGCATGCTGATGAAGCAGGGCAACGCGGCCGAAGCGGAGAAACGGAAAGAGGAAAATGCAAAGATGAAAGAGGAGGAGAAGGCCTTGAGTAATCAATTGTCAGCTGTCAGTTGTCAGTTGGAAGAGAAGCTCATCTCGCTGCCCAATGCGCCGCACCCAAGCGTGCCCTGTGGCAAGAGCGAGGCCGACAATGTGGTGGTGGCCGAATACGGCGTGAAGCCCGACCTGCCCACCGATGCGCTGCCCCACTGGGACCTCTGCGCCAAGTATGACATCATCGACTTTGAGCTGGGCAACAAGGTGACCGGCGCCGGTTTCCCGTTCTACAAGGGCAAGGGTGCCCGTCTGCAGCGCGCGCTGATCAACTTCTTCCTCAACGAGGCCGCCAACGCGGGCTTTGTGGAGATACAGCCGCCGCTGATGGTCAACGAGGCCAGCGGCCTCGGCACCGGCCAGCTGCCCGACAAGGAGGGACAGATGTACGCCATACCGCTCGACGGCTTCTACATGATTCCCACCGCCGAAGTGCCTATCACCAACATCTTCCGTGGCGAGGTGATCGATGCCAAGCAATTCCCCATCAAACGCGCAGGCTACAGCGAGTGCTTCCGCCGCGAGGCCGGCAGCTACGGCAAGGACGTGCGCGGCCTGAACCGCCTGCACGAGTTCAGCAAGGTGGAGATTGTGGTCATCGAGCACCCCGACCGTAGCTACGACATGCTGGAAGAGATGAAGAAGCATGTGGGCGGCCTGCTGGACAAGCTGGGTCTCCCCTACCATATCCTGAAACTCTGCGGCGGCGACATCAGCTTCACCAGCGCCATGACCTTCGACTTCGAGGTGTGGAGTGCTGCACAGAAGCGCTGGCTGGAGGTGAGTTCGGTGAGCAACTTCGAGACCTTCCAGGCCAACCGCATGAAGCTGCGCTTCAAGGACGAGAACGGCAAGATGCAGCTCTGCCACACACTGAATGGTTCGGCGCTGGCCCTGCCGCGCATCGTGGCGGCCCTGCTGGAGAATAACCAAACACCCGATGGCATCGTAATGCCCGAGTGCCTGCGGCCGTACCTGGGATTTGATATGATTAATTAGTTATTGGGGAGTGAGAGAGGAGTGAAGGAGGAGTGAGAGGGGAGTGAAGGAGGAGTGAGAGAGGAGTGAAAGGGGAGTGAGAGGGACAATAGTATTGTATAACCGAGAAAAGATGAATAACAATCAAAACATTAGCAGTGATTTAATCTATGTGGGTGTCAGCGACCGACGCACGGCGCTGTTTGAGAACATCCACCCCATTCCGCGTGGAGTGAGCTACAACAGCTACCTGCTGGCCGACGAGAAGACGGTGCTCTTCGACACCACAGACGCCTCGGTGGCCATGCAGTTTTTTGAGAATGTGGCCGCCGCCCTTGACGGGCGTACGCTGGACTATCTCGTGGTGCAACACATGGAGCCCGACCACGCCGCCACGTTGCAAGACCTGCTGCTGCGCCACCCCGAGACAACCGTCGTGGCCACCGCCAAGGCGGTGCAGATGATGGAGCAGTTCTTCGGCACAAAGCCTGCCAACCTGCAGATGGTCAAGGAAGGTGACACCCTCAGCACCGGACGCCACACGCTGACCTTCATCATGGCCCCTATGGTGCATTGGCCCGAGGTGATGATGACCTACGACCAGACCGACGGCACCCTTTTCAGTGCCGACGCTTTCGGCACTTTCGGAGCCTTGAGCGGAAATATTTTTGCCGACGAGGTGAACTTTGACACCGAGTGGCTCGCCGACGCCCGTCGTTATTTTGTCAACATCGTGGGCAAATACGGCCAGCCCGTGCAGACGGTGCTCAAGAAAGCCGCCTCGCTCGACATCAAGATGATATGCCCGCTGCACGGCCCTGTGTGGCGTAGCAACTTGGAATACTTTATCGGCAAGCATGACGTGTGGAGCCGCTACGAGCCCGAAGAGAAGGGCGTGGTGGTCATCTACGGCAGCATCTACGGACACACCGAAGCCGCTGCCATGCGCATGGCCACCCTGTTGGCCGAGCGCGGCGTGAAGAACATCCACGTCTACGATGCCAGCCGCACACACGTCAGCGAGTTGGTGGCCGAATGTTTCCGTGCCAGCCACATTGTGTTAGCCTCCAGCACCTACAACAACGGCATCTTCACCCCAATGGAGAACCTGCTGCTCGACCTCAAGGCTCACGCCTGGCAAAAGCGCACCGTGGCGCTCATCGAGAACGGCAGCTGGGCACCACAGAGCGGCAAACTGATGCGCGCCCTCCTTGAGGAGATGAAAGAGATAACCATTGTGGGCGATACCATCACACTGAAGAGTGCCCTGCAACCCGAGCAAGAGGGACAACTCTCCGCCCTTGCCGACACATTGGTTGCCACTATTTAAACTTTAAACCTTAAACCGGAATATGATTGACAACAAAGCCATCTTCAACATCAGCTACGGCCTCTTTGTGCTGGTGGCGCGACAGGGCGAGAAAGACAACGCCTGCATCATCAATGTGGCGCAGCAGGTCACCAGCGACCCACTGCAGATAGCCATCTGCGTCAACAAACAGAACCTGACGCACGACATGGTGCTGAAGACGCTGAAGTTCAATTTATGTCCCCTCAGCGAGGAGGCTACCATGAAACCTTTCCAGCATTTTGGCTTCCAAAGCGGCAAGACGGTGGACAAGTTCGCCGAGAGCGAGGTGGAGCTGCGTACCGAGAACGGCCTGCGATACCTGCCGAAGTACATCAACAGCGTTATCAGTTGCGTGGTTGCCAAAAGCATCGACCTTGGCACCCACACCCTGTTCATCGCCAGGGTGATGGAGGCCAAAGTGCTCACTGACAGCCCCAGCATCACCTACGCCTACTACCAGCAGCACATCAAACCCAAACCGGTGGCCGGTGGGCAGCAGTCAGTGGTCAGCAAAAAGCGCTGGGTCTGCGAGGTATGTGGCTACGTCTATGAGGGCGACGAAGTGCCCGACGACTTCATCTGTCCCTGGTGCAAGCACGGCAAAGCCGACTTCAAACTGATGGATTGAAGCAAATATTTTTTGCCGAACAAAAAAATAGTTGTATTTTTGCATTTTGAATATTAACCCCCAAATCAAACAATAGTTATGCTGAATAAAAAAGTTTCCGACCTGCTCAACGAGCAAATCAACAAGGAGCTCTACAGCGCCTATCTTTATCTGGACATGAACAACTATTTCGACAAGCGCGGCCTTGCCGGCTTCGCCAATTGGTACATGATCCAGGCCCAGGAGGAGCGTGACCACGCCATGCTCATCTACAAGTATATGCAGAACAACGACTGCCCCATCAAGTTGAACGCCATCGCCATGCCCGACAAGAAATACAAGAAAGACATGGATGTGCTGAAAGCCGGCTTGGAGCACGAGGAGTATGTCACCGCCAGCATCCACACCATCTATGACGCCGCCTACAAAGTGAAGGACTTCCGCACCATGCAGTTCCTCGATTGGTTCGTCAAGGAGCAGGGCGAAGAAGAGACCAATGCCCGCGATATGATCACCAAGATGGAACTCTTCGGCGCCGACCCCAAGAGCCTCTACATGCTCAACCAGGAGCTCGCCGCCCGCACCTACAGCGCCCCGAGCCTGGTGCTCGACTAAGTCACGTCGAAACAACTTAAAAGGGGTGTGTGGCAACCACACACCCCTCTCTTTACGCCATGAAAAACTTTTACCACGAAAAACCCGTCGCCGTCTATCGCACCACCGTCAGCATCATCCTCTATGAGGTGATGTATTTGGCTTTTGCTGCGGGATGTGTATATGTCATCTTTCTTCTAGATGAGCTTTGGGGACAATTATTGCTTGGCATTCTGGTGGTGACACTACTATGGTTGGGCGTGGATCTGCTAAAATATCTAAACGACCGAATTGTCGTCACGCCAAGCCATCTGTCGCTTCCGAATGTTGATACAAGAACGAAGATGGGCAAGGAAAGCATCACCGCCAAGGCCATCATCCCATGGTATAAGATTAAGGACATCAAAGTCAACTTCAACATTACTTCCACCAACAGGGTGAACATACAGAAAAAAGTGCTGGTTATATTGTGCAACGAGACAATATATTCTATTGACTCCGATATGTATGACGTCTTCTTCCTAAAACGAAAGCTTAAGGCTTTTTGGCAACAATTCAACAAAAAACATTGACTTAAGAAAAATATTTTCATCATATCATAATTTCTTCGTATCTTTGCCCCGTTTTTAAAGACCATTATTAACCCTAAAACAACTAGAATTATGAGCAAAAAGTTTATCTGCCCCGTGTGCGGCTACGTCTATGAAGGAGACGAAATGCCTGAGAAGTGCCCCATCTGCGGCAAACCCATGCAGGAAGTGAAAGAGGACATCAAGACCTGGGCCGCCGAGCACATCGTCGGCGTGGCAAAGGATGCCCCCGAAGACATCAAGATGGACCTCCGTGCCAACTTTGAGGGCGAGTGCAAAGAGGTAGGCATGTACCTGGCTATGGCCCGCGTGGCTCACCGCGAAGGTTATCCCGAGGTGGGTCTTTACTGGGAGAAAGCCGCCTTTGAGGAGGCCGAGCACGCCGCCAAGTTTGCCGAACTGCTGGGCGAAGTGCTGACCGACAGCACCGCCGAGAACCTGAAGATGCGTGTCGACGCCGAATACGGTGCCACCGCCGGCAAGACCGACCTCGCCAAACGCGCCAAAGCCCTCAACCTCGACGCCATCCACGACACCGTACACGAGATGGCACGCGACGAGGCTCGCCACGGCAAGGCCCTCGAAGGTCTGTACAACCGCTACTTCAAATAAGTATTAAGCTGTGAGTTTTAAGTTTTAAGTAGCTACGCTGTCATTAAGGTGCGCCAGCCACTTAACACTTAAAGTTTAACACTTAAAGCTAAAATGAGTTTCCGCACCACCATCTCCTACATCTTGTGGCCGCTGACCATCTGGTACGCGGTAGGTGTGTGGTGCAGGAATGTACTCTATGCCCTTGGCATCATGAAACAAGAGGCTCCCCACATCACTACCATTGGTGTGGGGAACCTTTCCACCGGTGGCACCGGCAAAACACCGCATGTGGAGTACCTGCTCGACCTGCTCAGCGACCATTACACCACCGCCATGCTCAGCCGTGGCTACAAGCGCAAGAGCAAAGGCTATGTGCTTGACGACGGCAGCCACGATGCCACCCTGCTGGGCGACGAACCCGCCATGATTGCCGCCAAGCATCCTCAGGTGCAGGTGGCCGTCTGCGAGCAACGCGTCGAAGGAGTGCGCCGTCTGATGGAAGAGCCTGCCCTGCCTGCCAAAGAGGAGGAAGTGGCATCCCGCCACCCGTTAGAGCTGGTGGTGCTCGACGATGTATTCCAGCACCGCGCCATCAAGCCCAGCATCAACATACTCCTCACCGAGTACCGCCACCCCTATTTCAAAGACCATATACTGCCCTACGGCAACCTGCGCGAGTTCCGTAGCGGCCGTTTCCGCGCCAGCATCGTGGTGGTCACCAAAAGTCCCGCACGCCTCAACCCCATTGAGAAACACAATATCATCAACGATTTGAGGTTGCAGAACTACCAGAAGATTTTCTTCTCCTACCTGCAGTACGGCGAGATACAGACCCTCGACGGACAGCCCGCCGGCATCGACCTGCGCCGTATAGACCGTGTGCTGGCCGTCACCGGCATAGCGCATCCCGAGCCCATGATTGAGGAGTTGAAGCGGCGCTGCAAAGTGCAACACCTGCGCTTCGCCGACCACCACAACTACTCCTCACGCGACATTGCACGCATCGGCGAAGCCTTCAAGGCCATGCCTGCGGCCAAGAAAATCATACTCACCACCGAGAAAGACGCCGCCCGTCTGCGCGGCCTCACGAAAGACCTGCCCGTCTATATCCTGCCCGTCAAGGTGGCGTTCCATAAAGACGGCGACATAGACTTCGACCGCGTCATCGAGTCTGCGGTGCGCGAGAACATTTCATTCCTCAACAAGCTCAGCATCTGGAGCTAAGCGAGGCCTTATTTCTTTATGTACGACAGGAAGTCGAGGTCGATAGACAGCGACAGGAAGGGGTTGACCAGCCACGCCTTGGCCGTCACGTCGTCAATGCTGAGGCTGGCGCCGATGACATCGCCGTCCGTATAGCCCTTCTTCAGCACCTGGTACTCGGCAATGTTCACGCCCAGCGTCAAGTAGAAGAAGTCAACAAAACGGAAACTGAGGCCGGTGTAGAAGTTCTTGAACAGGTTGCTGCCGCCGAAGCCCACATAGAAGCCCAGGTCGTAGGCAAAGTCCTGGTCGAAGCGCCTGATTTCACGCCCTGTACCACCAAAAGTATGGTCCTGATTGAAGTACTTAGTCAAGTCCCACAGCATCACCGAGGCACCCGTCGTGAAGTCGAACTCCACCGAGCCCTCGTTGCGGTTGCTGATATACTTGTCGTAGGTGTTGGGCTGAGAGCCTCCTTTGAGGCGTATCTCCCAGGCCGGCGTGCGGTAGAAGCGCATAGCCACACCCTGTATGGGGCGTATCTTCTTTTTGCGGTTGGTGGCCACGGCCACCTTCTCCTCGGCGGCTTTGGCGCGCTCTTCAAGGTATTTGTTGGCCTCTTCCTTGCGCACAGCCTCTATTTCGGCAATGCGCACAATGGACCGCAGCGAGTCCACCATGTGGATATAGTAGTTGCGCTCGGCCTCCAGCTTTTCCTTGTCAACACCGTTGTTGCTCAGTATCTCGCGGTAGAAGCGTTCTTTCTCCTTCATGGCGCTGAGGGCTGCCGTGTCGGCAACGCGCTGCACCACAGTGTCCACTCGCAGAATATAGACCGAGTCGGTATGGTAGCGCACCACCGTGTCGGTGCGAAGGATGTAGACAGTGTCGGGTTCGGGCGGGGCCATAGAAACCATAGTGTCTATAGATTGTATAGAGTCTATCGGTTCCTGGGCCTTCATGCCCAAAGGCAACAAAAGCAGTATAATGAGCAGCTTTTTCATCGCAGCAAGTCTATCATTGCGTCGACGGTCAGCGTCTGCTGCGTGCCGTCGGCCATGTTCTTCAGGGTCACCGTGCCGTCGCGCATCTCGCTCTCGCCCACGAAAGCCACGTATGGGATGCCTTTGCGGTTGGCATAGTCCATCTGTTTCTTCATCTTGGAGGCGTCGGGATAGATGAGCACGGGAATACCGGCCTCGCGCAGTCGGTAGGCGCAGCGCAGGCAGTGCTTCTGCTCCTCGGGGCCAAAGTTGACGAACAGCACACGGGCTGACTGCCCGAGGTCCTGCGGGAAGAGGTCGAGTTCGGTAAGCACATCGTAGATGCGGTCGGCACCAAACGAGATGCCCACACCGCTGACGTCGGGCATGCCGAAGATGCCGGTCAGGTTGTCGTAGCGGCCGCCGCCGCAGATGCTGCCAATCTGCACATCTTTGGCTTTCACCTCGAAGATGGCACCGGTGTAGTAGTTCAGGCCACGGGCCAGCGTGAGGTCCAACTCAACGTCGCAGCCAAGGTTGAAGAGTTCAATCAAATCAAAGAGTTCCGTCATCTCATCCACACCCTTGAGGCCTATTTCGATGGTGGAGAAAAGTTCGCGCAGGCGCTCCAGCTTCTGCCGCGCATCGCCATCGAGCTCGAAGACGGGGTTGAGCGCCTCAATCTGCGCCTCGGTGAGGCCGCGCTCGGCAAGTTCGGCACGCACGTTGTCGAGGCCTATCTTGTCCAGCTTGTCGATGGCCACGGTGATGTCCACCAGCTTGTCGGGGGCACCTATCAGTTCGGCAATGCCGGCCAACACCTTGCGGTTGTTGATCTTCACCACCACGCCAATAGACAGGCGGCGGAACACCTCGTTAATCATCTGCACCAGCTCCAGCTCGTTGAGCATCGAAGTGGAACCAATCATGTCGGCGTCGCACTGATAGAACTCGCGGTAGCGGCCCTTCTGCGGCCGGTCGGCACGCCAGACGGGCTGCAGCTGGTAGCGGCGGAAGGGGAAGGTAATCTGGTCGCGGTGCTGCACCACAAAACGTGCAAAGGGCACCGTCAGGTCATAGCGCAGGCCGCGGTCGCAAATCTGCGGCGCCACCTTGTGATAGTCCTGGCCGAAGTCCACACCCTCCATGAAGTCGCCGCTGTTGAGCACCTTGAAGAGCAACTTGTCGCCCTCCTCGCCATACTTGCCCATCAGCGTGCTGAGGTTCTCAAGCGAGGGGGTCTCGATGGGCTCGAAGCCGTAGAGCCGGAACACCGAGCGGATGGTGTCGAAAATATAGTTGCGGCGCACCATCTCCACGGGGAGAAAATCGCGCGTACCTTTTGGTATTGAGCACTTAACGTTGGCCATAGCAATAGATTTTAAACTGCAAATATACACATTTTTTTTCACCGACACAAACATAATTGTTGCCAGCAAGCAAACACATCAAATATACGACCCTGCCAACTCCCTGTCATGAACCTACCAAGAACCTACCAAGGACTACCCATCGACTACCCATCGACTACCACTGTGGTAGTAAACAGGTCGTTTATTTATTGTTTTCATGCGTTTACCCTGAAGTCGGTGCATTTTTTTCTTGCAGGAATGAAAACTTTTTTCTATTTTCGCACAATTAATACACATGCCTTTATTAGGCGCAAATAGTTAAACGATAACAAAATAGACCCTATGAAATACAACCGAGTACTACTTAAATTGAGCGGCGAGTCACTCATGGGAACCCAGAGTTACGGCATCGACCCCGCCATGCTGACGCAGTATGCCGCCGACATCAAGGCCGTGGTGGAGCGCGGCGTGCAGGTGGCCATCGTCATTGGTGGCGGCAACATCTTCCGCGGTCTCAGCGGCGCCTCCAAGGGCATGGACCGCGTGCAGGGCGACTACATGGGCATGATGGCCACCCTCATCAACAGCATGGCCCTGCAGGCCGAATTGGAGAAGCAAGGACTGAAGACCGAACTGCTCGGAGGCCTCGCCATCGAACCCATCTGCAAAGCCATGAGCCGTCGCCGTGCGGTGGAGGCCATGCAGCAAGGCCGCGTCGTACTCATCGGCGGCGGCACCGGCAACCCCTTCTTCACCACCGACACCGCCTCGACCCTCCGCGCCGTGGAAATCATGGCCGACGTCATCCTCAAAGGCACCCGCGTGGACGGCGTCTACACCGCCGACCCCGAGAAGGACCCCACAGCCACCAAATACCAGACCCTCAGCTACGGCGAGGCCCTGGAGAAGAAACTCAAAATCATGGACCTCACAGCCTTCGCCCTGGCCGAGGACAACAACCTGCCCATCTACGTCTTCGACATGAACAAGCCCGGCAACCTGCTGCGCGTGGTCGAAGGCGAGCCCATAGGCACCCTGGTTAGCAAATAATAAAACACAACAATATGAACGATCTATCAAAAGCCTGCCTCGACGAGGCGAAAAACAGTATGCAAAGCGCCCTCAACTTCTTGGAGAAGGAGTTGTCGAAAATCCGTGCCGGCAAGGCCAACCCTGGCATGCTTGACGGCGTGAAGGTGGACTACTACGGCACCATGACCGAAATCAGCCAGGTGGCCAACATCAACACCCCCGATGCACGCTCTATCGTTATCCAGCCGTGGGAGAAGACCCTCGTGGGCGCCATCAACAAGGCCATCCTCGATGCCAACCTCGGCTTCACGCCGCGCCACGAAGGCGACCTGCTGCGCATCATCATCCCGCCTCTCACCGAGGAGCGCCGCAAAGAGCTCTGCAAAGCCGCCAAGACCGAGATTGAAAACAGCAAGGTCAACATCCGCAACGCCCGTCGCAATGTGATGGACAAGGTAAAGAAACTCAAGGACAAAGCAGTGCCCGAGGACGAGGTGAAGCTGGTGGAGAAAGAGTTGCAGGACATCACCGACAAGCACATTGCCGAGTGCGACAAAATCTACACCGCCAAGGAAAAAGAGATTATGTCCATCTAAAATGAAAATTGAAAAGTTTGACTCTCTGGAGTCAACCAACAAGTACTGTGAAGCCCTCGACCTGCAACAGGTCGGGGACTTCACCTGTTTTTGGGCGCTGGAGCAAACCGCCGGCATCGGCCAACGTGGCAATCATTGGGCATCGGTCCCGGGCAAGAACCTCACCTTCAGCCTCGTGCTGCATCCCACGTTCCTGCCTGCCGACCGGCAGTTCAAACTCACCGAAGCCCTCTCTCTGGCTGTGGTCGACTTCCTTTCAATCTTCAATTCCCAATCCTCAATCCACATCAAGTGGCCCAACGACATATATGTAAGGATGTTGAACACTACCGCAGAGAGTGAACGACACCCTTACAAGAAAATCTGCGGCACGCTGGTGAGCACCCGCCTTTCGGGCAATCACATCTCCGCCGCAGTGTGCGGCATAGGCCTGAACATCAACCAACTTGAGTTCCCCTCATGGGTCCCCCACCCCACCTCATTGGCCCTATTGACTGGACAACAATACGAGTTGGAGCCCCTGCTGCGGCAGTTGCTGCAATGTATTGAAAGAAGATACAACGACCTGAAATCCGGCTCAGACCCCGAAGCGGAGTATCTCACCCGCCTCATGAACCTTGGGGTCCCCGCACCTTATAAATATAAAGAAGAAGAAATTACTGCCACCATTACCGGCATCGACCCCTACGGGCACCTGCTGCTGGAGGCCACCGACGGCCGCCACCTCTCGTGCGGCATGAAAGAGATAGCGTTGCTATCGTGAATTGTGCATGATTTTCTTGATGAGGAGGGCGACAATGGCGTCGTATTGCTCCTCGGTGTCAGCGCAGAAGACATAGACCGCGCGACTAAGGTAAGAGATGCCCATGTAGCAGCTTGCGGCGATATTGATGTTCTCGTCCACGATGGGGGCGTTCTCACGGGGATTGCTGCGGCTGCGACGGGCAAAGAGCACCACGTCACTGCCCTCCTGCAGATTGGCCTGCTGTTCAGGGGCCAGGTCACCGATATAGAACTCGCGTTTCATCCATTCCCAGCCGGCATCGTCCTCGGCGGCAATGACGGTAACATCAACTTTGGCGGTGCTGTCAAGGGCAAAGTTGCTCACAGACGCCACCTTGACGCCGGGCTGTGAAGCATAGCGCTGATAGAGGTCGGTCTGGGCTGCGGCTGCGAGCGAAGCGAGCAGCAGCAGGAAAAGGGTGATTGCCCTTGTAAACCGTAAACTGTAAACTGTAAACCTTCTCATACCGTGAGGAATTTCCAGATGTCGCTGATCACCGAGTCGGCTTCGCACTGATTGTTGCATACCACCACGGGCTCGTCCACTTCGGCATGTCGGGGGGCCACGTCCCGGGGACGCACGCTTCTCTTCTGCACATGCGGGCGCTGGGGCTGCACTTCAGGCATGGCCTGCTGTTCCACCACAGGCTCGGAGTGGACAACCTCCACAGGAGCCACCACCTCCGCCATCTGGGGCGCTTTGCCGGTGCGGGGCATCAAGGTCCACACGGCACCACCCGCCACCAACACCATCACGGCAAAGCCTATGCCCAGGCGGGTGCGGTGCTGTATGCCACGTGCACGCTGGCTGGCGGCCGCCATTACCGCGTCGCGGTGCGTCAGGCGGTTTAGTTCGTCGCGCTCCTCGTCGCTGAGCGTACCTTCACGGTACTTGTCCATCAGTCGCTCTAAGGATTCTGTCTTCATATCTCGTTTATTAATTGTTCCTTCAGTTTTTGTTCGCCACGGGCCACCAGGCGCCTGACGGTATTCACGCTGATTCCCATGATGGCCGCCACCTTGGGATAGGATTGGCCATCCTCGTGGTAGTACTCCAGCGCCTTCCGCTCCAGCGGCTCCAGGGCCGATTTCCCATCCTCCACCATCTGCACAATGCTCTCCTCGTCATAGCGGGTCAGCATCTTCATGTCGTCATAGCGCTCCAGGCGCTTGCGGCGCCGCAGGATGTCCATGCATTGGTTCACCGTGGCGCGGAGGCAGTAGGCTTGCGGATTTTTCACCCCTATCCTCACCAGCGTCCTCACCACGGCCTCCTGCACAGCGTCCTTGGCATCGTCCTCATCATCAAGTATGGCAACGGCTCGGTTGAAGAAGTCGAGGTAGTGCTCGGTGAGTATTTGCTGTTTTTTTGCCGTTGTCATGCCCTATAGACGGAGAAGGTGCCAAAATCTGCCCACCGTTTAACATTATTTATGAATATTTAACACTTTCGGCAACTGCTTCAAAGTGCCGTGGAGGTAGTCTATTTCTACAACCACCTGCTGTCGGCCATTGGTAAGCAACAGATAGGGCACCTGTAGCACGGTATTGTAGCGGCAGGCCTGGTCGCAGACCTTCTGGGTGAGCGGCACCTCGGGACGTTTGCACTCCACAATCATCCAGGGCTTGCCCTCGCGGTCATACACCACGATGTCGCAACGGCGCGTCATGCCGTTGACGCTGATGGCACCCTCCACCTGCATCAACTCGTAGGGGTAGCCGTAGCGCTCGTGCAGCATCAGGAGGGTCTGCTGGCGCACCCCCTCCTCGGGAGTCAGCGACACCCAGCGCCGACGCACGGGGTCAATCACCTCGCGGCGACCCTCATTTTCACGCACCTGTATGTCCGTTGTGGCATCCATAAGCAATTGCAAAAATACCACTTTTCCGCGATGTGGACAAAATATTTTTTCCGCATGAAGAATAATTCGTATCTTTGCAGCGTGAAAATGACAGAATAGTTATGACATAAAACGTAGAATATAAGAAATACATATTGAGCTGACGCTCTTGTTCTCCTGATAGTGAAGTCTGGAAAACCCACTTGTAAACGAGAATAAGTTTGCGAAAGTTCGCGCTTGGCGTGAATCTTTTCACTTATTGTTTACAAGGTATTCCAGACACCTACTATCAGAATGAGTGATAAAAAAAGAAGGTTTACGCCTTTTTTATGCTATAAAACCACAATAAGTAATTCAATTAGATAAATATACAACAATATGAAAAAAGCCTTAATACCCGTTCTGTTAGCAGCCATTTTGATGGTTGGATGCGAGCAAACACGCCCTGTGGTGCGAGAAAAACAAATACGTGCCGCTGAAACACAAGCCGGAGTCATTACAGAACCAATGGTGCTGGAAATCGAAAGTATTTCTGCACAAACGCTGACAGATTCAACAGTGTTTAACATCAGCATGTACAACAATACAGCTCAACTGAACGCCGACCTCCCCGAGTACAAACAATATGCTTTGGAGAAGTTTGTTTTCAAAAGTGAGTTTGACATGATTGTAAACACCACGTTTTATACTTATACCCGAAATGACAGCAGGGAGCTTGTTGTTGTTGTCAAAGGGTACGGTGTAAAGTACAAGAAAATGCGTAAGGCTACCCCTGACGATGTTTGGATGTCTAATTTTGTAGGAAGAAAATGATGAAGAGAATAGTCTTAATAGTCGTACTATCCGCATTGGTCAGCACAGGCTTGAAAGCCCAGGAGGTCATTACGCTATCCCAAGGTCACAATGTGAAGACCGAAAAGGTTACTCCGTTGTATCGTCCAACAGGGAATGACTTACGAATTGCCATCGGTGGTCCTGTTATTATTGGGGTTGAGTATAATCGGTGGCTAAAACCCTGGTTAATGGTTGGTGCTGGCACAGGTTATGGAATAGTAGGATGTACCGAAACAATATCGGATCCAGCATATACAAGTTATGGCGGACACTACCACCCTGCTATAAATGAAACCGAGTCAATTCCTGGTTATGGTATTCCTTGGTATCTTGAAGCAGAACTACGAACTCCAAAATATAAGTGGTCACTGTTTTTTAACCTCAAAATAGGCTATGGTATTGGATTAACACATTATGGGATGTATGATGAAGGCTCTGCTTATGTTGGCTTGGATGAAAATGGCAACACCGTATTAGGTGATGTTAGTTATGAATGGAAGCCATTCTTTATGCTTGCAACAGCCGGATTTGGCTACAAAAGGTTCAGTATGGGAATCGGCGCAGGCGTTCTCGGCGGCCATCGGAGTGCCAGCATACTACTTTCATACGATATTCCTTTAAGATAATGAAAATTGCCTCAAATAGTTTTGCATATTGATGGAATAAATCCAACTACAAAAAAGAGCGACCGCACGGTCGCTCTTTTTTGCGTTTCCATCATCAAAATAGTACAAATACTATCGCTACTCAAGTTATATTATTCCTCACAATAGGATGTCGCAATATATCGCGATTCCTGCATTTTTAAAGCCCCATTCATACGAAACCCATGTCAAAAATCGCAACATATTGAGATTTTATTTTAAATAGTTTTACTTTTGCACCGAAAATCGCATTATATTAGTATTATGGATTTGAAAGAAATAATTGATACATTTGTGTTTCATTGCTGCGGCTTCGGCTGGCGGATGAAGTGGGGCATCTCGAAGGGGATTTCAATCGAGTATTCGATGAGGCCGCCGAAGGTGCCGTCTTCTTTATACCAAGGGGTCTGGTAGATGAGTTTCTTCACCTTGCTGCCGTCCGCGAGGGTTTTCTCGATAGTATAGGCGTTGAGTTGCTGATGCTCCAGCAGCCCTTTGAGCTTGGTCTTGGCGGGCTCGGGGTGGCAGTTCATCAGGTTGTAGCCTATAATCTTCTGGCCGTGGCTGTTGACGTCGGCCGAGTGCTGGTTCATATCAAGAATATTGCCATCAGCGTCGCAGACGGTGATGGCAATGTTCTTAAGGTTTTCGAAATATAAATCCATAAGTTTTAAGTTTTAAGCTGTAAGTTTTAAGTGGCTACGCCGTTTAATGCGCCAGCCACCTAAAACTTAAAACTCACAGCTTAACACTAAATTACTTGCATTGCAGGGCGGCCAGGGCGATGCTGTAGAGCTTGGTCTTGGCGCTGTCGCCGCGGCTGGTGAGCACGCAGGGCACGCGGGCACCCATGACCATGCAGGCGAGCTCGGCGTGGGCAAACTTGGTGCAGGCCTTGTAGAAGATGTTGCCGGCCTCGATGTTGGGGAACAGCAGGCAGTCGGCATCACCGGCCACTTCGCTGGTGAGCTTCTTGGTCTGGGCGCTCTCCTTGTCGATGGCGCAGTCGAGGCTCAGAGGACCGTCGACGATGGCGCCGGGAATCTGGCCGCGCTGGCTCATCATACCCAGCCAGGCACCTTCGGCGCAGGCGGGCATGCCGACCGACACCTGCTCGGTGGCGGCGAGGATGGCCACTTTGGGTTTGGGGTTCTCGAGGCTCTTGGCCACGCTGATTTCAAAGTTCATGATGGCCTGCTTCTGCTTGAAGTCGGGGGCGGGGATGATAGCCATATCGCTGCAGATAAGCAGTTTGTGATAGGCGGGCACCTCCATGACGGCCATGTGGGTCAGCATGTCGTTCTTCTTGCCGGGCATGAGGCCGCACTCCTTGTTGAGGATGGCGCGCATGTACTTGTCGGTCGAGAGCAGACCCTTCATCAGGAAGTCGCCCTTGCCCTCGTTGATGAGCTTCACCGCCAGGGCGCCGGCCTTGTTGTCGTTGGCCTCCTGGATCATCTCAAACTTGTTGGGGTCGATGCCCTCTTCGGCGCAGACCTTCTTCATGGTCTCGATGTCGCCCACGAGGGTAGCCTCGACGATTCCGCGGTCGATAGCAGCGCTGACGGCGGCAATGGTGTGGCTGTCGTTGGCATAGGCGGCCACCATACGTTTTTTACCTTTTGATTTGACCAGCTCAAGCAGGTCGTCAAGTTTTGTAACCATTTTATTGTTAGTTTTTTAGTTGTTAAAATTGAAATATTTGAAGTTGCAAATATACAACTATCCGATGAAAAAAACAAATAATATTTTTGACAAAATGCCAAAACGAACCGGCGGCGTTTTCGGGGTCTGGCTTTTGGTACCTTCGGAGCAAGTTCTCGGGATGATAGGTTCTCAACCTGATAAACGACTTACCTACTACCTCCGTGGAAGTCGATGGGAAGTCCTTGGGAAGTCGATGGGAAGTCCTTGGTAGGTCGTTGATGGGCTCTTATCCCACGCTACAAAGCAGTTTAAATAAAAAATAATTTGCGTATGTCGTTTTTTCTTTGTACTTTTGCAGTTCAATTATATACAGCGCATTATGTCAGACACACTTGTTATCACCCCGACTTACAACGAGAAAGAGAACATCGAGGCCATCATCCGCAAGGTCTTTTCGCTCCCCAAGGAGTTCGATATGCTCATCATCGAGGACAATTCGCCCGACGGCACTGCCGACATCGTGAAACGCCTGATGCAGGAGTTCCCCGAGCGCCTGTTCATCGTGGAGCGCAAAGGCAAGCTGGGTCTCGGCACCGCCTACCTCGACGGCATGCGCTGGGGCCTGGAGCACGGCTACGGCTACATGATCGAGATGGACGCCGACTTCAGCCACAACCCCGACGACCTGGTGCGCCTCTACGATGCCTGCAGCACCGGCAAGGGCGACGTGGTGGTGGGCAGCCGCTATGTGGGCGGCAAAATCAGCGTCGTCAATTGGCCCATGATGCGCCTGCTGATGAGCTACTTCGCCTCCAAGTATGTCAAGTGCGTCACCGGCATGAAGGTGGCCGACGCCACCGCCGGCTTCGTCTGCTGGAGCCGCAAGGTGCTCGAAACGATGAAGTTCGACAAGGTGAAGTTCATCGGCTACGCCTTCCAGATTGAGATGAAGTACACCGCCACACGCCTGGGCTTCAAGGTCTACGAGGTGCCCATCATCTTCACCGACCGTGTGCTGGGCGTCAGCAAGATGAGCATGAAGATTTTCAAGGAGGCCTTCTTCGGCGTCTTCAACCTCAAATGCCGCAATTGGAAAAATTATTAATCCCAATCAGAACTATCAGAATTTCTTTTTGTTCTTTTAGTTCTGATTGAGAATATTGTTTTAATATGATGAAAAAAATTCTGATTGGATTGGCGGTGCTGCTTGTTGCGGGCACCGCTTTTTCGCAGGAGAAGCTCCTGCAGTGGGACCAGCTGATGGACCGCAGCCTGTATCCGCAGCGCGAGATGCGCGGCTTTACGTTCCTTCCGGGCACCAACAAGGTGATGTACTTGAAGGATACCGCCCACATGGTTTTCGACGGCAAAAAGGAATCTCCGATGACCGCCTCCGAGCGCGAGCAGTTCAAGGCTATGATGCGCCCCGAGAAGAAAAACAGCGTGACCTTCGAGGAGGGCAACCTCTACGTCGATGGCAAGCTGGTGGAGCGTGGCGACGGCTACAATATCGTCCTCGGCGAGAGTGTGCACCGCAACGAGTTCGGTATCGACGGCGGCCTCTTCTGGTCACCCAAGGAGAGCAAGCTGGCCTTCTACCGCATGGA
>JAFZKV010000023.1 GCA_017551765.1 Bacteroidales bacterium
AGTGAAAAATGAAAAGTGAAAAGTGAAAAGTGAAAAACGAAAAGTGGGGGGGGGGCAACCTTAAACCTAAAACGTCAAACGTAAAACTTTAAACCATAAACTTTAAACTTTAAACCTAAAACGTCAAACGTAAAACTTTAAACCAAAACTTGATCTACAACCAACATATCGAGATACCGTCCTACCTGTGCGACATCGACGACCGGCTGCACACATGGGCCGCCGTGCGCCTCTGCCAGGAGGTCACCGAATATCACGGCAACGCCACCGGCATCGGCTTCAAGACCCTCCTGGCGCAGAACCGCGCCTGGGTCATCGTGCGCGGCCTCTACAACGTCTACCGGCTGCCCGACGCCTTCGAGCACGTAGAGCTCAGCACCTGGTCGCGCGGCAACAACGGCCTCATCGCCTTCCGCGACTACCGCATGCTGGGCGCCGACGGCAACGAGCTCCTCACCGGCACCTCGCAGTGGCCCCTCATCGACATGACCACCCGCCGCGCCATGCGGCTGCACGACGTCATCGCCGACTACGAGAACCACGACATCCTGGCCACCGAATACACCTCCGTCGACAAGATTGTGCTGCCCACGATGGGCGACGAGCACCTCGTCTCGCAGCACCTGGCGGCCTTCTCGATGGTCGACCACACGCGCCACGTCAACAACTCCGAGTACATCAAGCTCATGTTCGACGCCCTGTGCGGCGCCGGCTTCGACCCGCACCGGCCCTTCCGCCTCGAGCTCAACTACCAGCTCGAAAGCCGTCCAGGGGAGCTTCTCAGCCTCTACCACCGCGTCGACGGCGGCGTCCACCACCTACGCATCGACAACCCCCGCGCCGTCAGCGTCACCGCCCGCGTGTCGCCCCTGAATGACTAAAAAATGCCGCGAAAAGGGTGGAATGGAGTAGGGCGGAAAATAGGTCGTGCACGATGTATCTGGTAAAAACGAGCTCTAGTAAAGGCGTTTTTTGAAGGTTGGATGTCGGACGACACCAAATAAGCCGTTATTGGATAGCAATCCGTATCTATCTATTATTCAGCATTATATACTGTTATGATATTTAACTCACTGTATTTCAGTGTCAAAACACCACCAAATCCGACTCATGTCCGAGTCAAGTCCGAGTATGGTCCGACTTTTGTCCGACAATAGTCGGACATGAGTCGGTGTTCCTACGGTGCAGACACGTGGTTGTTTCGGATATGTCGTGCACGACATAAATTGTCTAAATTAACCTGTTGCCTGTGTATATAGGTGCAAATTTTATATAACGTATATTATGTTAAGTAGAGTATTCTCGACGAATAACGCAAATCGCACGATAACACAATCAAGCAATCTATCGTCTACTCTATCTGTGAAAGAAAACTGTTGCGGTATTCGGGGCGTGTGGAGACGTCTTCACCGAACCAGGACGGCGCCGTGAAACTGTCGGCGGCTTCGGTCGACGGGAACTCTACCTCAACGAGCCGCAAGCCTTCGTGGCGGCCGTGAAAGATGTCGAGTTCGGCGGTGAGTCCGTCAAGCGGTATTCTGTAGCGCGTCTTGCTGACCATGTAGCCGTCGCATTTGGCGCGCAGCAGCAGGTATTTGTCCTCCGTGAGGCGGAACTCCTCTTCCCTGTTGGTGATTGGGGGGCGGTTGTCGGTAGTCGGTTGTCGGTAGTCGGTAGTCGGTTGTCGGTTGTCGGTGGTCGGTGGTTGGGGTTCTTTGACGGTGAGCCAATAAACATCGCCCATCTTGCGGATGCGCAAGGTGGGCGATGTGCAAAGGTAGCCCTGCTCTATGTCGACGTGCGGGTATTGTTCGAGGTTTGCTGGCAGGTTGGCTACCAAGAACTTACGTTCGATTTCCATCAGAGTGTGGCGAGGTAGTTGGTGACATTGCGCTCGATGCGGGCGGCCACGTCGGTGCAGTCGTCGGCTTTCTGGAAGCGCTCGCCGGTGATGTGCTCGTAGAGCTCGATGTAGCGGTCGCTGATGCTGTTGACGATTTCGTCGGTCATCTCGGGCACCTTCTGCCCTTCTTTGCCCTGGAAACCGTTGTCCATGAGCCACTCGCGGACGAATTCCTTGCTGAGCTGGCGCTGGTGCTCGCCTTTGGCGAGGCGCTCCTCGTAGCCGTCGGCATAGAAATAGCGGCTGCTGTCGGGGGTGTGTATTTCGTCGATGAGGTAGATTTTACCGTCACGCTTGCCGAACTCGTATTTGGTGTCCACCAGGATGAGGCCTTTGGCGGCGGCTATCTCGGTGCCGCGCTGGAAGAGCTGCAGGGCGTAGCGCTCGAGCTGGTCGTAATCCTCCTTGGCGACGAGGCCGGTGCGGATGATTTCCTCGCGGCTGATGTTCTCGTCGTGTCCTTCGTCGGCCTTGGTGGTGGGAGTGACGATGGGCGTGGGGAACTTCTGGTTCTCGACCATGCCTTCGGGCAGCTGGACGCCGCAGAGGGTGCGTGCGCCGGCCTTATACTCGCGCCAGGCGCTGCCGGCCAGGTAGCCGCGCACAATCATCTCCACACGGAAGCCTTCGCACTTGAGGCCCACGGTGACCATCGGGTCGGGGGTGGCGAGTTTCCAATTGGGCAGGATGTCGGCGGTGGCGTCGAGGAACTTGGCGGCAATCTGGTTGAGCACCTGTCCCTTGTAAGGGATGCCCTTGGGAAGCACTACGTCGAAGGCCGAGATGCGGTCGCTGACGACCATAGCCATGTAGCGGTCGTCGATGTTGTAGACGTCGCGCACTTTGCCCACATAGAGGCTTTTCTGTTTCGGAAAACTGAAGTTGGTTTTAACTACTGCGTTCATATCTCTTGATTGCTTGATTGCTTGATTGCTTGATTGTGTTATTGCGTTATTGCGTGATTGCGTTATTCGTCGAGTTTGTTTGCAAAGAAGGTGAAGTTGACCTTGCCGTAGGCGCGATGCTGCCAGAAATGGGGATGCGTCTCGAAGGTGTATTCGGCCGGATGCTCGAGGACGAAGATGCCGTCGTCGGTGAGCACTCCCCTATCGAAGACCAGGTCGGGCAACGCTGCGAGGTTCTCAATGGCGTAGGGCGGGTCGGCAAAGACGATGTCGAAGCGGCGGTTGGCACGTTTCAGCAGGTCGAAGACGTCGGCGCGCACCACGTGGAGGTTGCTGACGCCGAATTGCGCGGCGCATTGCTTGATAAAGTCGGTGCATTGCTGGTTGATGTCGATGGAGGTCACCTCGCGGACGCCACGTGAGACGAATTCGAGCGAGACGGCGCCTGTGCCGGCGAAGAGGTCCATAACGGAACAGTCCTCGTAGTCGACATAGTTGTTGAGGATATTGAAGAGGCTCTCTCGCGCCATGTCGGTGGTGGGTCGCACAGGCAGGTTCTGTGGCGGGTTGAGGCGACGGCCTCTGAGGTTTCCGGCGATGATGCGCATAGGGAGTGATTACATCAATACGAGTGCGTAACGGTAGGTGTGCAGACGGCGGAACTCGGGAGCGAGCGGTTGCAGGTTGCCTCCGAAGAGGGTCACCTGCGGGAAGTAGGGACGGAACTGCGCGTAGCGGTCGCGGTCGACATCGCCGCACATGAGCAGCTCGGTGGCATTGCTTTCGAGGGCGTAGGTCTTCATGACGTCGACCACATGGTAGAGGGCTTCGTCGGCGTCGGCGAAGGAGAACGTGTTGCCGTAGAGGTAGTGTCCGTCGCGGAAAGCGGCGAGGTCCACCCTACCCTCGCGCCAATGGCTGAGGAGCACGGGATGGGAGGCGCTGCGAGGCGCCAGAGAGGCCATTTTGACGTGCTGGTTGATGACCTGTACACCGGGGATGGCCACCTTGAAGGCGGTAACTATCTGCTCGTCGGCGGCGAAGAGGGCCGTCGAGGCCAATGCTTTGCTCTGACAGGTCATGATGGCGTCGGCGTCGCCGCCCACCAGCTTGAGGTATTTGCGGTTGGCGGTGGCAGTGTAGAGCTCGTCGGGCACCCAGACGTTGGTGTCGCTCAGCACGATGAGTTCGGCGGTGGTGTTTCCCCAGGGACGTATGCCGGCGGCAGCGAAGAGGGCCTTGAGGTCGTTCATCACCTCGGTCATGGTGGCAGCATGGGGACCTTCTGCCTCACCGAAGGTGAGCAGTTGTCCGGCAGGGGTTACTTCGGCAAAAGAAAATCCATTGGCCCCAAGGCAAATGGATAATCTTTTTTCGCGCGAAGCAAGCCCGTTGTCTGTCTTTAACAGAGACTTGCAACTATACGGCATAGCTACGCGGCTTATTCGAAGTTACCGTCGGTGACGGCTTGGGTCATGTCGCCGACTTTCCAACCAGCATAGCGGCCTTTCACTTCGTTGATTTCGGCAATCTTGTTGACCACCAGCTGGTGATCCATGTCGCTGAGCAGCTGGGTGAGCGGCACACGGCACTCAAAGACGGGCACGAAGAAGCCGCTCTTCTCGAGCATACCGGCTTCGAGCTCGAACTCGTTCTTCTCGCCACGGGGATAGGGAACATAGCGCAGGTTGCGGATTTCCTCGTCGGTCAGCTGGCGCTTGTGGCCGTTGGCGTCGATGATGGGCAGTTTGCCGTTCTTGCGCAGCTCGTCAACGGGGTTGACGAAAATCTCTTCACGCGAGATGTAGCCCTGCTTCACAGCCTCGAGCTCGGAGATCTCGTTGATGTCAACGTCGGCGGGAATTTTGTCATAGTTGATGACCTTGCTGACCACCTTCATGCTGTCCTCGTTCATCAGGCGGTTGACGAGGGTGTCGAAGCTGCCACAGTAGGTGCCGTAGGTCACTTTGTAGGCATCCTCAAGGGTGCGGATGGCTTTCAGCTTCTCGGCGCAGGCGTCGCGACGCTTGGTGTACTCGTTGTCGAAGCGCATGGGTTTCTGGATGCTGTTGTAAAGCACCACGGCGAGGGCCACAATGACAAGACCCAGCACGATTTGAATGATAGTTCTACCTTTCATTGCTATATTTTTTTCTGTTTTTATTCCAATAATAATTCGGGTGCAAAGATACGAATAAATTGCGATACTATTTAAAATAATTTATCAATATTAAATAAACTCACTGTTAATCAACGGGTAATTAGGGCATATTTTATTGTTTGTCCTGTTCACGGTGAGTGACAAGAACATTGACCTCGGGATATTTTTTGCGGAGTTGCGCGGCCAGCTGCTCAGCACAGTAGACGGAGCGGTGCTGCCCGCCGGTGCAGCCGAAGGCGACACTGAGGTGTGAGAAGTGGCGCTCGAGGTATTTGTCGACGCTCTGTGAGACGATGGCCATTGCGTGGAGGATGAACTGATCGACGGCGGATTCTTTGCAGAGGAAGTCAATGACGGGACGGTCTTTGCCGGTGTAGTTCTTGTATTCGGGGTAGCGACCCGGATTGGGGAGGGCGCGACAGTCGAAGATGTGGCCGCCGCCGTTGCCGGTGTTGTCGGTGGGGAGCCCCTGTTTGTAGCTGAAGCTCTGGACGGTGACGGTAAGCTGGTCGGTAGTTGGTAGCTGGTGGTCGGTAGCCGGTGGTTGGTAGCAGAGGCGGGTGAGGACGGTGTTGAGTTCGTGCAGGTCGGGGGGCAGCGGATGCTCCTCGATGATGCGGCGCAGGTTGCCTACCGCCAGGGGGATACTCTCAATGAAGTAGGGTTTGCGCTCGTAGAGGCCGCGATAGCCGTAGGCACCGAGTGTCTGGAGGATGCGCACGACGACGTAGTGCCAGAAATGCTGCATGAAATCGGGGTCGCGGTGGAGGGCGACGTAGTGGGAGAGAAGCTCCTGCCGGATGGCTTCGGGGAGGTCGCTTTTGGCACTGTAAAGGAGGGATGCCACATCGTATTGCGCGGCTCCGCGGCGGCCACCCTGGTAGTCGATGTAGTAGAGGATTGTTTGAATGCTTGATTGCTTAAATGCTTGAGTGGCTGACGCGTCAGCACTCAAACATTCAGGCATTAACACATTCAAGCAATTTAACATAATGTTTCGCCCTTGGAAGTCGCGATAGAGGAAGTAGTTGCAGTCGGCGCTGAGGAGGAGGTCGGCGAAACGCTCGAAGTCGTCCTGCAGACGGTCCTCGTCGAAGGGGATGTGCTGGAGTTTGAGGTAGTAGTATTTGAAGTAGTTGAGGTCCCAGAGGATGCTGCGCCTGTCGAAGGCGGCACGGGGGTAGCCGTAGCTGAAATCCATATCGCGGCCGGCGACCTGTATGTTGTGGAGGTCGGAGAGCGCCTGTTTGTAGAGGGCGAGCATCTCGGCGTCGAATCCCCCACCCTGCTGTTTCTTCTCGCGCAGGAGGCCATAGAGCGTCTGGTCGCCGAGGTCCTGCTGGAGGTAGTGGCGGCGGTCGTCGGCAATAGCATAGAGTTCGGGGACGGGAACACCACGGTCAAAGAAGTGGCGGCTGTAGGCGAAGAAGGCCTCGTTCTCGCGCAGGTCGTCGGCGACGGCACCGATGGCGGTGCGCCCACCCCCTACCATCCGGTAATAGCGGCGCGAGGAGCCGTTGGCTCCCAACGCAAACATCTCCGCACAAGGCACTCCTGCCCATGCGGCGAACAGTTGTTTCAGTTGCTCCATTATTCGGCGGGCGCTTCGGCCGTCTGCTCTTCGTGTTGGGCCTTTACCTCGTCGATCATGCGGCATTTGCCTGAGAAGACAGCACCGGGCTCAATGGAGAGCTTGTTGATGAGTATGTCGCCACGAACACGGGCGGAGGCGTGCAGCGAGAGCAGTTCCTTGACGGAGAGGTTGCCGTTGACGGTACCGATGATGTTGGCGTTCTGGCAAAGGACGTTGCCGTTGACGACGCCGGAGTCGCCGATGACGAGTTTGCCGTTGAGTTGAATGTTTCCTTCGAGGATGCCGTCGAGGCGGAAGTCGCCCGAAGCGGTGATGTCGCCCTTAATGTGGGTGCCGTCGGTGATGATGTTGATGGGGCTGCTTTCGATTTCCATTGTTTTTGCCATAATTTTTTTGTTTTATCTTTTTATTTATTTGTTTTCAGATAATATTTGCGGAAGAAGGCCAAATAGGCCGCAGGATTTTTACGGTTGTAGAAAGTGGCATAGTTCTGGGTGGAGATGGCGAATTCCAGATGGTCGGCATCGGAATACTGACGCAAGGGACTCTCCTCCTGTGAGAGGTGGCGATAGTAACTCATGGCTTCGTCGGACGACTTGAAACGGTGTACGGTCAGGAGTTGTGTGGTGTCGTCGAAGAGGACGGCATTGACTTTGTAGCCGCTGTTTGAATAGTATTGGCTGTTGAAGTCGGCAAGTTTGTATTGCAATTCGGTGGCTTTGATACGGCGGTCGTTGATGAGGATGATGACGTAGTACTGCTGTCCTTCGCGGTAGCGGTAAATTTGGGCCTCGGGAGGCAGTTCCTCGTCGTCCTCCTGGGTGGTGGCGGTAGAGGATTGCTTGGTAGTGGTGACGGTTGTGGTGGTTGAGTTGTCGGCAATCTCCTCGTTGCCGCTTTCGGTGCGGTAGGTGCTGTCGTCGGCGAGACGCTGCAGTTGTGCCTGGATGAGCGGCACAAGGCTGTCGGTGGCGTTGATTTGCTTCAACATGCCGTTGAAGTGCTTGATGGCTTCCGGACGCTGACCGCTTTGAGCAAGCGAGAGGCCTTTCCAATATTGGAACTTGGGAAGCATAGGGTGTCCCGGATATAGCTCTTCGGCGTTGTCGGCAAGGGTGATAACGGTGGCGTGCTTGTGGCGACGGAATTGGGTGTAGAGCTCTTCGTAGGCTTGTTCGACGACGGCCTCGCGGCGGAGCAGTTCCTTGTAGTATTCGTTGTCTCGGATGAGGTTGGCGTAGTCGCTGTCGGGGAAGCCCATCAGCACCATGTCGCGGTAGTAGTTGGCTTGTGGGGTGTTACCCTGCCGGTCGTAGATGCGGTAGAGCATATAGAAGGCCTGCACTATCTCGGGATAGGCGGTGTAATCTTTGGTCAGACGCAGGTAGCACTCGAGGGCGCGCGGGGTGTTGTGGATGCCGTCGTAGAAGATGTAGCCGGCATTGAGGAGGTTGAGTGAGATGAGTGAGTCGATGGAGTCGTATTGTGCCTGCGTAGTGGGCAGGTCCTTGAGGTAATAGGCAGGATAATGCGGGTCGTCGGGGTTGCCGGCACCTTTGTTGGGCGTGAGGGTGCTGTCGGCATCGGTGTCGGTGCTGTCACTAAGCATGTCCTCTTCTTCGCTGTCGCTGAATGTAAGGAGTCCGAAGTTGGGCTTGTTGGAGAGGAACCAATTGTCCTCAAGGGTGCGGTTGCCCCACCGCTGACGGAAGGTGGTCTTGCCTTTGTCTACGGTGTTGGGGTTGTAGAAGTACCAATCGCCGCTGAGCGTGTTTTGCTGACCTTTGGCTTCGTTGAGCAGTTCCTCCATCAAGGCTTTCTCTTTGGCGCGTTCTTCCTGAGCCTTGAGGGTATCTATCTTGGATTGTATGAGTGCGTTGCGTTGGCTTTCGGGCATTGCGGCCACCGCCACAAGGCTGTCGCAGCGTTCGTAGACACGTGTGTAGGTGACAAGTTCGGTGAGCATGTCGCTGCGGCGCTTGATGGCGGGGTAACCGGGATAGTCCTTTTTGATGCATTGCATGGCGGTGTCGTAGTAGAGCTGCGCCTGGTCGTAGTTTTCGTAGACGTCGTAGAGTATCTCACCCAGCCGGAGCGCCGATTTGGCTTTCTGGGCGCGGTTCTTTCGGGCTTCGGCCACGCTGCGTTTGAAGTTGTCGCAGGCTCGCTGGGCATCCTTCACACCGTAATACATCTCGCCTTTGGCATAATAGATCTGGTCGCGGTAGTCCTCGTTCTTTTTGTCGCGCAACATGGCATCAAGATGTTTCTCAAGCTTAGCCACATCGCTGTGTTCAAGGTCGGCGCAGGAAGCCTCCCCCAACCTGGCATTGAACTCCATCACATATTCAGGCCCATAGGAGACCACCTTCTGGTAGTATTTTGCGGCCACTGCGCGTCGGTCAAGTTTCTGGTAGATTTGTGCGAGAAGGAAGGTCAGACGGGCTTTGGTGTTACGGTCACGTGTGGCCCCGATGGCCAAATGGATGTATTCGACGGCTTTCTTGTACTTCCCTTGAGGCACCAGGGTTTCAACCATCGCCATGTAGAGTTTGTCCTTCTGGCTGCGCGAGAAGTTACCCTTGTCGAGCAGAATTACCAGCTGGTCGAGGGTGGCTTCGGCCTCGGTGTAGCGCTTCTCACGAGTCATGCAACGAGCCATGAGGACAGCGGCTTCGTCGCCGGCGCGGGTGCCGTGAAACTGCGAGACGAGGATATTGCAGGTGTTGAGGGTGGCGGTGTAATCCTGTTTGTAGAAGGTGGCGTAGGCGGTGAGCAAGTAGCACTCCTTGATGTAGGGCACGTGCTCCTCACCGTTGATGAAGATGCTGTGTTTGGTAATGCCTTTGACACCCTTCTCAACAGCACGGTCCATTTCGGGATTGACCGAGCGGGCCACCTCCTCGGTGGCTATTTTTTCCACCGGCAAGAAGTTGGTGTAGTCGTCGACAGAGTTTTTCTCTATCTTCTCACGACCCGACTTCAGGCTCTCGTTGCCGTTCCACCATACGTTATAGTGGCAGGTGGTGTTGTGATACTGAACATTTGTCCACTTGGCCTTCTTGGTAGAGCAAGAGGATATCAGCGCCATGATGGCGACTATTAACAATGTGTATGTGCAGAGTTTAGACATTAAATCTGAAGTGCATGATGTCGCCGTCCTGGACGACGTAGTCTTTTCCTTCAATGGCTATTTTGCCGGCTTCGCGGCATTTGGCTTCGGAGCCGAGGGTGACGTAGTCGTCGTATTTGATGACTTCGGCGCGGATGAAGCCGCGTTCAAAGTCGGAGTGGATGATGCCGGCTGTTTGAGGGGCTTTCATGCCCTTCTTGAAAGTCCAAGCGCGACACTCTTTAGGACCGGCAGTGAGGAAGGTCTGGAGGTTAAGGAGTCGGTAGGCGGCTTTGATGAGGCGGTTAACGCCGCTTTCTTTGAGGCCGAGGTCTTCGAGGAACATCTGTTTTTCTTCGTAGGTCTCGAGTTCGGCGATGTCGGCTTCGATGCCGGCGCCGATAATGAGGACTTCGGCTTGTTCGTCTTTAACGGCTTCGCGGACGGCATCGACATAGGGGTTTCCGTTGACGACGGAGCTTTCGTCGACGTTGCAGACGTAGAGGACGGGCTTGGAGGTGAGGAGCATGAGGTCGCGGGCGACTTCGGCTTGGTTTTCGTCGAGTTGGACGGTGCGTGCGCTTTTGCCTGAGAGGAGGGCGGCGCGATAGAGGTCCATGACTTCGACGAGTTTTTTGGCGCGTGCGTCGCCGCCGGCTTTTCCTTTTTTGACTTCTTTGTCGTAGCGGTTCTCGATGGTTTCAAGGTCTTTGAACTGCAGCTCGGTGTCGATGGTAAGTTTGTCCCGGACAGGGTCGACGGTGCCGTCGACGTGGGTGATGTTGTCGTCGTCGAAGCAGCGGAGGACGTGGATGATGGCGTCGCAGTTGCGTATGTCGGCGAGGAATTTGTTGCCGAGTCCCTCACCTTTGGAGGCGCCTTTGACGAGTCCTGCGATGTCGACGATTTCGACGGTGGCGGGGACGACGGAAGCTGGGCGCTCGATTTCGACGAGTTTTGCGAGGCGTTCATCGGGCACGGTGATGACACCGACGTTGGGCTCGATGGTGCAGAAGGGGAAGTTGGCCGCCTGTGCTTTTGCGTTGGAGAGGCAGTTGAAGAGGGTTGACTTGCCGACGTTGGGCAGTCCTACTATACCGCATTGGAGGCTCATTGTTTCAGTTTTAAGTTTTGAGTTTTAAGTTTTAAGTGGTGCGTCTGACACTCACAGCTTACAACTTACAGTTTTAAGTTTTGAGTTTTTAGTTTTAAGTGGTGCGTCTGACACTGACAGCTTACAATTTACAGTTTTAAGTTTTAAGTTTTAAGTGGTGCGTCCGACACTCACAGCTTACAACTTACAGTTCACAGCTTATCAAGTATTGGTTGCGGGTGGAGGAGTTGCGGCAGATGAGTTCGCCGAGGAAGCCGGCGAGGAAGAGCATCATGCCGATAAGGACGAAGAGCATGGAGAGGTAGAACCAGACGGAGTTAGTGAGGGCTATGCGTCCGGCGAGGCGGAGGATGATGACGACAAGGAGTGCCACGAAGCCGAAGAGGAAGGAGAGGCTGCCGATGGCACCGAAGAAGTGCATGGGTTGTTTGCCGAATTTGGACATAAACATGATGCTCATGAGGTCAAGGTAGCCGTTGATGAAGCGGTTCATTCCAAATTTGGTAACGCCGAATTCGCGTTTGCGGTGCTGGACGACTTTTTCGCCGATGTTGCGGAAGCCAGCCCATTTGGCGATGACGGGGATGTAGCGGTGCATTTCGCCGTAGACTTCAATGGATTTGACGACTTCGTGGCGGTAGGCTTTGAGGCCGCAGTTGAAGTCATGTAGATAGATGCCGCTCATGCGACGAGTGGTCCAATTGAAGAGTTTGGAGGGAATGTTTTTGGCGATTTTTGAGTCGTAGCGTTTCTTTTTCCAGCCGCTGACGAGGTCGTAGTGTTCTTCTTTGATCATGCGATAGAGCTCGGGCACTTCGTCGGGGCTGTCCTGGAGGTCGGCGTCCATGGTAACGACGACGTCGCCCTGGGCGGCGTTGAAGCCAACGTTGAGGGCGGCGGATTTACCGTAGTTGCGGCGGAATTTGATGCCGCGCCAGGCGGGGTTGGCCTGGTGGAGTTGCTCGGTGACCTCCCATGTGGCGTCAGTACTGCCGTCGTCGACGATGATTACTTCGTAGTCGAAACCGTGCTCTTTCATGACGCGGTCGACCCATTCGGCGAGGTGCGGAAGGGATTCCGCCTCGTTGTAGGAAGGTACTATTATTGAGATTTGCTTCATGTTGTTATTGCTTGATTGTTCTATTGTTTGATTTCTTGATTTCTGATTTTTCGTTGCGGAGGAAGATGGCGGCGAGGAAGGCGGAGAAGGAGCCGAGCAGCAGCGTACCGACGGCGGCGACGATAGCCCAGAGGGCAGCCCAATAGTGGGCCGGGTAGTCGGAGGTCGGTAGCCGGAGGTCGGTAGACGGCAGGAGGAGGTATAGGATTAAGAGGAGGAGTGCGTAGAGGAGTGCGGCGACGAGTGAGAGGCCCATTCCGAAGAGCATGGATTCCTTGAGGGTGATGCGCTGGTCGGGCAGCGAGTGGCGGTACCAGGCGGTGAAGAGGAAGACGGCAACCATGAGGACAATGTTGAGGATGAGTGTCGAATGGTCGGTGATGAGTGAGGAGTGATGGGTGTGCAGCGCCATGTGACCGGCGGCAAGGAGGAGGCCGGTGACGAGGCCGCTGCGGAGGTAGGCTCGACGGTAGTTGCCGTGGATGGTGCTTTTATATCGGTGGAAGATGCTCATCTGACGTTGTTTTCAAGTGCTTCACGTACGCGGCGCTTCATCTCGAGGGTGCGTTTTTCCACTTCGCCGCGTTTGTCGGGTTTATACATGTCGGCGTAGCGCACTTCGCCGAGGGTGATTTTGGGGTTCTTGAGGGTTCCGCGCACATCGACGCCCACTTTGGCCAGCAAGGGGTTCTTCAGCAGTTCGATGTGGTAGCCGCAGTCACCGCTGAGGTTGTGCTTCCCGGAGGCACAGAGTTGGTATTTGCCTATGTTGAGTAGGAATGGGAACACCTCTATTTCTTTGCGCAGGCAGGTCATCTCTACGCTGAGGCTGTCAATGCGTATTTTGTTGTCGTTGTCTTTCCATTGTTTGAACTGCATCAGTTTGGCTATCTGCGCAATGCTGTTGTTGTCCATCACGACGAGGTTCTGTCCGCTGATGGCAGCGGAGCCGAGCAGAGTGCTCATCTTGGGTTTGTAGCGTGCGTTGAGGTAGCCCTCGCCGGCCAGGTGGAAGTCGGCGTTGCCCTCGAAGGCGGCCAGCATGGGCACCAGGGTGTCGATGGTGGGTATCATGTCCAGCAGTTCGTCAATCTGTATGTCGAGCAGGTGGAAGTCGAGGGCGCAGAAGAGGTTGTTGGGACGGATGGATTTGTAAAGGGCGGTGAGCTGCATGGTGGCGGCCTTGCAGACGAAGCCCACCTGGTCGAGGATGGCGGTACCGTCGTTGATGGTGAGTGCGCCGGCCACGTCGCCCAGGTCGTTGCCGAACGCCAGGCTCCGGTGGATGTGGGTGTGCAGCGTCAGGTTGATGTCTTTAGGCACAATGAAGGGGTTGGCTTCTTTGGCCACCTTGTCCTCCTGACGCATCTGCTCCAGCGTGTCGGGGTCGGTGCCTTTGCCACTGAACATGTCCATCAGCTCGTCCACGTCGGTGTATTGCGACACGAAATTCAGCTCACCCACGAGCATCTTTTTGTGCACAAGCCACTCCTCGAAGTTCTCCACCGAGCCGTAGAGCTGGAAGTCGCTGCGACCCAGCTTGACCTCGGCGTTCCTCACCTCGCAGCGTTCGGGCCTGTAGTCGAAGGCCAGGTCGCCCAGATAGACTTTCTCAGGCAGCGCCGTGGTGCCCACCACGCCGTTTTTCAGGTTCACGTTGAGCAGGGGGTTGTATTTGTTGAAGAAACCACTCTGCGTGGAGTCCATCCTGATGGAGCCTTTGAGCGCCATCGAGGCCAGGTCGATCTGGGTGGAATCGAGACCGACAGCGCTCTTGCCCACAGCAAGTTCGACGGCAGCGGCCAGCTGTTCTTTAAACAGGTTGTTGAGCCCCGCATTGATGTCGGGACGATTGATGTCGGCCTCCACCGCCTTCATGGCCAGCAGCAGATGGCTGCCCGTCAAGTGCACGTCGGCCATCTTGCTTTTATGCTCTTTGGCGGGCAACTGCAGCGCGATATTGAGGTCGGGAGACTCCACGTGGATACTGTCATACAGCACATCGAGGCGCTCGAGGGCGATATCGCCGGCCAGTTGCATTTTGTCGTAGGCTTTTGCCTTCAGCTGGCTCATCTTGAAGCAAGCGCTGAGGTCCAGCTTGGCCTTGCCGTCGGCCTTGAGCGGCAGCTTTTCGGGTATCATGGGCTTGGCATCCTCCAGCGGCAGCGACCCTTTCACTGTGGCATCCACACGCATGTCGCCCAGCAGGTCGTCTACCCTACCCTTCAGGTTGAGGTCGGTATTGAGGGTGTGTGCTTTGAGCGAATTAATCTTGACATGGCTCGGGCTCTTCTTCGAGAGGTCCAACGAGGCCTCCAGGTCGCCGCCGATACGGTTCACCTTGTAGGGCAGCGCTTTCGGGTAATGGAAACGACCGTCGGCGAGGCCTACATGGGCATCGACTTTCAGCGCCGAGGGTTCGCCGTAGGCATAGGCCTGCAGCTTCACCTTGCCGTCCACGTCCATCCCCTTGGGCAGCACCTGCATCGGCAGCAGCTCCAGCAGCGGAGCCACCTGCCAGCCGCCGTCGGTAGTCACCACGGCGTCGACCTTCATGGGGTCAAGACGCACGTCTGCTTTGAGGCCGAGGGCGTAGTCGTCGACCTGCAGACGGCTGTCGTCGAGCAAGAACTGCTTGTTGAGCAGGTCGGCGTTGAACGGCACCTCCAGCTTCAGCAGGTCATGCTTCGAGGCCTGCAACTTCTCGTCGATCATCTCCTTGCCGTTCAACGACAACTCTCCATTCTCCACGTTCAGTTTCAGGTCGCCCAGCAACTCCTCCAAGTAGCCTTTGGCCTTCACCGCCATCTTCACACCCTGCAGCTTGCCGTCGACAGTCGCAACGCTGTCTTTGCGATACATCGTATAGCGGCAACGGTCCATCTTCAGGTCCACATCGGCATCCACCAGCCCCTCCTTCAGCGTGCCCGCCACGCCAAGGTCGATGTACACCATCGAGGCGAAAAGGTGGCTCTTGTCGTTGATGAAAGTCACATAGCTGTTGCTCACCTGAAGTTTCTTCAGGTCAATGAACGGCAGGCTGTCGAGGCTGAAGGTGCTCTTGGTGGTATCCTTGTCGTCGCTGTGCTTGAAGATGTCGAAGTTGCTGTTGCCCAGGCTGTCGACATACAGCGTGGCACGCAACTCGTCCACCAGCACCTGGTGCACCACCACCTCTTTCTCCTTGAGGTATTTCTTCAGGTCCAGCCCTACCGTCAGGTTGTCGATATAGGCCACCTCACAGGATGGGGCGCCATCCATCGGGTTGACCACCTCCACCTCGTCTATCCTCAGCCCCACATCGGGGAAGGTCTTGAAGAGCGTCAGGTTCACACGGCCGAAATGGGTCTCGCAGGTAACATAGTCGGCGGCCAGCCGGTTCACTATCTTGGTCAGCTGCGAAGGGGTGAAGACGAGCCACAAGGCTACGGCGACCACCACCACCGCCAGCCCCAGCAGGGAACCGACCGAGATAAGCGCTATTTTCCAACCCTTCTTCATTTCTTGTTGAGCGTGTAGGTCAATCCGTATTCGTCCTCCCATTTCATCGTGGAGGCGTTTATTTCTGTGATATAGTAGTACTTAGGCACATCCTGGTTCTCCATCGCTCCCGGGAACGAGAACATCAGCACGTCGCCGTTCTCAATCGCCCAGGTGAAGCCTAGGTTGCTCAACTCTTCGGTCATCTCGGGGTCGCCGGTCTCGGGGTCGGGTGTCTCGTCCCAGGTGATGCCTGTCAAGTCGCTGCGGAAGCGCCAAAACTCGTAAGGGTTGTTGGCTTTCACCCACAGGCCCGTCAGCTGCTCCTGCGACACCACAAGCCGGTTGTCCTCAGGCTTTTTGATGCACGACACCGCCAGCAGCGCCGCCGCCACCATCACAGCCCAAAACCGAATGACCTTTCTGTTTTTCATTTTTCACTTTTCATTTTTCACTAATCACTCATCACTTATCACTCACCACCATCACTTCCGGCAGGTTGCGACCCCGCTCGTTGTAGTCGAGGCCGTAGCCCACAATGAATTCGTTGCCAATTTCGCGGCCCACATAGTCCACCTTGTAGCCACCCTTGAAGGCGCCGGGCTTGAAGAAGAGGGCGCACACCCTCACGCTGCGCGGATGCAGGGCCTGCACCTCGGCCAGCATGTGCTGCATGGAGAGACCTGTGTCGACCACGTCTTCCACAATCAGCACGTCGCGTCCCTCGACGCCGGTCGGAAAAGGCAGCGCACAACTCACCTCGCCGGTGCTGCTCATGCCGCAGTAGGAGGTGTAGCGCACAAAGTCCACCTCGCAGGGCACCGTGAGGCGGCGCAGCAGGTCGGCGGCAAACATGAAGGCGCCCGTCAGTATGGGGCAAGCCACCAGGTTGCCGTCCCTGTAGTCGCGGCTAATCTCCTCCGCCAGGCGGCGCACCACAGCGTCGAGCTCGGCCTCGGTGATGTATGGCTTGAATTCCCTGTCGTTAATCTTCATCGTTGGTAACCTCCAACACTAAACGCAGACCGTAAAACTCGCTCTTGCCCGAGGGCACGTACCAGCCGCGGTCATAGACCGTGCAGGCTGCCGAGACGCTGTTGTAGTGTCCGCCGCGCAGCACACGGCTGTCGCCGCGCCGCGGACCCCGCGGGTTCTCCTGCTCGGCGGCGGTGTACTTCTCCATCCAGTCGGAACACCACTCGGCCACGTTGCCGCTCATGTCGTACAACCCCAAGCCGTTGGGCATCAGCGTGCCCACCGGATGCGTGTGGCCTTTGCTGTTGACGCAGAACCAGGCGTACTGCTCCAGCTGTCCACGGCTGCACCCCGCGAACGGCAGGTCGCGGTCGGCGCTGCGGGCGGCGTACTCCCACTCGGCCTCGGTGGGCAGGCGGAACTTGCGGCCCGTCAGCTGGCTGAGCATGGCCACAAAGCGCTGCGCGTCGGCCCAGCTCACCTGCTCCACCGGCAGCGAGTCGTTGCCGGTGAACCTCGACGGGTTCTCGCCCATCACGGCCACCCAGAGCGCCTGCGTCACCTCGTGGCGGCCGATGTAGTAGCCGCCCACGGTCACGCGGTGCGCCGGGTGCGAATACTCGTAGTTGTGGCTCACCCCCTGGGCCTTGTCGCTGCCCATAATGAATGTGCCGCCCTCGACCCACACCATCTCAAAGCGCGGCCCGTCGGGCAGCTGCACCGTCAGCACACTGTCCTGCGCCGAAACGCAAGGTAAAAAGTAAAAAGTAAAAAATAAAACAGCAAACAACTTGCAGCTGGAACACGTCCATCGACGCATCATTACAGTCAGAGTGTCCACCATCGATTAACTTTTTTAGTTTTAACTTTTTACTTTTAATTTTTTACTTTTCCATGTGGTCGTCGCTCCATTGTTCGGGATTGAGGCGCCAGGCGGCGAGGCTCTCCAGCTCGTGGGCATGGATATACTCCTCCTCCTTGGCCACACCGATCAGCGTGTCGTAGTCGGTCAGCGTCACCAGCTCGACGTTCTCCTTGCTGAAGTTGTCGGCGGCCACCTGCAGCCCGTAGGTGAAGATGGCGGCCATGCCCTTCACCACGCAGCCCTTCTCGCGCAGGGCACGCACCGCGATGAGCGAGCTCTTGCCGGTGGACACCAGGTCCTCGATGACCACCACGGACTGACCCTCGTGGATCTCGCCCTCAATCTGGTTGGTCAAACCGTGGCTCTTCTGCTCGGAGCGCACATACACGAAGGGTTTGCCCAGCTCCTGCGCCACCAGGGCGCCCTGGGCGATGCCGCCCGTGGCCACGCCGGCAATCACGTCCACGTCGCCCCACATCTCGCGGACGGCGTCAACGAAGCGCTGACGGATGAAAGTGCGTATCTCGGGATACGACAAAGTGACGCGATTGTCACAATAAATGGGCGATTTGCGCCCGGAAGCCCATGTGAAAGGATGCTCGTTGTTGAGCTTTACCGCTTTCACTGTCAATAAGAAATTCGCCGTCTTGACGGCCATGTCGTTGTTAGTAATCATGGCGCAAAAATACGAATAATATTCTATATAGCAAAAATATTTTTTCATATCATTGTTTTTTGATGCCCTCGCCATGCCCGCCGACCACTGCCAAAAAATAGGTCGTGCACGATGTAAATGGTGGTCGGTGGCCGGTAGTTGGTGGTCGGTTTTCGGCCCCAATGCCTACCTATTGACTCCGCCCTAACACCCACTGTTGTCCCATTGTTGTCCGCTTGTTGTCCGTTTGTTGTCCGTTATATAATCGAACAACAAACGGACAACAAGCGGACAACAAACGGACATCAGTCGGAGTTATATCGGAGCTGTTCGGGACTTATACGGTACTTATAACCAACCTATTGCGTATTAAACCCCATCTTTCCCGTTCAGTTGTCAGCGCCACTGCATGTTGCACCGGCAAAGTTGTCCATGTTGTCTCCATTGTCGTCCCCCTATCACCAGCCACCGACCACCGTTTACCGACCACCTAAAAATACATCGTGCACGACATAAATCTATTTTTTGAGGCCTCCCCGCTGCGCGGTAATCCATAAATCTTATCAATTAATTTTGGATTGTTGGATTACGCCGACAGGCGGGAGATTGAAAACCGCGCAGCGGGGAGCATAAAGAAACAGGATTTCTGGATTACGCCGCCAGGCGGGAGAACAAAAAGGAACGCAGCCGTTGGGAGTATTGAAAAGTTAAAAATGAAAAAAAATATTCCATTTGTTAAAAATTGTTTATATTTGTGTCTCGAATTTTTATAGGCAAAATAATAAAACTCATACTATATGAAGAAGTTAGTCACTACATTGCTTGCGCTGGCCGCTCCTATTTTGACTTTTGCCAGCG
>JAFZKV010000024.1 GCA_017551765.1 Bacteroidales bacterium
GCCGCCGAAGTATCAACTTTTTTTCGTATCTTTGCACATCATTTATACCCTGTTCGGATTATTAAAAACAGTTAAATATATTATTAACCAAAACATTACACATTATGGATTTTATTACAAATCTATGGAACGCCAACACACCGCTATTTATGCTTGTGGCGGGTTTGATTGTTGTCACTCCGTTCATCATCTTTTATGTGCGCAAGGCACTGAAGGAGCACCCGAAGGGACTTATTCCCGCCGCGTTGAGCAATATGGGTGAGCGTTTCGGCTACTATATCATGAACGCCGTGCTGACGCTGTTCATCTGCTCCAAGTTCGGTGTGCCCGACCAGACGGCCGGCATCATGTTCGCCGGGTTCTATTTCCTTATCTATGTACTCTCGCTGCCTGGCGGCATCATCGCCGACCGCACCAAAAACTACAAAGGTACCATCATTGCCGGTATCATTGTGATGGCTGTGGGATACGCTATATTGTCGGTGCCTGTGTTCAGCGGCCACGGTTTCTCGTGGGTCATGGTGCTTACACTCGTCGCCCTGGTTATTATTGCCTGCGGTAACGGTTTGTTCAAGGGCAACCTGCAGGCTGTGGTGGGTCAGCTCTACGACGACTTCGAAGCCGAAGAGGCCAAGAAAGGTCCCGAGGCTCTGGCTAAGGCTAAAGAGAAGCGCGACAGCGGCTTCCAAATCTTCTATGTGTTCATCAACATCGGTGGTGTCATCGCCCCCTTTATCGCCCCCATCATCCGCAACTGGTGGCTTGGTACCAAGGGTTTGGTCTACAATGCCCAGTTGCCCATGCTGTGCCACAACTACCTGACCAACAATATGCAGGGAAACGACATGGACAACCTCACCGCGCTCACCGCCCAGTATCCCGAGGCAGCCACTGACCTGGCCAGCTTCTGCGACAGCTACATCACCGTCTTCAACACCGGTGTCCACTTCGCCTTCATCGCCTCGGTAATCGCCATGCTCATCTCGCTGACCATCTTCCTCTGCACCAAGAAGGGCCTGCCCAACCCGGTGAAGAAGGAAGCCGCAGCTGCGAATGACACCAAGGAGGTTACCTACTCCGCCGAAGAGAAAGCCGCCATGGCAAAGGACGTGAAACAACGCATGGCTGGTCTCTATGCTGTGCTGGGTGTGTGCGTCTTCTTCTGGTTCGCTTTCCACCAGAACGCCGAGTCGCTTTCGCTCTTCGCGCGCGACTTCGTCAGCACGTCGTCCATCCCACCTGAAATCTGGCAGTGCATCAACCCGTTCCTCGTGGTCATCCTCACACCTCTCATCATGTGGATGTTTGCCTCCTTTGTGCGCAAAGGCAAAGAGGTATCCACACCTAAGAAAATAGCCTTCGGTATGGGTATCGCAGCCTGCGCCTACCTGTTCCTGATGCTGTTGTGCATGATTAACGGCTATCCCAGCGTCAACGAGTTCCGCGGCATGCCGGTTGAGACGGCGTCGGCCATGAAGGTCGGCCCGTGGGCCCTAATTGTCACCTACTTCTTCCTCACTGTGGCTGAGCTCTTCATCAGCCCGCTGGGCTTGAGCTTTGTGTCGAAGATTGCCCCGAAGCATATCCAGGGTATCTGTCAAGGTCTGTGGCTCAGCGCCACCGCCATCGGCAACCTGCTCATCCTCCTCGGACCGGTACTGTACAATGGTATGTCCAATCTGTGGATGTGCTGGCTGGTGTTCCTCCTGGTCTGCGCCATTGCCATGTTCGTTATGTTCGGTATGCTCAAGTGGCTTGAGAAGATCACCTCCGAGAAACAGTAAGTCGCTGTTCACTCAGAGTAACAGAAATCCCCCGCATCATCGATGATGCGGGGGATTTTCTTTTCAATGGCGTTGCTCCGTGTGTGGGAGCTCTCCATCGGGCTTACATGTCGAGCTCTTGCTGGCGCAGGTGCTGGACGTAGATGGCCTTCAGGTGCTTCTCGCGATTGATGACGCTCGGTTTGGTGAACTGCTGACGACGACGCATCTCTTTCACCACGCCGGTCTTGTCGAATTTGCGTTTCAGCTTCTTCAGAGCTCTCTCAAGGTTTTCACCTTCTTTGATAGGAACTACGATCATTGCTAATACCTCTTTCTTTTAAGGGTGAATAATTAATTTTATTAGTGACTTGGTGACTGAGTAACTGAGTGTCAAAGTAACTTGGCCACTCTGCAACTTGGCCACTTTGCAACTTCATTTAGAACATCAGGTGTCCTTGGGCGGCAGCGTCGTTAAGGGCGGCAATGATGCCTTTCTTGTTGATGATGCGCATGCCCTTGGCAGAGACCTTCAGGGTAATCCACATATCCTCCTCGGGAATGTAGAACTTCTTGGTTTGCAGGTTGGGGGCGAAGGTACGTTTGGTGTGGATACGGGAGTGCGACACATTGTTGCCCACGATCACTTTCTTGCCGGTAATTTCACATTTCTTTGACATTGCAGTATAATTTTTATTGTTTTTTTACGTTAATAAATCACGTTTTCTTTCGACGAAAACGGCGGCAAAAGTACTACCTTTTTCCGACATGGCAAAATAATTGGACGTTGATAAGTTGCTTTTTAAATCTTTTTAACATTTTGTTAAACGCAATACACTGATAAACAACAACTCAAACAAAACGCTTTTTGATGTTTTAACACTATTTTCCCAGGCAGTTAGACGCTTTTTTCGGCACAATTATTAACATTTCGCATGGCTTTTTGGACAAAATTGGAGGCTTGGTACAACGACTACGGACGCACTCTTCCGTGGCGTGGAATTGACAACCCATACTACATCTGGCTGTCGGAAATCATCCTGCAGCAGACCCGCATCGAGCAGGGACGCGACTATTACCTGCGCTTCATCGAGGCCTTTCCCACGGTGGCCGACTTGGCCGCCGCAAGCGAAGAGCAGGTGCTGCGCCTATGGCAAGGCCTGGGATACTATTCGCGCGCGCGCAACTTGCGCGCGGCCGCGCAATATATTATGGATGAATGTGGAGGCCGCTTCCCCGACACCTACGATGGCCTCCTGCGCCTCAAGGGCGTGGGGCGCTACACCGCCGCCGCCATCGCCTCCTTCGCCTACCGGCTCCCCCACCCCGTCATCGACGGCAATGTCTACCGCTTCATCAGCCGCTTGCGGGGCATCGCCACCCCTATCGCCACCGACTCGGCCTACAGGGAGTTTGAGGCCCTACTGACACAGCTGATTGACCGCGAGCGGCCCGACCGCTTCAACGCCGCCCTGATGGACTTCGGTGCCCTGCAATGCCGCCCGCAACCCGACTGCACAGCCTGCCCCTTCGCTGACGAATGTGAGGCACGGCGCACCGGCCGCGTCGACATGCTGCCCGTCAAAGCCCCCAAAGCCAAACCCAAAGACCGATGGTTCTACTACTTCGACCTGCGCTGGCGCAAAGAGGGGGTGCGCTACGGCAGGATGCACCGCCGCACAGGCAACGACATCTGGAAAGGACTCTTCGAATTCGGCCTGATGGAAAGCGACCATAGGCTGGAGGGCGATGAACTGCAGAACGAAGTGTGGCGCTTTCTGGACATCACGTACTCCTGCCAAGAGGCCGGCTACACCATCACCGACGAATACCTGCACCAGCTCACACACCGCACCATCCACGCCCGCTTCATCCAGGCAGAATTGCCCGAAGAGCCGGTCTCACATCCCGCCGACGGCATGATAATGACCGACCGGCAGATGAATTCTGTGCCTGTACCAAGGCTGATTGATAAGTACTTGCAGACATTGTGAATATCTTTATTTTACCAATTCATTTTTTTGTTGTATTTTCGCACTCCAAAATATACAACTATTCAGACTAAACGTTACAGTAATGATTGGAGTAAACAAAGTTATCCTGGTAGGAAATGTAGGTAAGAATCCCGATGTGGTAACATTCCCGTCCGAAGGCCCGACGCCCGTCAAGAAAGCATCATTCCCCCTGGCCACCACCGAATACCGCCGCCACCGCGACAACGAGCGCGTGGAGGTCACCGAGTGGCACAACGTAGTGTGCTGGCGAGGCCTGGCCGACGTGGCCGAGCGCATCCTCGTCAAAGGAGCTCAAATATATGTGGAAGGCCGGCTGCAGAGCCGCACATGGGAAGACAAAGAGGGCAACAAGCGCCACGTCACCGAGGTGGTGGCCGACAATCTGCTGCTGCTTTCCAAGCGTCAGCAGGAGGAGATGCGCAACAATCCGCTGATGGACATCCTCAACAACGAGACCGAGCCCCTCGGCGATTTGCCCTTTTAGTGGTCGGTAATCGGTAGCCGGCAGTCGGTCACCAGCCACCGACTACCGGCCCCCGAACGCATTTTAAGCGTTCTTGTACTTCTCAATCTGAACCTTCATGGCGTCAACGGCCTCGCTGACAGCCTGCTCGAAGGTGTCGGCCTGCTTGCTGATGAACAGCGTCTGACCAGGCAGCGCCAACTGCAGTTCGGCTATTTTATTGTTGTCGCTCTCGGGTTTGTCTATCTTGAGGAACACCTCGCACTTGGTGGCGCGGTCAGTCATGCGGTCGAGTTTGCCGACTTTTTCATTGATATACTTCTCGAGTTTCTCGTCGGCTTTGAATTTGGCAGTGTTGATGATTGTGTTCATGGCATTTATATTTAGGGTTAATAACTATTCTCTCCGTTTCCGTCCTCGGGGATGGGCCTGCCTGTAGACCTCTTTCATCCGCTCGCGCGTCACGTGGGTGTAGACCTCCGTCGTCGCCAGGTTCTCGTGCCCCATCAGCTCCTTGATGGCTGCCAGGTCGCCGCCCTCGTTCAGGATGTGCGTCGCAAAACTGTGGCGGAACACGTGCGGCGACACACGATCGGCATTGGACAGCGAGGTCATGTACTTCTTCACCACGTAGTTCACGCTCTCGGGGCTCATCTGCCTGCCCTTGTGGTTGACAAACAGCCACTCCACATCGCCCATCTCCTGTTGCTTTAACGCAAGATATTCCGAAATATTGTGTGCAAGCTCTATTTCTATCGGTATCAGCCGCTCCTTGTCGCCCTTGCCGCGCACCTTGAGCGTCAGCGCCGACAGGTCGGCCGAGCCGTCGCGCAGCCCCACCAGCTCGGCACGGCGGATGCCCGTCTCGTACAGCAACCTCAGCATCAGCCGGTCGCGCCGCCCGAAGAAATCATCGCCAAAGAGGTCGGCATCATAGAGGCGCTCCGTCTCGCTCTCGCGGAAAAACACCGGCAGCCGCTTGGGCTGCTTGGGCACCGACACCTTGGCCAGCAGGTCCTCGCCGTAATAGCCTCGCCGGCGCAGGAAGCGCAGCCAGCTGCCCACTGCCGCCATCCGCCGCCGCACCGTGCGCGGCGACTCCCCGGCCTCGATGTGCTGCAGCTCCCACTCGCGCACATCGCGCGCCGTCAGCTGCTCCAACTCGCTCACCTCCACAGCCTTCAGGTACCGCAGCAGGTCCTCCAGGTCCGACATATACCAGCGCACCGTCACCTCCGACAGGCGGCGCTCGTTGGCTATATAGTCATGAAAACGGGCTATGGACTCCTCCAATTTCATCGCTGCAAAGATACGAAAAAATACCGAACCGCGCAAAAAAACCTCACTAAGTTCCACTCTTCGACTACTGTTCGACTACTGTTTAACTACTGTTTAATTAGAAAAATAAAAGAACAATAAAAGAAATGCAAAAGAAATGTAAAAGAAATGGCGGAGTCAGGGCGGGGGTAACACCTGCCCTTCTTCGAACGATCTACGGCCGTTCTATGGTCGTTCTTTGGAAAAAAGCAAAGAACGACCATAGAACGGCCGTAGAACAACCGTCGAAAAGTAGGAGTCAGGGCGGACTATTGGTTCTTGCGCTGGCACTGCTTGGGGGTCACGCAGGTGCCGGTGGCGCGGCAGACGAGGATTTTCTCCTCCAGCACGTCGGCGGCGCTGTCGCTGATGTCGGGGCGGGTCTTGATGACCTTGTAGGCCTCGAAGCTCATCTTGCGGCTGGTGTTGCCCACGTGGGTGATTTCGCCGTAAGCCTCGATATAGTCGCCGGCATAGACGGGGGCCTTGAACTCCACCATGTCGTAGGCGCAGAAGAGACCTTCGTCGCCGTCCTGGATGATAAGAAGCTCGGTGGCCACGTCGCCAAAGAGGTGAAGCATGTGGGCGCCGTCAACGAGATTTCCACCGTAGTGTGCGTCCTTGGCGCTCATGCGGACGCGAAGCATAGATTTAACTGCCATAGTTGTATGTGTATTATTTCTTGATGACGTAGTCGACGAAGATGCCGGGGGTCTTGACGTTCTCGGGGGCGATGGTGCCGGTGGGGACAATCTCCTGCGGCTCGACAATGACGGTGTCGGCGGCGGTGGCCATCATCGGGCTGAAATTCTGGCTGGTGCCCTTGTAGACCAAGTTGCCGCTCTCGTCGGCGATGTTGGCACCGATGATGGCGACGTCGGCACGCACGGGCTTCTCCAACAGGTATTCCTTACCGTCTACGGTGACCTTCTGCTTGCCGTTCTCAACCACGGTGCCAAGGCCGGTCTGGGTGAGTACGCCACCGAGGCCTGCACCGGCGGCACGGATCTGCTCGGCCAAGGTGCCCTGGGGCTGGAGGGTGACCTTCAGCTCGCCGGCGTTCATCTGGTCAATGGTGTTGTTGTTGGTGCCGATGTGGGTGGCGATGAGGGCCTTCACTTGGTGGTTGGTGATGAGCTTGCCGACGCCGACCTCGGGATAGGCGGTGTCGTTGCAGATGATGGTGAGGTCCTTCACATTGCGGGCCACCAACTCGTCGATGAGGGCGATGGGGTTGCCCACACCGAGAAATCCTCCGACCATAACGGTCATGCCGTCGTGAATAAGGTCGGCGGCCTCTTTTACAGTGACAAATTTCTTCATAATGATATACTTTTTTATTACTTCTTGCGTTATCAGTTTCAGCGTGCAAATATACTACTTTTTTGCCAATTAGAAAAAAAATTTGCGCAGTTGTCGAAATATGAGTATCTTTGCACTTGAAAATTAATGTATAAAAGGATGATAAAGAAGTTGATTTTTGCCACTCTATTGGTGCTTGGAAGCACGTTGGCATACTCGCAAGAATACATCGAAGCCACCGAAAAATGGAAAGTGGTAGAGGTTTGGGGCAACAATTATCACGGCTGGTCGTACCATCAGGATTGGGAGGTTGACTTCACCGTCGAGAACCAGGACGGCCGCTACACCCCTACCGACGCCGATATTGCCGAGGCCGAGCGCTTGATACAGAAACGCATCGCCTATATCAACCGTGAGCATTACAATCAGGGCGGCATGTGCCCTGTCATCGATGAGCACATGCGCATGTACCGCCGCCAATATGTGGGCTTCACCAACGACCGCGGCGACCACATCATCTGGGCCAATTTCCTCTGGGACGAGAACCTGACCGACGAAAAGCTGGCCGGCGACGTGCTGCTCACCAAGGGCGGCTGCGGCCACTTCTGGCACATCAAATGCAACCTTGAAACCAAGAAGGTCTACGGCCTTGAGGTCAACGAAGACGGCGACACACAGTACCTGCCGCGTGTGGCCAAACCGCAGCCCCGCATCAGCAAGCCCAAGAGCAACAAGAAGCAGAAGGTGCGCAAGACCGGTATCATCCACACCGAAGCGGAGAAACAGTTCTAACAGATGGAGCTGCGTCCGCTCATCCTTAAATTTCTAAAGTTCGGAGTCGTTGGCGCCAGCGGCATGGTGGTGCATTTCGGAGTGCTCTACCTCCTGCGCGACGTGGTGCATATCAACCAGTTTGTGGCCAATACCATCGGTTTCGTCACCGCCGCCACCACCAACTACATCCTCAACCGCATCTGGACCTTCCGCAGCCACGAGAAGCAGGTGGGCGTCGAATATCTCAAGTTCATCCTCGTGTCGGTCATCGGCCTGGGCATCAACAACGGCACCCTGTGGCTTACCGGCCGCCTGCTGCCGGCCTGGAACGACGATTGGCGCTTCTACATCCTGTGGGTCTTCGCCGTCGGTGTCACCACCCTTTGGAACTTCTTCGGCAACATGTTGTTTACGTTTAAACAGAAATAATCATGGAAATCTTATCGAACCGTATCCTCAATATGGCCGAGAGCGAGACTCTCGCCATGACCGCCAAAGCCCGTGAGCTGAAAGCCCAGGGCAAAGACGTCATCAGCCTCTCCATCGGCGAACCCGACTTCAACACTCCCGAGGTGGTGAAGGAAGCAGCCAAGAAGGCCATCGACGACAACTTCACCCACTATCCCCCTGTGCCGGGTTATCCCGACCTGAAGGAAGCCATCTGCACCAAGCTGATGCGCGACAACGGGCTGGAGTACAAACCCGAGCAGATTGTCGTCAGCACCGGTGCCAAGCAGAGCCTGTTCCAGGTAGTGCAGTGCCTCATCAACCCTGGCGACGAAGTAATCATCCCCACCCCCTATTGGGTCAGCTACAAAGAGTTCGTCCGTTTGGCCGAAGGTAAGTGCGTCTTCGTGAAGACCAAGCTGGAGAACGACTTCAAGGTCACTCCCGAGCAACTCGAAGCCGCCATCACACCGCGCACCAAACTCATCATGTTCTCCTCGCCCAGCAACCCCACCGGCATGCTCTACACCAAGGA
>JAFZKV010000025.1 GCA_017551765.1 Bacteroidales bacterium
CATATCTGGCCCTCTTCAAGTTCGCCGTCGCCGTGCATGGTGTAGACCAGGTGCTTGTCGCCCGTCATCTTCTTGCCGAGGGCGGCACCCACGCCAACGCTGAGGCCCTGGCCCAGCGAACCGGAAGCCATACGGATGCCCGGCAGGTTGTGTGCCGTCGAGGGGTGACCCTGCAGGCGGGTGCCGAATTTGCGGAAGGTAGCCAACTCGCTGACGGGGAAGTAGCCGCGGCGCGCCATAGTGCTGTAGATGACCGGCGTGATGTGGCCCTGCGAGACGAAGAGCATATCCTCACCCTCGCCGCTCATAGTGAACTTCTGCGGGTCGAAGTCCATGATATTGAAGTTCATGGCCACAAACCAATCGGTGGTGCCGAGCGAGCCGCCCGGGTGGCCGCTCTTGGCGGCAGTGGTCATACGGAGAATGTCGCGGCGCACCTGCGTCGCAATCTGCTGGAGTTCTGCTGTGGTTTTCATTATTCTTGTGTTTTATTTTGTTTCAGTTTGAATACATAGAGGCGCGAGTTCTGGTCGGTGGCGTAGAGTTCGTCGCCGTGACGGGTAACGCTGACGGCCCAGGTGTTCTCATCCCAATCATGGATGGTGCCGTTGCCTCGGTCGCCATACATGGTGACATGGCCCCACACGCGGCCTTGTGCGCCATCGGTCTCCACATAGATGGTTTCGCCCTTTTTGGCGGCCGGCTGACGGTTGCCGGTAGCCGTTTGGGCGGTGGCGGGCTTGGGTGTGTTGTGCTTCACGTCACGGATGACCGGCACCAGCGCCACCGGCTCGGCCTCGACAGGTTCCTCGGCGACCGTCTCTTCCACGGGTTCCTCGGGCGCTGCCACAGGTTCCTGCACATTCTGCTTGCAGGCGGCGAGGGTGGCCAATGCCAGCAGCGGGGTCAAAATATAGCTTATCTTCATAACTTGATGTGTATTGTTTTCAATATTTCCAAATATTCCAATCAAATGAGGCCTCTGCCTCCTCGGGCAACGAAGGGAAGAGGTCGCGGCCCACGACCGTCTCCACGCTGTCGACGCTGACAGCATAGCGCTTCGGCGAGCCGTCCTGCCGGTTGTTCTCCACCAGGAAACCCACGGTGTGGTAGCCGTCGGAAGTATTCACTGCCAACGCCTTGAAGAAGGCATCGGGCACCTGCACGCCGGCCTTGCCTATGGTGCCGTAGTGGCCTGTGCCCTGCACGGGACCACAGACGACATACACAGCGCCATAGTGTTTGGCCAGCCTACGGGTCAGTTCCTCAATCTTGCGCCAAGCCTGACTGTTCATCTCGTGGTCCTGCGGGCAGACATTGGTGAAGAAATAACTCTCCTCCAGCGCCTGCGCGCTCCACTTCATGTCGGCTCGCGGCGCCATGTGGCCCTTGTCCCAGCCCGAGTGGGCATAGTCCTCACGGCTGGCTTTGGGGTATTCTACGTTGGGGTCGCGGCTGAAGGGGCAGTCGAAATCGTAGGCATCGCTCACCTCTTCGGCGGTCAGCTCCCATGCCACCCAATCGGGTGTGAGTGTCTTGTGGTTATAGGAAGCCGTGTAGCCGGTGCGGACCACAATGTCCTCGTCCTCGCCATAGGCGGGCAGCTCCACACCGGCAGGCGCCGACACAGGCTGTTGCGGCACCTGCGCCGTGCAGGTGGCCACCAACAAGGACAATATGACCATCAACAGCTTCATCCTATAAATCCACCTCCTCGCGGAATTCAGGGATACTGATATGCTTCCAGCCGTCCTTCTCCAGGGTCTCGGCAAAGTGCTGCTGCGTCTCCGCCTCGCCGTGCACCAGGAAGAGATACTTCACTTTCTTCTTGTCCTGACAAGAGATATAGCGCATCATCTCGCTGTAGTCGCCGTGGCCCGACAGCGAGTCGATGCGGCGCAACTCGGCGCGCACCTTGTGCGTCTGTCCGAAGATGCTCACCGTCTCGTCGCCACGCATAATCTTGGCGCCCAGCGTCGAGGGCTCGCAGTAACCCACACAGAGGATGGTCGTGGCGGGATTTTCAATGTGGTTGGCCAGGTGGTGCTTCACGCGGCCGGCCTCCATCATGCCGCTGGCGGCAATGATGACACAGGGTTTGTGCCTGACGTTGAGCTGCTTGCTCTCCATGACGCTCTGTATGTAGTGCAGCCTGTTGAAGCCGAAGGGGTCGGGGTCGGTCTGGCAGTATTCGGCAATGGCCTCGTTGAAGCACTCGGTGTGCAGGCGCATGATATTGGTGGCGCTGACACTCAGCGGGCTGTCCACAAAGACGTCGATGTCGGGCAGCAGCTTGACGTGCTCCAGACGGTCGAGCGCATAGATAATCTCCTGTGCGCGGCCGATGGCGAAGCTGGGGATGATGAGCTTGCCTTTCTTCTTGGTACAGGTGTCGAGCACCGCCATCAGCAACTCCTGCTCGGCATCCTGTATGCTCTCGTGCAGCCGGTCGCCATAGGTGCTCTCCATGATAAGGTAGTCCACCTGCGGGAACGGTTCGGGGTCTTTGAGTATCTGCTTATCGTAGCGCCCGATGTCGCCCGTGAAGCCGAGGCGTATCGTGCGGCGGCCGTCCTTGATTTCGAGGTAGACGAGCGCCGAGCCCAGGATGTGACCGGCGTCGAAGAACTCCACCGTCACCTCGCCTTCGATATTGAATTTCTTGTGATAGGGCACGCTGATGAAGCAGCTCATACACTGCTGAGCATCCTGCTCGTCGTAGATAGGCTCCACGGGCTCCAGCCCCTGGGCCTTGCGTTTCTTGTTGAAAGTCTGGGTGTCCTGCTCCTGTATGCGGCCAGCGTCGGCCAGCATGATGGCGCAGAGGTCGCGCGTGGCGGGGGTGCAGAGCACGGTGCCGCGGAAGCCCAGCTTGTAGATATAGGGTATCAGGCCGCTATGGTCGATATGTGCATGGCTGAGAATGAGATAGTCAATCTCAGACGGCGTAAAGCCCAGGTCGCGGTTCATCGCGTCGGTCTCCAAGCCCTTGCCCTGGTACATGCCGCAGTCGAGCAGTATCTTGACTCCGTGTTTTGTGGTTATCAGGTGTTTGCTGCCCGTCACCTCGCGGGTGGCACCCATGAATTGCAGTTTCATAATCTCTCGCCGTTAATTAACCATTACTTTTCGGGCGGGGCCCTCCCCCACCCTGACCAGGTAGGCACCCGCGGCAGGCACCCGCACACTGAGCGTGTCGCGCTGCGACGTTGTGTCGTACAACTGCCGCCCCGCGATGTCGTACACCCTCACCTGCTGCCCCGTTATGCCACTGATTGTCACATACCTGCCCGACACCGACACCTGCCAGGAAACCTCCTCGACAGCAGTCACCGACAGCTGCTCGAAGACCGCCTGCAGGGTGGTGTTTGCCGTCAGCGTCAGCCGGCGCGGATTGTCGGCGCTGCCGTCGCTCCAGCAGACAAAGCGGCCACCCTCGAGGGGCAGGCCGCACACCTCGGCCAAGGTACCGGCCGGCAGCAGGGCGCTGCCCACACCGACGCCGAGCGCCGTGTTGCCCGAGGTCACGTCGAGCCTGAAGAAAGTCGGAGGCACAGTATCGTGTATCGTATCGTGCAAATAGAGTGTGTCGCCTTCGGCCAGCCACAGCGTGTCGCGCTGCACGCGGAAGAACATGGCGGTGAACGAGCAGTTGCTCAACGCGTTGACGATGCGCGGATTGAGGGTGTCGCCGTCCTGCCAGCAGGCGAAGAAGCAGCCTGCGGCGGGCTGGGCCGCGAGGGTCACCAACGTGCCGGCATTGTAGCTGCCGCCACCACTCACCGTGCCGCGCGCGGCGTAGTTGGCCTGGGCCGTGACCGTCACCGTGCAGCCGGCATCCACCAGCGCGCCAAAGCCACTCCAGGGCGCCACCGCGCTATAGGCGGCCACAGCATTGCACGCCACGTGCAACGTGCAGGCACTCAATGCAATATTGTAGAAGATATTATTCCCCGTGGTCGGAGGCACCGGACTGCTCACCCACACGTCGGTCAGGGCCGAGTCGTCCACAAAAGCAAAGTCGCCAATGCTCGACAGGGAGGACGGCAAAGTAATGGTATTCAACGATGTGCACAGCCGCACAGCCGAGTTGCCCACCGACGTGATGCCTTCGGCAAAGGTCACCGACGTAAGGCCTGTGCATCCGTAAAGTGCATGATTGCCAAGCGAAAGCACACTATACGTATTGTTGCCGTCCGAGATGGTGGCCGGCACCGTCAAGGCCCCTGTGGGCTGCGTATAGGAGACCCAACCATTGGCGGGGGTGCTGCCGGCATTGGGGTACACCACCTGCACGCCGCCCGCCACAAGGCTGAAGTAGAGCGTCTGGCCCGACGGCACCGTGGCGGCGAAGTCGTAGGCCCGCACCGCCGTGGTCCACAGGGCGAAGAGCAGCAGGAGTATGGCACCTCTTTTTATCATAATTCTTTATTAACGCACCCCCTGCGCCTTTATTGTATCCACCCTCAAAAAAAGATTTCAGACACCCTCCGGAAGTGTATTTATGTCGTGCACGACCTAATCGTATCAACCCCGCACGAACAACGTAGGAACACCGTGTTTTGTCCGACTGTGGTCGGACTTCAGTCGGAGTTGAGTCGGACATGAGTCGGACATGGTACGGAGGGGGTGCGACGTCAGGACGGGGCATTGCGCACTGAAACAGTGATTTTTAGGTGATTGGTAGTCGGTAATCGGTAGTCGGTGGCCGGTAAAACAGCATTTTGGGGGCGGTTGCCGGTCCTCTCCGACCGCCGACTACCGGCCACCGAATACCCATTTATATCGTGCACGACCTATTTTCAGGAAGGCGTTTCGGAAGGCGCTCAAGGGATTAATTTTGTACAATTATAAAAATGTTGTATCTTTGCAATTTGTTTTCCACCGTAAGGTGGAGGTTAAACTATTGTAAAACAACTGATATAAAGCAGAAGAAAAAAGACTAATGGACAAGAAATCTATCATCGGACTTGTTTTGATTTTCGCCATTTTTGTGGGATATATGTTCTGGGTGGCCCCCTCGAAGGAGGAGATGGCCGAGCGGCAGCGCGTGTATGACAGCACGATGCAGGCCAACCTGGAGGCCCAGCGCATCGAAGACAGCATCGCCGCCGCCAAAGCGCTGCAGGACAGCCTGGCCGCCGCCGGCGACACCACGTTGATGCAAGGTGCTGTGCGCAAAGTGAGCGATATGGGTGCCTTCAACGCCGCCACACAAGGCGAGGTGCGTAGCTTCACCATGAGCAACCACCTGATGACCGTAGAGTTCAACACCCTCGGCGCCCGTGTCGATCGGGTGGTACTGACCGACTACCTGACCTACGACAGTAACGAGCTGGTGCTTATCACCCCCTCGGAGGACAATATGAACCTTGTTTTCTCGACTGAGGACAACCGTGTAATCAACACCAAAGACCTGGTGTTTGTCCCCTACCTCGGCGACACAGACAGACCTGTTTACAACAGTCTCATCGACAACGAACTCGCCCTTGACTTGGAAGAGGTTTTACGCGTCCGCTTCCGTGCCGAAATCGACGACAGCGTTAACCACGGCTACCTCGAATTCGCCTACACCATGCACGGCGACAGCTACGAGGTGGGCTTCGACATCAACTTCGTGGGCCTCAAGGAGCAGGTGCGCAACACGCCCTACATGGACTTCCAATGGCAGAACCGCATGCTGCGCCAGGAGAAGGTGAACAGCGGCAGCCGTGGCAAGAGCAACCGCAACAGCGACCGCGAGCGCTACTACAGCAGCATCTACTACAAAGGTCCCAAGGAGAAGAACCCCAACAACGTGGGCATGGGTCAGGACAAGCAGAAGCAGGTGAAGACCGGCCTCGATTGGGTGGCCTTCAAGGACCAATACTTTGCCGCCATCCTCAACAGCGAGGGCGGTGTGCCCTTCGAGAACGCCGACCTGGCGGTGATGACCGACAAGCGCGACTCGGCCGCCAACTACCTGACCGACATGGGCGCCGTCATCGGCCTGCCCTACGACGCCAACACCGGCAAGATGCAGATGAGCTGGTACTACGGCCCCACCAAGCTGCGCGACCTGCGCAAGATGCACCGCGGCTACGACCGCATGCTGCCCCTGGGTTGGACCATCATATCGAAGAGCATCAGCCGCTACCTGATCATCCCCGTGTTCAACTTCCTGGAGCGCTTCAGCTGGAACTACGGCATCATCATCATTGTCTTCACGCTGCTCATCCGATTGGTGCTGCTGCCGCTGGTGTTCAAGAGCTACCAGGGCGGCGCCATCATGCGCATACTGAAGCCCGAGATGGACGCCCTGAACAAGAAATACCCTGCCCAGGAGCAGGCCATGCAGAAGCAGCAGGCCATGATGGCGCTACAGAAGAAGGCAGGCTACAGCCCGATGGCGGGCTGCCTGCCGGTGCTGATACAGATGCCCTTCCTGACGGCCATGTTCATGTTCTTCCCCATCGCCATCGAGCTGCGCCAGAAATCCTTCCTGTGGTGCCCCGACCTGTCCAACTATGACTCCATCCTCGACTTCGGATTCAACATTCCGCTTTACGGCGACCACATCTCGCTGTTCTGCCTGCTGATGTTCGGCGTGCAGTTCTTCTACACGTGGTACACCATGCAGCAGCAGGCCGGCACGCAGAGCATGCCCGGCATGAAGTTCATGATGTACTTCATGCCCTTCATGATGCTCTTCATCTTCAACAGCCAGAGCGCGGGCTTGAACCTCTACTACCTCATCTCCATCAGCTTCAC
>JAFZKV010000026.1 GCA_017551765.1 Bacteroidales bacterium
CACCTCCTCGGCCACCTCGCGCAACAGCTTGGGCGGCAGCGCCTCGTCGACAAAATGGAAGCCTGTGCGACCCGTCTGCTGCATGACGCGCTCCATGTGGTCCACCACCGTAGTGGCATCAGGGGCATGGTAGCGTCCGATATAGGGCAGCGAAGTGTCGCAGAAGGCGCACCGGTGCCAATAGCAGCCGTGGGCCATCATCATCTTGTTCCATTGGCCCTGGCTCCACAGGCGGTGCATGGGGTTGGTCATCTCGGTAAGCGACAGGTACTTGTCCAACGGCAGGTCGCTGAAGTCGGGGCAGTGCTCCACCGCCTCGGGATGCCCGTCGATGAGCACACGGTCACAGAACTCATAGACGCGCTTGTCGCTCAGCTGTCGCCACTCCGTGTTGGGAAATCCGCCCCCGATCTCCACCACCGACTCCGTGTGGGCCTTGAGCCACTGCCCGCAGCGCAAGGCGCCATACAGGCAGCCCGGGAAGGGGACGGTGAGCCACACCTCGTCGGGCCTGAAGGCCTCCACCTGCTGCTGCAATAGACTCAGCATCAGCGTGTCGATGGGTGAGGGCGACTGCTGCAGTTCCTCGTACAGCGGGTCGAAACTCGGGGCGTCGTTGCTGAGGTACTCGGCATAGCGCACCAGGTCGAAGTGCGGGTCCACCTGCTCACGGATGTAATCCGCAATCTCCTCCACAAAGAGGGTGGCCAGGTGCTGTGCCTTGTCGGTGGTGCCGCTGACGCCAAACGACCACTCCAGGTGGTCGCTGTCCACCTGTTCAAAGCGCTTGCCTTCAGGGAGCAGCGAACGGTTGGCGATGCGGGGCCCGAGGGTGTCGTCCTGTCCACGCAGGAAGCGCTTCACAGGCTCGATGAGCCGTGCCTGCCGATCCAAGCCGATGGATTGCAGAAACGACTCGGTCAAAACACAATCCACCACCTCGATACCCAAATCGAGCTGGTGGACTGTGTGTCCCTCGTCACGCAGCACCCCTTTCAGGTAGGCCGTAGCCGGATAGGGGGTGTTCAACTGCGTGAGCGGCGGGGTGATGAGCAGTAGGCGCAATGCTTATTTCTTCTTGCCCTTCTTGGTGTTGTTGGCGTTGTTGTCCTGGATGCCAAGCTTGGCCTTGATGGCGGCGGGGATGGCGTCCTTGTGGACCACGATGTTCATGGTTTTATAGCGGACGAAGGCCTTGCTGCAGAAGAAGTTGCCGCCGAACTCGCCGTTGTAGATACCCCAGCTGTTCTTCACCATGTAGTATTCGTTGCCCATCTGGTCCTTGGCCTTGCCGTAGATCAGCATGCCGTGGTCGTCGGTGGTCTCCCAATTGTCATAGGCCTGCTGACGTTCGGCCTGGCTCACCCAGCGCTGCGGCGTGGGGTGCTTGGCGGCCTCGTCGGCAATGTCGGCGGCCTTCATGCCGCTCCACTTGGCCTGGTCGCTGCCCACACCGGCCTTCGGAGCCTCGGTGGCGGGCAACACGGCGAAGCCCTTGCGGCTGTAGCGGAAGCCCGGCTCGCTGACGTCGGCGCCCCAGGCAATGGTGTAGCCGTTGTCGATGGCATAGTCAAAGACCTCCATCATCTCGTCCAGCGGCAGGTTGTAGCTCAAGCCCCAGCGCCAGTTGTCCTGGATTTCGATGACAAACTGCTCATAGAAGGGGTGGTGGGTGAAGCTAGTGATGCTCACGTAGTCGTCGGGGTTCAGGCCCAGGCTCTTGCCGAAGCTCTCGGGGGTGTACTGCGCACCGTTGTAGTAGAACTTGTCGGGCAACTCACCCAGATACACCTCGTGCACGGCGGCGATGGCTTTCTGCCACAGCGGTTCGCCGTCGGGGCTCGTCTGCAGTTTCTTCAGCTTGCCCTTGGCCACAGCGGCCACCATGGCGTCGGTCAGCGCGCTGAGCTCGGTGTGGTTGCTCAGGGTGTCGCCGTACATCTTGCCGGCGGGCATCACCTCGTCGGGCACCATGCCGTAGTTGCGCAGGCAGTAAATCACATCGTTGAAGGCACCGCCCTGGCTGAAACTCACGTCACCGTGGGTGCGCACCGCGGCGGCGGCACGGTCGTTGTAGGTCTTCTCGACCACATACATCTCGCTGAGGTCATACTCGCCCTTGCCCATGCGGAGCAGCTCGGCCTCCAGGAAAGCGATGCCGCTGTAGCTCCAGCAGGTGCCGGCGTTGTTCTGGTTCTTCACCGAGGTGACGGGAATCACCTTCAGGGTGTCGAACTTGTAGCCCTCGTCCTCTTTCTTTTCTTCCTGTGCGAACACAGAGCTGGCGCAAATGGCAACAGCGCCAAGGAATAAGAATACTTTTTTCATCTGTCTATAATATTATTGTATACAATTTTCGCGGTGCAAAGATACGAACTTTTCCCGACCTGATGAAAAAAAATACAAACCGGCCACCGACCACCACCCACCGGCTGCCATTTATATCGTGCACGACCTAATTCCAACCATCCACCGGACGACTCCCTACCGACACCCTGTCAACACCGCCTTTCCTCCGACCGCAGTCGGACATCAGTCGGACCATACTCGGACATGAGTCGGACCACAGTCGGACATAGTGCGTGCATGTACACTAAATATCAGCCACTTAGGTTATTTTTACCGCATTTTTACTCAGCACACAACTCATTATCAATCACTTACACTAATTTCAACATACTCTTCCATTCATCCACCAACCACCGGCCACTCCCCCTGCTCCTCCGACTTCCACCCTTCGACCTCTATTTCCGACCACCGGACACCGACCACTGACGACCTATTTATATCGCGCACGACCTAATTTTCCACCCCGCCCGACCACCCCCTCCAGTAAAAAAATATTTTGCCGAATGAAATAATTGTCGTACTTTTGCAGCCCAACTCGATGCACAATGGATATCGATAAACCAATGGTCATAGGAGAACGTCGTGAGGTGCGACCGGCTTTGATTGTGAACCTCATCCTGATACCCGGAATGGCATGGATCATCTCGCTGAATCCCGCCAACTGGTGGGCGTGGCTTCTCGGCGTTATTTCAGTTGCTGTGTTTATCATCAACCTCAGGAAGTATCTGCAGTTCAAGAAGGGCACGGTGATCGGCACCACCATCACCATTGACGCCGAGGGCATCACCTTCGAGCAAATCGGCAAACCGCAACGCAAATTCCGATGGAGAAATATGGACTCGCTGAACATCGACGTCACCGAGTTCATAGATATGAAACTGACGTTCAGGATCATGCACGACAAACGGCCCAAGGAACACGAAGCGTCGTACACCTACACCAATGGCAACGCCGTCGGGTTGCCGAACCTCTCGACACTGCGGCGGAAGATAGAGCATTTCTCCGGTGGCCGGATCTCCCCACACTACAACAGCCGCGCCGCCTCGATAGCCCGGTTCCACAACATCCTCTTCCCATGGTATTAAAAAAAGCCCCGCATCAACCGTGCGGAGCTTCTCTTTATTCATGCTCTAACTATTCCTCAGGGGCAAACATCGGGTCCCAGGCGGGGAGAAGGATGGGCTTCTGGTCCATCAGGGCGCGGATGTTGGCGGGGATGTACTTCTCCTCGAGCACCACGCGGAACATGTACTCATTGAACCAATCGTTGGTCATGATGAGGTTGCCCTGCCAGCCGTAGTTGGGGCCCCAACTGTTCTCCACCATCCACTTGAGGGGCTTGCCGTCCTTGTCGAGGTCGACGGCGCAGAGGGTCATGGCGTGGCTGCTGCCGCTGGCGAAGGTGGCCACGCGCTGCTTCTTGTCCATGCCGAAGGTGGTGCCCATCAGGCTCTCATAGTCGTAGTTGTTCATGTCCATGAGGCCTTTGTCGCGGTTGAGGAACTTGCCCACGTCGCAGCTGAAATACATCATGGTGCTGTCCTTGATGGAGGCGATGCACATGGGGGCGATGTCCTCCATAGGCAGGTTGAGGTAGCGCCAGTTCTGGCCGTCGTAGACGTGGCGGTCGTACTGTATCTCATAGACCTTGTAGTACTCGCGAGTGGGGTCGTTCATCACCATGTAGTACTTGCTGAAGTCAGTCTTGGCAAACTTCTCGTAGAACTCCTTGGGGGTGTAGGTGGCGGTCTCCACTATCTCGCCCTTGGCGTTCTTCTGCTGCCAGGTGAACTGTGCGGGAGGCTCGCCGAAGGTGAGGGCTAGCATGCGGTAGATGGTGGCGAGCATCTCGGTCTTCTTGGCCTGCAGCTTCTGCGGGGTCATGCCCTTCTGGTTGGCCATCTCGCGCAGCTGGAGGCCGTCCTCACGCAGCTTGAGGGCAATGAGGTTGCTGATGCTGCTGGTGTTGTTGGTGTTGTAGGTCTCGGGCATCACGTCGCTGGGCACGAGACCGTACTTGTCGATGAGGTTGGCCACGCCGGTGAACTGACCGCCGTCGCCGATGGGGTTCTTGAAGAGCCACTGCACCTCCTGGTCGTCGATGGGCTTTCTATACGTGTCGATCATGGCTTGCAGGAAGAGGTTGCTCTTCTCCAGCTGGTCGTAGAAGAAGAGGTAGGCCTGCGAGAATTGGAAGTCGGCGGGCAGTTTGTGCTTGCGGATGGCCTGGTTGCGGAGCACGTTCATGCCGGTGAACATCCAGCAACGGCCGCTGCTCTTCTGGTCGGTGACGGCTTTGCTCTCCACACGGTTGCTGAAGTGCGAGTCGAACTTGGTGGCGTTCTCATAGTTCATGGCCAGCTTGTTGGGGGCGTTGTTGACCATGATGTTGCGCAGGGCCTTGTCGCTGGCGCTGCCGCCGAAGCCTTGCTTCATCTGCTGCATCATCTCGGTGGTGATGCCTCCGTTGTACTCAGGCTCGGCCTGTTTCTTTTTCTGTGCCATCGCTCCGCCGCACACAAGCATGGCGCCGAGGGCTAATGCTAAATATTTCTTTGTCATATTCTGTATTATATTTATTGTTTTCGCGGTGCAAAGATACGAAAAAAAAGTTTAAAGTTTAAGGTTTATGGTTTAAAGTTCTGAGAAATAGAAAACCCCGTCCGATTGGGCGGGGTTTCCAGATCTAAAATCTAAAACAAATTACCTTTTTTCTTCAGTTTTAAGTTTTAAGTTTTAAGCTTTAAGTAATTTTTTGTGGCCAGCGTAACCACTTAAAACTCACAGCTAAAAACTTACAGCTGTTTTATTCGGCCTTCTTGGCGTACTTTTTGTACTTGTTCATGAACTTGTCGACGCGACCGGCGGTGTCAACGAGCTTCAGCTTACCGGTGAAGAAGGGGTGCGAGGTGTTCGAGATTTCGAGTTTCACCACGGGATACTCCTTGCCGTCAGTGTAGACGACGGTCTCTTTGGTGTTGGCACAACTCTTGGTGAGGATCATGTTGTCGTTCGACATGTCTTTAAACACCACGAGGCGATAGTTTTCGGGATGGATTCCTTTTTTCATTTCTTTACTTTTTGCCGTCTAACCCGTTTATTGTTAGACGATTGTTTATATTCCGTTGATTATTTTCGTGCTGCAAAAATACAACAATTTTTAATACTGACAAAATTATTTTATTTTTCCACCTACTTTTTGGTTGAATGGGCAGGCCAACTGACAGAGGTCGCAGCCGCAGGTGTAGCCATGTGCATCGAGGTCAGTCGGCATGGGGCGCTGATGGTGGGTGGTGTAGTAGGCGGTGCAACGGTTGAGGTTGAGCATGTAGGATTGCTTGATTGCCTGATTGCTTGATTGTTTGAGTGGAGCGAGGGCCTGATTGGGGCATGCCGCCACACAACGACCGCACTTGGAGCAGAAATCGGAATATTCCGAGTGTTCCGAATACTCCGAACACTCCTCCGTAGTCACAATCTCGCCGAGGTTGACCCAAGAACCCCACTGCGGGGTGACAAGGAGTGTATGGCGCCCTATCCAGCCGAGACCGGCACGGGCAGCCCAATGCTTGTCGCTGATAGGTACGGTGTCGCAACAGACCTTGCCGTCAATGCCGAGGCGCGCCTTGAGTTCCTGAAGCATAGGTTTCATCACCTCATGGTATTCACGCCGTTGGGCGTAGGCCGCCACGCCATCTGTGCGGTCGGGGTCCGGCGGCCCATAGGCGCTGACCACACAGATGACGCTCCGCGCCCCTTCAACCAGCAGGCGCGGGTCCATGCGTTTCTCCACATTGCGCTCCATGTACTGCAACTCGGCATGCCAGCCACGTGCCAGCCACGTGCGCAAGGGGTATTCTTCGTCGGTGAGGGCGTCGGCGCGGGCAATGCCACAGGCATCGAAACCCACTTCCGCCGCCATGCGCTTGATGTCGGCGCTATTCAGCATACTTGGCCTTCTTGCTGCCTTCGTAAAGCTCGAAGTGGAGGAAGCGGCAGTCGAGGGAGCCGTTCTGGACGGGTATCTTCTTGGAGGGATGCAGACCGATGTGCTTCATGGCCTCGAAGTCGCTGGTGATAAGCCACACATCGCAGTCCTTGCCATACTTCTGCTTGAAGGTGTCGCCCAACTTCTCGTACATGGCGTTGAGGTCTTCCACCTTGATGCGCTCGCCATAGGGCGGGTTGGTGACGATGAGGGTGCGGCCCTCGGGGGGCTCCTGGTCGACAAAATCGCCTATGTGCAGCATCACGTCGTGGTGCAACTTGGTGTATTCAAGATTGCGCTCGCATTGCTGTATGACCTGCTCGTCAATGTCGTTGCCCCATATCTCGCCCTCGAAGTCGATGCTGCCTATCTTGCGGTCTTCCTCGGCCTTGACACTCTTCCACTCGCCGAGGTTGAACTCCTTCCAGCGCATGAAACCGAAGTTGTTGCCACGGTAGTACTGCGCAGGGATGCAGTTGGCCATCATGGCGGCCTCGATAAGCATGGTACCGGAGCCGCACATGGGGTCGTAGAAGTTGATGATTGCTTGATTGCTTGACTGCTTGATTGCTTGAGTCCAGCCGGCAAGTTTCAGCAGGCCGGCGGCCAGCACCTCGTTGATGGGAGCCACGCCGACACCCTGGCGGTAGCCGCGCTTGTGGAGCGAGTCGCCGCTGGAGTTCATCAGCAGAGTGACATGGTTGTCGCGGATATGCAGGTTCAGTTTGTAGTTGGGCTGATCGGTGTCGATGCTGGGGCGCTTGCCAAAGTTGCGGCGGAAGCGGTCGACGATGGCGTCCTTTGTCTTGAGGGCGGCATAGTAGCTGTGGGTAAACACTTCGCCGCTGGTGGTGCTGTCAATCATGAAGGTGCCGTCCACGTCGAGCATCTTCTCCCAACGAATCTTGTAGACCTGGTCGTAGAGTTCCTGGTCGTTGTTGGCTTCAAACTCGGCAAAGGGTTTCAATATCGCCAGCGCCGTGCGGCAACAGTAGTTGGCGCGGTAAAGCAGACGCATGTCGCCCTCAAACTCGACGGCGCGCGTCAGCACCTCGACATTCTCGGCGCCCAAGGCCCGCAGTTCATCGGCTAGCACCTCTTCGAGGCTGACCATCGTCTTGGCCACCATCTTGAATTTCTCGCGCGGTGACGGTGTCGATGTCACCACTTTTCCACGTTCTTTCTGTATAATCATTTCTTAACCAATGATATGTCCATACTTTTGATGTGATGTGTAAGGGCGCCCACGCTAATAAAGTCCACGCCGGTCTCGGCGTAGGGGCGCAGGGTGGCATCGGTGATGCCGCCGCTGGCCTCGGTCTCGTAGCGGTGGTCGATACGCTTGACAGCTTCGCGCAGGGTGGGAATGTCGAAGTTGTCGAGCATGATGCGGTCCACACCGCCGTGGTCGAGCACGCGCTGCAACTCGTCGAGGTTGCGCACCTCTATCTCAATCTTCAGATCTTTGCCTTTTTCAGCCAAATAGTGGCGGGTGCGGTCGATGGCCTGCTCGATGCCGCCGGCAAAGTCGACATGGTTGTCCTTGAGCATCACCATGTCGTAGAGGCCAATGCGGTGGTTGGTGCCGCCGCCACAGGCAACGGCGTATTTCTCCAGCAGACGCATGTTAGGAGTGGTCTTGCGGGTGTCGAGGAGCCTGGTTTCCAATCCGTCGAGCATGGAAACCATGCGGTGCGTCTCGGTGGCGATGCCTGAGAGGCGCTGCATGAAGTTCAGCGCCGTGCGCTCGGCGGTGAGGATGCTGCCGGCGTGGCCCTCGATGGTCATAATGATGTCGCCCTTGACCACGTGGTCGCCGTCATGCTTCAGCAGTGTGACCTTCAGCGTGTTGTCCACCAACAGGAAGACCCTCTCCCCCACCTCGGCACCACAAAGGATGCCCTCCTGCTTGGCCACCATCTTGGCGGCGTTCACGGCGTCGGGGGGTATGCAGGCCAGGGTGGAATGGTCGCCGTCGCCCACATCCTCGCGCAGGGCCGATTTAATCAGTTCGTCAAGGTTCTCTATATGCGTCATAACTATCTGGTTATATAAGACATAATCCATCTTTCGGAGTCCTCACAGGGGTCCTAAAACCACTGCAAATATACATATTTTTTTTGAAACACAATGTCTTAGACGAAAAAACACCGTCCTGGGTCCGTCTGTTCAACGGTTGATCGACTCTTGTTTAACTACTGTTTAACTACATTTCTTAGTTGAACAGTAGTTAAACAGATTTGAAACGGTAGCAATAAGGCAGGACACACGATTGCCCTGTCGTGAAAATAATTTTCACCATATCAAAAAAAAAGTGTACATTTGCCTTTTAAAAGCAAACAATATAAAATGGCTATACACCTCTCTTTCAGAAGAAAAGAGCGTGTATGGCATAAATGAAACATTATGCAGATAGCAATCTCGGGCAACATAGGCGCCGGCAAGACCGAGCTCACCAAACTCCTGTCGCGCCACTACGGCTACCGTGCCATCTACGGTCCCTCGGAGGAGAACCCCTACCTCAACAGCTTCTACGAGGACATGCGCCGCTGGTCGTTCAACATGATGGTTTACAACCTCTATGCCAATATCAAGCAGCTGGCCGAACTGCAGCAGAGCGGCGAAAGTTTCATCCGCGACCGTTCACTGTACGACGACGTGGCCATCTTCGCCCCCAACCTGCAGAGCATGGGCTTGATGACCACCCGCGACCTGACGACCTACACCAAGTTGTTCGAGATGACCTACTCACTGCTGCCCAAGCCCGACCTGCTCATCTATGTGCGCGGCGACGTGCCCACCCTCATCCGCCACATCCAGAAGCGCGGCCGCGAGCTGGAAAGCAGCATCCGCCTCGACTACCTGACCAACCTCAACAACCGCTACGAGCAATGGGCCGAGCAATACGAAGGCAAGATGCTCGTGGTCGACACCGACGAGCTCGACTTTGTGGAGCGCCGTGAGGACCTGGGACACATCATCGAAAAGATAGACGCCGAGTTCAACAGCCTCTTCGCCAACTGAAAAAACACCCAAGCAAGATGAAAGTATTGGTAGCCATTCCCGCACGTTACGCCTCCACACGCTTCCCCGGCAAGCCATTGGCCATGCTGGGCGGCAAGAGCATCATCCACCGTGTGTGGCAGCGCGCCACAAGCGCCGAAGGGGTGGACGACGTGGTGGTGGCCACCGACGACGAACGCATCTGCGACCATGTGGAGTCCTTCGCCGGCGAAGGCGGCGTGATGATGACCTCGGACCAGCACCATAGCGGCACCGACCGCTGTGGCGAAGTGCTGCAACGGCTGGAACGGCAGGGCAACCAATACGACGTGGTGGTCAACCTGCAGGGCGACGAGCCCTTCGTCGAGCCCTCCCAAATCGAAGCCTTGACTGCCTGTTTCAACGACCCCGCCGTGCAGATTGCCACCCTCAAGACCCGCATCCACTCGACCGACGAACTGCTGTCGCCCAACAATGTAAAGGTGGTCTGCGCCGACAATGGGCGCGCGCTCTACTTCAGCCGCCATCCTATCCCCTACCGCCGCGGGGCCGACACGGAGCAGTGGCTCGCACAAGGCGAATACTTCAAGCATGTGGGCATCTACGCCTTCCGCGCCGAGGTGCTGCACGAGGTGTGCCAACTGAAGCCCGCCGCCCTCGAGGAAAGCGAGAAACTCGAGCAGTTGCGCTGGTTGGCTGCAGACTACACCATCCAGGTGCTCGAAACACCACACGCCAACATTGGCATCGACACCCCCGACGACCTGGCCGCCGCCGAGGCTCAACTCAAAGCATGACACAGAACGACAAAAACAACATACCATGAATATCACCGATCTTATCGTAGAACAACTGAAACAAGGCAAAAGCGTGGAACTCGCCGGCATCGGCACCCTCGGCAGCGAACTGCAAAGTCCGCGGCACGACAAAGCGCGCGGCGTATACTACCCCGCCCACCGAACCCTCGTATTCAACGGCACCACCACCGGCGACGACAGCATGGTGAGCCTGCTGGCCGAGCGCGAATGTGTGGGCACCGAGGTGGCCCGCCAGATGTGGAAAAACTATATCGATGCCCTCGGCGACAAACTGAAACACACCGGCAGCCATGCCTTCGGCGAACTCGGCACCCTGCACACCGACAACAACGGCTACCGCTTTGAGGCCGCCGAAGGTCTTGTGCTCAGCGTTGGCGACGAGAAACCCCTCGAGGACGTGAAAATATACGCCCACGACAACGAGGAAGACCCCTTTGCCCAATTTGACGACGAGCCCGTCGCACCGGCTCCCGAGCCCACCCCCGAACCGGAACCGGAGCCTGCTCCCGAGCCGGAACCCATTCCCGAACCCGAGCCGGAGCCTCTACCTGAGCCCGAGCCCGAACCGGAACCCGAGCCTGAACCAGCACCTGTGGAACCTGTGGACGAACCCAAGCCGGAGCCCTCATGGAACGAGGACCTCAAGAAGCTGGAAGAGATGCCCGTCACCGAGAAACCCAAAGCCAAGAAGCCTAAAGCCAATAAACCCAAGAAAGAAAAAGAAAAAGGCAAAAGCCTCTGGTGGCTACTGCTCCTGTTGTTGCTCCTGCTGCTGCTCATCGGCGGTGGTGTCTACTACCTGCTGACCCACCGCACCACCAAGGAAGCCGTGCCGGTGGAGGCCACTCCCACAGAGCACCTCACCGACGTGCCGGTGACCAACGACCTCACCTTCAACTACGACCTGCTGGAGTACGACCGCCGCGACATTGCCTACAACCGCGACCTCGTCTGCCGCTACATGACCGACTATATCGACAACTACCTGGCCTACCGCCACTACACCGGTGCCCGCGTACCCATGATGGATCGTGTGCGCCAATATGCCGAGGAACGCCTCGGCACCTTGATGGCCGACCGCTTCGCCATCCAGCGCTTCATTCCCTTCAACGACTACGTATACAACCACAACGAGCCCTGGATGCGCCAGACCTTCGCCAGCCGCCAGCGCGTCATAGTGCAGAGCGAGCTGCTGAACATGAACGTCCTCGACGGCATCCTCGACCCGCTGGTAGCCGAGTTAGGCATTGAGCCCGACGCCGGCGCACCCCGCACCGCCGAGCAAGTGAAGCAAGTCAAGGCCGAAGAGCGTAAGACCATCGAGCGCCGCAAGGAGGTCAAAGAGGAGCCCGTGCGCGTCAACATGGAGCAGAACAGCAAGCAAGGCTTCGACATTATCGCCGGCTTCTATCTCGACCGCGCTACTGCCGCCCGCCTCACCGCCCGCCTGCATGAGCTGGGCAGCGATGCCTATATCATCGAGAAGAACAACATGTACTACGTCAGCATGGGCAGCGCCAAGGACCGCACCGCCGCCGAAGCCCTCTTCAAACACATCAAGAGCTGGTACGACGGCGACATCGCCATCAAGCAGTGGTAAAAAAACAGCAATTAGTTGATGGGGCATCATAAGTTGCAGCGTTTCGCGGAGAACCTCACGTTCTCCAACCTCTTCCAGGTGGGCTTCGAACAGCTGGAGCGGGAGGGCTTTGCACTGCACGGCCGCTGGCATGAGCACTTCGGCAACAGCAACCCCATCACGCTGGAGCTGGGCTGCGGCAAGGGCGACTATACGCTGGCCCTGGCCCGCATACACCCCGACCGCAACTACATCGGCGTTGACATCAAAGGCGCACGCCTGTGGCGCGGCGCCAAGACCGCCACAGAAGAGCCACTGCCAAATGTGGCTTTCATCCGCACACGCATTGAACTCATCGACCGCTTCTTCACCGAGGGCGAGGTGAACGAAATCTGGATTACTTTCTGCGACCCACAGTTGAAGAAGCCCAACAAGCGCCTCACCAGCCCACGCTTCCTCGACACCTATGCCCGCTTCCTCGCGCCGGAAAGCACACTGCACCTCAAGACCGACAGCCAGGAGCTCTACGACTACACCCTCAACGAGGTGCTCCCCACCCGCGAGGTGGAGATAATCACAGCTACAAACGACCTCTACAACTCCGAACTCCGAACACCGAACTCCGAACTGACAGAAGCGAAGTTGACCCAGACGTTCTACGAGCGCATGTTCCTCGCCGAGGGCAAGCCCATCACCTATATCCAATGGAAAACAATCAATACACAATAAATCAATAACAAAATAAACATTCATCATTATGTCAGGACACAACAAATGGTCTAAGATTAAACGCGCCAAAGGCGCCGCCGATGCCAAACGCTCGAAACAGTGGAGCAACATTCTGAAACAAGTCACCATCGCCGTGCGCGAAGGTGGTGCCGACCCCGACAGCAATCCCCGTCTGCGCCTGCTCATCCAGAACGCCCGTGGCTGCAACATGCCCAAGGACACCCTGCAGCGTTCCATCAACAAGGCCAACGACAAGGACGCCGCCCAGATGCTGGAGCTCACCTTCGAGTGCCACGTCAACCACGGCATCGCCCTCTTCATCGAGGCCCTCAGCGACAACAACAACCGCACCGTGGCCAACGTGAAGAGCATCATGAACAAGAACGGCGGCACGCTGGAGACCAACGGCAGCCTCGCCTTCCTCTTCACCCGCAAGGGTGTCTTCGTCATTCCCCGCAAGCCCGAGATGGACATTGAAGAGCTCGAGATGGAACTCATCGACGGTGGCCTGGAAGAGATGGAGGCCGACGATGAATACCTGACCCTCTACACTGCCTACGAAGACTTCGGCAACATGGTGAAGATGCTCGAGCAGAAGGGCATCGAGTGCGAGAGCGCCGAGCTGCAGCGCATCCCCAACACCCTCCGTCAGGTCGACGCCGACACCATCCGCAAGGTGATGAAGATTATCAACATACTTGAAGAGGATGAGGACGTCACCAATGTCTATCACGACATGGAGATCCCCGACGACTTCGAGGAAGAGTAATGAAATTATACCTTGTACCGACCCCTGTTGGGAACCTCGGCGACATGACCTATCGTGGCGTCGAGGTTCTCCGTTCGGTCGACCTCATTCTGGCCGAAGACACCCGCACCAGCCGTGTGCTGATGCAGCACTACGGCATTGAGACACCGCTGCAGAGCTACCACATCTTCAACGAACACCAGACGGTAGCCTCACTCGTCGAGCGCCTGAAGGCCGGCACCACCATCGCCGTGGTGACCGACGCCGGCACCCCGGGCATCAGCGACCCCGGCTTCCTGCTGGTGCGCGAAGCCGTAAAGGCCGGCATCGACGTGGAGTGTCTTCCTGGCGCCACAGCCTTTGTTCCGGCCCTCATCGACAGCGGCCTGCCCTGCGACCGCTTCGTCTTCCTCGGTTTCCTGCCCCACAAGAAAGGGCGCCAGACCGCCCTGCAGGCCCTCGCCGCCGAGGAACGCACCATGATTATCTACGAGAGCCCCTACCGCCTCGTAAAGTTGCTTGAAGAACTCATCTCTGTGGTCGGTGAAGAACGGCAGGTGTCGGTGAGTCGCGAAATCAGCAAACTGCACGCCGAGACTGCCCGCGGCACCCTTAGCAAAGTGCTCGCCCACTTCAAGGAAAAAGAAGTAAAAGGAGAGATAGTAGTAATAGTATCAGGACTATGCCGTTAAACATCTTTGTTTTCCGCCTCGCCACCGCCCTGCTGGCCGGCATCATCATCGGCACGCAGCGCGAGTTGCGCCAGCATCAGGCCGGCCTCACCACCAACGCACTCGTGGCCGTCGGTGCCTGCATATTTATCCTCATCAGCGAAAGCGTCATTATGAGCGCCATCGCCGCCGGTGGACCCGTGAACAACGACAACTTGCGCGTACTCAGCCAGGTGGTTACCGGCATCGGCTTCCTCGGCGCCGGCGTCATCATGAAAAACGGCGTCACCATCCACGGCCTCTCCTCGGCCGCCACCATCTGGTGCTCCGCCGCCGTAGGCTGCCTCTGCGGCTACGGCATGTGGCTCGAAGCCCTCATCACCGTCACCGTCATCCTCCTCATCAACTGGGGCCTAAAAAGCATCGAGATCTTCATCAAGAAAAAACTCGGCAAAGGCGAAGACTGAGTTCAATCCCACTTGATGGTGTAGGGGCCGCTGCGGGCTATCCAACTCTGCCCGCCATCCTCCGACAGACACACATAGTATTTCGCCTCCTTCCGCCGGTTGTTCTTGGCGTTGGTGATGCGGCTGTAGAAAACAGTGATGGGAAAATCGTCGAAACTTGATTCGGCATAGTTGGCCCGTGACTTGTTGAAGCAGGTAATCTCCTCGCCCGAAGGACTGCGCAGCGGTATTCTGCCGTCGGGGCAGTAGAACACAGCATAGGCGCGTATCTCCTTACCACGGGCACCGCTCACCTCGCAATCCACATGGATGACGAACTTCCTGTAGCCGTCACGCTGGCTGACCAGGTCCTCTTCCGTCCACACCTCGTTTATCTTGCCCGTAGCGGTCTCCCGCTCCAACCTTCCTCTTTGGTTGACAGTGACTTTCACCGTGTTGCCGCCTTCCGACGAGGCAACCCTGATGGTGGCCGTGCGCGACTTGTCGGAGGGGTTCTCGGCAACATGCAGCCCCTCATCGTCTGACTTGATCCAGGCCGGCAACCTTGACCAGACAAACTTGTTGCCCGGACACACCGCCGGCAGTATATCCAGCGTGCCGCCGGTATATTCAATCGGCTTGTTCCACTCGTAGGTGTCTGTGGCTTTCTCCACGGCAATAGTATGAACCTCAAGACCTTCATAGGTCTGCTTGAGGGTTGCCAACGGAGTCCTTCCGCCCACCTGGGTCACCGAAAGGTCCACCTTCAGGTTTTGGGCTCCATATTTGCCGCTGAAATTCATCACGCTGAATGGAACAAAGAAGGTGGCGGAAATGTATTCCACCTGGTCGGAGACCAGAAACTCCTGATCCTGACCCGACATGGCTCCCTGCACCGTGTAGTTGCCCTTGGGGTCGCTGCCGACAAGAATTCTGCCGTTGCCCGACGCCGGCGCCATCAAGCAGCGAGCCTTCAGACGTTTGTCCTTCAAGTTCTTGGCCTCAATCACCACGTCAAGCTTCGCTCCGCGTCGCCCTTCGACGCAAGTGGCTGTGATATAGCCCGTGTAGAGTATCTCCACCTGCGGAGTGGCATCGGGGGCAGACTGCTTCTTGCTGGCTTTCAGCGCCTGAGTGCACTTGCCTACCCACTCGTCGAGCTCCTCGCGTTGCTTCTTCGTGATACTTGGGCACGAGGCCGCGTCGTTGAAACACTCGATGGCCTCCTTGTAGTCGCCACTCTTGTACGCCGCCTCTCCCTGGCTACGGTTCTTTTGCGACGCACCTCCACAGTCGGACTGCGCCACCGTTACGGCCGGCACCAGCATGCACACTGCTGCCAATATGAAATACAGTTTCTTCATCTTTTTGACTTTAATTGAGGATGCAAAAATACATATTTTTTTTCACATGACCAAAAAAACGACCACACATAGACTGACAAAATGGCAGTCCCCTCCGTAGCATCTCCGACTCAACTCCGACTCAAGTCCGACTGCAGTCCGACTGCAGTCGGAGAAAATAGGGTGTTGATACTGACAAAATGGCAGTCTGGTACGCTATGGCACGGTAGTTGTCTCCCTCCTATAATAATAGAATATAAATACATTATAATATGGAAGGCAAATTGAATGTACAGACCGAGAATATCTTTCCGGTCATCAAGAAGTTCCTCTATTCGGACCATGAGATTTTCCTGCGCGAGCTTATCAGCAACGCCGTCGACGCCACGCAGAAACTGAAGACCCTCAGCACCCGCGGCGACTTCAAAGGCGAGTTGGGCGACTTGACCATCGACGTGAAAGTCGACTCCAAGAAGAAGACCCTCACCGTCAGCGACCGCGGCATCGGCATGACCGCCGACGAGGTGGAGAAATACATTAACCAGATAGCTTTCAGCGGCGTCACCGACTTCATGGAGAAGTACAAAGACAGCCACGAACCGCTCATCGGTCACTTTGGCCTCGGCTTCTACAGCGCCTTCATGGTGGCCGACAAGGTGGAAATCTTCACCAAGAGCTGGAAGGAGGAGCCCGCACAACATTGGAGCTGCGAGGGCAATCCGGAATTCAGCATGGTAGAGGACAATAAAGCCGACCGCGGTACCGACATCGTGCTGCATATCGCCGACGACTGCAAGGAGTTCCTCGAGGAGGGCACCATCCTGCAGCTGCTGAAAAAGTACTGCCGCTTCATGCCGGTGGCCATCCGCTTCGGCGAGGAGAGCGTGTGGGTCGACAGCGAGACTGACTGCGACAAGGACGGCAAACCCAAACGCGTGGAGAAGAAGCAGCCCCGCATCATCAACGACCCCGAGCCGGCTTGGAAGAAAGCGCCCAGCAGCCTCACCGACGAAGACTACAAAAAGTTCTACCACGAGCTGTTCCCCATGAACTTCGAGGAGCCACTGTTCCAGATACATCTGAACGTTGACTACCCCTTCAACCTGACGGGTATCCTCTACTTCCCGAAGGTGCGCAAGACCATCGACCCCAACCGCAACAAGATTCAGCTCTACTGTAACCAGGTGTTTGTCACCGACCAGGTGGAAGGCGTGGTGCCCGACTACCTGATGCTGCTGCACGGCGTACTCGACTCGCCGGACATCCCGCTGAATGTCAGCCGCTCCTACCTGCAGAGCGACGCCAATGTGAAGAAAATCTCCACCCACATTAGCAAGAAGGTGACGGATAAATTAGAAGAAATGTCAAAAAAGAAAGAGGGTGAGGAAAAGAGTGCATTGGAAGACAAATGGGATGATATTAAAATCTTTGTACAGTACGGCATGCTGACGGATGAGAAGTTCTGCGAGCGCGCCATGAAGTTCTACCTGCTGAAGGGCGTGGACGGAACATACTATACATTAGACTCCTACCGCGAGAAAATCAAGGCCCTGCAGACCGACAAGGACAAGACCGTCTGCTACCTCTACGCCAGCGATGCCGAGGAAGAGCACGCCTACATCGAGAAGGCAAAAGCCAAGGGCTACGATGTACTGCTGATGGACAGCCCGCTGGAAAGCCACTTCATCAACCTGCTGGAGCAGAAGATCGAGAAGAGCCGCTTCGTCCGCGTGGACAGCGACACGGTGGAGAAACTCATCCCCCATGACGACAATATCCCCGAGAAGCTCAGCAAGGAGGAGAAAGAGAAACTGCAGCCCATCATCGAGGGCGAGATTGACAAGCAGAAGTTCACCGTGCAGCTGGAGAGCCTCGAGAGCAACGACGCCCCTATGCAGGTGACGCAGAGCGAGTTCATGCGCCGTTACCGCGAGATGGCGCAGACCTCGGGCGGCGGCATGGGCTTCTACGGCGAGTTGCCGGAGAGCTACAACCTCGTCGTCAACATCAACCACCCGCTTATCAGCCGCGTCCTCAACGAGACCGACAGCGAGAAGCAGAAGGAACTCGTCCACCAGCTCACCGACCTGGCCCTCCTGGGCAACGGCCTGCTGAAAGGCGAAGCCCTCAGCCGCTTCCTCAAGCGCTCGGTAGAGATGATATAACACCACAGGACATCCTACACCAACAACAGCACCAGCATCATACGCCAGTGCTGTTTTATTATAGTTTCAGCAGCAGTGCAGGGCGGGAGCCGATGCGTAATTGGTAATAACTGCGCTCACAGGCAAGGCAATCGGTGCTAGGGAAAAGGCTGATGACGCAGAAACCGTCGCAGGGTTGCGATGCCAGAAGGTTGCCGTGCATATCGTACACCCGCACCATCTCATCCTTGGCGCCACTAACGGTGAGAATGTTGCCATCGACCTTGACAGTCACTTTGCCGGGGTCTGGCAACGGCTGCATCTCAACAGGAATATCAGGTACGACCATCGGCGACATGTGCTGCAACGTTTCCCTTACAGGATGAACTACGCTACCCACCATGCAGACAATAGTGTCTGTCGGTGGAACCTCGACGGGAGGCTCTTTCTGGGGCTGTACGGGGGTGGTGTCAATGACCGTCTCTTCAGACTTGCTGCTGCCGAAGACAAAGTGTCGCCACTGCGGCACTACCGCAACGGCCACCGCCGAGGTGAGCAACAGCAAGAAGAGTATCATTACCACACGCCTCATTTTCTGCACAGCACGATGCATACGCTGATATACAGCATTACGGCTAAGCCCCATGTGCTTGCCGATCTCGTCGGCGTGGTACCCTTTCAGGTACAACTGCATCATGCGTTGCTCGTCGGGCTCAAGGGCAGAAAGCAAGTCATCGAGCAACTCCATTCTACAAAGGGGGTCTTCATCAGACAAATTGTCTGACAAGGCATCTGTAATCGGCTCGGTAGGCAACTGATGGCGGCGCTTAATCTGGTCGAACACCGACCGTGCCTGCCAGCGCACCCAGGCGCGCTCCTGGTGCGGTGTGGCGTCGGGCCGCAACTTGTCGAAGTTGAGCCAAAGAGCAATAGAGACCTCCTGCAAAAAGTCACAACAGCGGGCACGGTCGCCGAGGGCATGGACACGACACATGCGCCACAGCATGGTGCGGTGGCGCATAAGCAGGGCGGTGTATGCGTCTGAACGGTTCATCTAAGCGGATGCAAAGATACGCTTTTTTCAGGAAATATCACATACGACTAAAAGTATAGGTGTAGTAGCTTTGGTTTTGGGCATACCATCCTCGGGTGTAAAGGGTATTATTGTCACATTGCAATACAACAAACCCATCCGTTCCATCGGACCCTTCATACACCAATTGAACAGAATCCTCGCTGACGAACAAATAAACGGCACTATTGACAATGGAGTCATAGTGGACACCGTCATCATATACTATAGTTTGTCCCCACTCCCCTTCTGGTGTGAAATCCCAGACGGTTGTCGTAACACTGAGGAAATTGGGCACATAGTCATCCACCATTTCCAGGTTCCAACGACCCACAATCTTCTCCGCGTAGGGAGAAGTGGGGCCTGTCTGCTGTGTGGTAGGAGCTGCTTCGTCTTTGCTGCATGCCGCCATGCCTGCCAGCAGCAAGACTGTTGCGGCCATTGATAAAATCCTTTTCGTTGTCTTCATTGTTCTGTAGTTTTAATGTCCTTCTACTAATATAATACACAACTTTTCGACGAAATCTGACAATAGTAGGGAAATATTTCACAATATTATTACATAATGCCACGTTATTCGGACAAATATACAGACATCATGAATATCATCATCACCGGCGGAGCCGGATTTATCGGGAGCCATGTGGTACGGCTGTTTGTCAACAAGTACCCGCAGTACAAGATTATCAACCTCGACAAGCTGACCTACGCCGGCAACCTGGCCAACCTCAAGGACATTGAGAACAAGCCCAACTATAAGTTCGTCCGCATGGACATCTGCGACTTCGACGGTGTCTACAAGCTGATGCAGGACGAGCACATCGACGGCATCATCCACC
>JAFZKV010000027.1 GCA_017551765.1 Bacteroidales bacterium
CAGGTCCTTGCGGTTCTTGCTGATGATGTATTCGGGATAGGTCTTGCGCAGTTCGCTCACCTTCATGCCGCGCTTGGCCAGCAGTGTGAGGAAGAGGGCCACGCCCACCAGGGCGTCGCGGCCGTAGTGCAGGGCGGGGTATATGACGCCGCCGTTGCCTTCGCCGCCTATGACGGCGCCGGTGGAGCGCATCAGGGTGGTGACGTTGACCTCGCCCACCGCAGCGGCGTTGTACTCGCAGCCGGCATAGCGGCGTGTCACATCGCGCAGGGCACGGCTGCTGCTGAGGTTGCTCACCGTGTTGCCGGGCGTGTGTTGCAGCACGTAGTCGGCCACGCTGACCAGCGTGTACTCTTCGCCGAACATGTCGCCGGTCTCGCATACCAGGGCTAAACGGTCCACGTCGGGGTCGACCACGATGCCCAGGTCGCAGTGGTTGTCGCGCACGCAGTCGCTTATCTGATTGAGGTTCTGAGGAATGGGCTCAGGGTTGTGGGCAAAATGACCTGTGGGCTCGCCGTTGAGTTCCACCACCTGCTCCACGCCGAGGCGGCGCAGCAGGCGCGGGATGGCGAGGCCGCCGGTGGAGTTGACGGCATCCACAGCCACCTTGAAGTTAGCCTTGCGGATGGCTTCGACGTCAACGAGTTGCAGGCCGAGTACGCGCTCGATGTGGCGGTCAATCCAGTCCTCCTCGACGGTGACCTGGCCCAGGTCGTCGACCTCGGCAAAATCCACATTGCCGACCTCGGCGATGTGAAGCACCTCCTTGCCTTCGGCATCGGAGATAAATTCGCCCTTGGCATTGAGCAGCTTGAGGGCGTTCCAATGCTTGGGGTTGTGGCTGGCGGTGATGATGATGCCGCCGTCGCAGTGGCCGTCGATGACGGTCATCTCGGTGGTGGGGGTGGTGCTGAGATCGGTCTCGAGCACGTCGACGCCCATGCCCTGCAGGGTGCCGACCACCAGGCGGTCAACCATGGCGCCCGAGAGACGTGCGTCGCGGCCCACGGCCAGACGCAAGCGGCGTCCAGGGTTGGCGTTCTTCAAGAAGGTTGCAAAAGCGGAAGTGAACTTGACAACGTCGAGGGGGGTCAGGCCCTCGCCTGCGGGTCCGCCGATGGTGCCGCGGATGCCCGAAATGGATTTGATGAGGCTCATATTGATAGTATTAATAATTTTTAACGCGCATTTTCGGCATAACGATGAAGCGCGAAAAAAATTGTGTCAACGACGCACGAAAAACGCCTTTTGTCCGACTGCGGTCGGAGATGGGTCGGAGTTGAGTCGGACTTCAGTCGGACATGAGTCGGAGGTGGTGCTGATTTACAGGATGTTATAAAAGTACCTTTTTGGGGGCTGTTTGGTTAAAATTTAACATAAAATTAACATTCATGAGGGGTGTGTCGGTCGGTGATGGTCGGACCACTTTTCGTGGGAGGTGAAAAAAATATTTTGTCAGTTTCGGAAATAGTTGTATCTTTGCAGTCTGTTATTTAACAGCAAAGTATTAATAAACAATTAAAAATTAAGCAATTATGCCAGCAAGAATTAGATTGCAGCGTCATGGTAAGAAGAATCAACCCTTCTACCACATCGTTGTTGCGGATGGTCGTGCACCTCGTGATGGAAGATTTATCGAGAAGCTTGGCACCTACAATCCGCTGACCAACCCCGCCACCATCGACCTGAACTTCGACCGCGCTGTCGAATGGGTGAAGAATGGTGCCCAACCGAGCGACACCGTGCGTCGCATATTGTCCTACAAGGGAGTCCTGCTCCGCCGCCACCTGCAGATTGGCGTCGAGAAGGGTGCCATCAGCCAGGAGACGGCCGATGTGCGCTTCAACGAGTGGCTCCAGGCCAAGGAGGCCAAGATCAACAGCAAGAAGAGCGACGTCGAGAACGATGCCCGCAACACCCGCAAGGCCCGTATGGAAGCCGAGAAGAAGGTCAACGAGACCAAGGCTGCCGCCATCGCCGCCAAGCGTCAGGCTGCCGCCGAGGCCGCTGCTGCCGCCAAGGCTGCTGAAGAGGCTGCCGAGAACGGTGAGGCCGCTGCCGAGACCGAGGCTCCTGCCGAGGCTTAATAAGGAGTTAAAAATTAAAAACTTAGAATTAAGAATTGTGCGTTGCATGGTTCTTAATTCTTTTTTGTATAGGGTGTCAAAGGTAGAAATTTTTAATTTTAAATTATTAATTCTTAATTTGTTATGGAAATCAAGGATTGCTATTGTCTGGGACGGGTGACCAAGCCGTGGGGCGTGAAGGGGCAGGTGATGCTTTTTCTCGACGTGGACGAGCCGGAGGACTACGCCACGCTCGACTCGGCCTTTGTGGAGGTCAAGGGACAGCTGGTGCCCTATTTCTTCCGCATTGACAGTCTGAACGGCAACAAGGCCGTGGTGACCTTCGAGGACCTCACGCCCGAACAGGCCGCAGCCCTCTGTGGTCGCGACCTGTACCTGCCGCTCGACATGCTGCCCAAACTCGACGGCAACAAGTTCTACTTCCACGAGGTGGTGGGCTTCCGCGTGGTGGACAGTGTCTACGGCGACATCGGCACCATCGAGCAGGTGATTGAGTATCCCGCCCAGCCGCTGTTCCAGATAATGAAAAACGGTACCGAGGTGCTTGTCCCCGTCATCGACCCCGTCATCGACAAGGTGGACAGAAAGTTAAAAACAATCTTCATCACGGCACCTAACGGGTTGATAGACTTGTATCTTGGCGATATCAACAATCAGTGTTAAAATTATTTTTTCCAAGGATTGGATATATTTGTATACCTTTGCAAAAAATTTGCAACCGTCATGGAAAAGAAAAAAGCACCCGCCGTCGAGAAAAACCGCTACTCCCCCGAGGAGCTGCAGGAGTTCAAGACCTTGATACTTGATAAGATTGCCAAGGCCGAGAAGGACCTGGAGATGTTGCAGCAGGCCGTGGCCGGCAGCGAGAACGATGTTAGCGACACCGCTCCCACTTTCAAGACCCTTGAGGAGGGTAGCAATGTGCTGCTCAAAGAAGAGAACCAGAAGCTTGCCGCGCGTCAGCAGAAGTTTATCCGTGACCTGCGCGCAGCCCTTATACGCATTGAGAACGGCACCTACGGCATCTGCCAAGCCACAGGCAAGCTCATCCCCAAGGAGCGCCTGATGATTGTGCCGCACGCCACCATGACCGTCGAGGCCAAGGAGGCGAGCAAGAAGCGCCGCTAAAAAAAGCTAAATCTTTGGAATGGCATCCAGCAGGGTTCGGGTATAGTCCGTCTGCGGATGGTTGAACAGGTCGTCGGGAGTTCCGCTTTCGACGACCTTTCCTTTTTGCATCACCATGATGCGGTCGGCCATGTAGTGCACGACGCCCAGGTCGTGGGTGATGAAAAGGTAGGTGAAGCCGTAGTGCTCCTTGAGGTCGTTGAGCAGGTTGAGCACCTGGGCCTGGACCGACACGTCGAGTGCCGACACGCTCTCGTCGCAGACCACCAGCTCGGGTTGCAGGATGAGGGCGCGGGCAATGCAGACGCGCTGGCGCTGGCCGCCGCTGAGTTCGTGAGGGTAGCGGTTGTACCAATCGGGCTGTAGGCCCACTTGCTCCATGAGCCCGATGACAGTGTTTTTCGGAGTTGTCGGATTACTCTGATTATTCAGAATACTCCGGTGCACTTTGAGCGGCTCGGCTATTGCCTCGCCTATCGTTATCCTTGGGTTGAGGGAGGAATAGGGGTCCTGGAAGATAATCTGTAGCTTAGGACGCAGGGCACGCATGTCCTTGTCGCTGAGGGTGTCGAGTGGGCGACCGCGATAGCTGATGCTGCCGTCGCTGTGGTCAATGAGGCGCAGCAGGGCGCGTCCGAGGGTGCTTTTTCCGCATCCGCTCTCGCCCACCAGGCCAATGGTCTCACCCTCGCGGATGTCGAAGCTCACACCGTCGACCCCCTTCAGTGTCTGCAAAGGCTTGCCGAAGAGGCTACGTTTGAGCGTGTAGGTGACCGTCAGGTCCTTGACGGTGATAAGAGGAGTGTGGAGAGAGGGGAGAGGAGGATTTTCGGATGTGTCGGCCTGTTCCCCGTTTTCTGTTTTCCGTTCTCCGCTTAGATAGTCTTCCACTGTAGGCAGTCTGTGGGGGCGGCTGTCCATCGGCGGTCGGCAGGCCAGCAGACCTTTGGTGTAGGGTTTGCGCGGATTGTGCAGTATCTCGTCGGCGGGGCCTTGCTCCACCGCGTGGCCGCGGTACATCACCAGAATGTCGTCGGCAATCTGGCTGATGACGCCGAGGTCGTGGCTGATGAATATGATGCTGATGCCGTGTTTGTGTTGCAGGTCGCGCAGCAGCTCGAGGATGGTCTTCTGCACCGTCACGTCAAGGGCTGTGGTGGGTTCGTCGGCGATGAGGATGTCGGGGTGGTTGATGAGCGCCATGGCAATCATCACGCGCTGTTTCTGGCCGCCGCTGATTTCATGCGGATAGCTGTCGAATATCTTTTCGGGGCGGGGGAGAAGCACTTCCTTGAAAAGCTCTATGACTTTCTCTTTTAGAATGTTCCGAGTATTCTGAGTACTCTGATGGGATTTCATCATTTCCATCACCTGCTCGCCGCATTTCTGCACAGGGTTGAGCGAAGTCATTGGCTCCTGGAAAATCATGCTGATACGCTTGCCTCGGATGTCGCGGAAGCCCGCTTCGTCGAGGGTGAGCAAGTCGGTGTCGCCAAGCCGTGCGCTGCCGTTGACGGTGGCCTGTTTGGGCAGTAGTCCCATGAGGGCCAGGCTGCTGACGCTTTTACCGCTTCCGCTTTCGCCCACAATGCCCAGCGTGCGGCCCCGCTGCAGCGTGTAACTGATGTCCTCCACCACCGTCCTGCCATTGAAGGCGACCGTCAAATTGGACACTTGCAAGATGATGTAATCTTTGTTGCTCATTCAGAACAGATAACGCTGTAATACTAAGAAATAGTGTGCTGCATGCAAAATAATTTTGCCCGTTGGAAAATATTGTGTATCTTTGCAGCGGATTTTGAAAGCAAAAAGATTGGAAAATATGAAAAGGATTTCTTTGTTTGGCTTGGTGCCTCTGGCGGTGTTAATGTTTTGTGTAGTACATGGTTGCACAAAAGAAAAACCTGTGGCCAGCGGAGAACAACCGGGCACGACGGTGCTGGAAGGTTGTGTCGATTTGGGCCTCCCGAGCGGCACGAAGTGGAAAAATGAGAACGAGTTAAACCCCAATGACCCCGATTTTGGCTTCTACACCTATGAGGAGGCCATTGCCGCCTTCGGAGGCATGGTGCCCACGAAAGACCAATTGAATGAGCTCAAGACCGAGTGCCAATGGACATGGACGCGGGAAGGCTTCAAGGTCACCGGTCCTAACGGGAAGCATATCATAATGACAGCGCCGGGTTACCGCGGCTGCAATGGAGAGATCTACGATGTCAGTTTCTGTGGCTTTTACTGGTCGTCCACGGCCAACGGCACGACCGACGCGTGGATACTGCGCTTCGATGCGGGTACTCAAGGCATGTTCAATAACCGCCAATGCAACGGTGGCTCCGTAAGACTTGTCCAAAATAATTAGAATAACAATAATTAACAGTATAAATAGATATCACTATGACAAAATCAGAACAATTCATGGAGATGGAAGCCAAATACGGCGCCCATAACTATCATCCGCTGCCCGTCGTTCTCGCCAAAGGCGAGGGCGCTTTTGTGTGGGACTGCGAAGGCAAGAAGTACTTCGACTTCCTCTCGGCCTACAGTGCTGTCAACCAAGGCCACTGCCACCCGAAGATTGTCAAGGCTATGTGCGACCAGGCTCACGAGCTGACCCTCAGCAGCCGTGCTTTCTACAACAACTGCTTGGGTGAGTGGGAGAAGTATGTCACTGAGTATTTCGGCTATGAGAAGGTGTTGCCTATGAACACCGGTGCCGAGGCCGACGAGACCGCCTTGAAGCTGGCACGCCGCTGGGGTGTGGTGAAGAAAGGCATCCCCAACGACGAAGTGATGATTGTCTGCTGCGAAGGTAACTTCCACGGCCGCACCATCACCATCATTACCATGAGCAACGACCCCGAGAGCTACGCCAACTACGGCCCCATGACTCCTGGTTTCATCCGTATTCCCTACAACGACCCCGACGCCCTCGAGAAATGTCTCGCTGAGCATGGCAAGAAGGTGGCCGGTTTCCTCCTCGAACCCATCCAGGGTGAGGCTGGCGTCTATGTGCCGGATGATGGCTACCTGAAGAAATGCTACGACATCTGTAAGAAGTATAACGTGCTCTTCATGGCCGACGAGGTGCAGAGCGGTATTGCCCGCACCGGCCGTATGCTGGCCTGCGACCACGAGAATGTGCGTCCCGATATCCTCATCCTCGGTAAGGCCCTCGGTGGCGGCGTGATGCCCGTCAGTGCTGTGTTGGCCGACGACGACATCATGCTCAATATTAAGCCTGGTGAACATGGCTCCACCTTTGGTGGCAACCCCATCGCCGCCAAGGTCTCCATCGCCGCCCTGCAGGTGATCAAGGAGGAGCACCTCATGGAGAACGCCGAGCGCCTCGGCAAGATTTTCCGCGAGGAGATGACCAACTTCAAGAGCCCGATGATTGAGAAGGTGCGCGGCAAAGGCCTGCTCAACGCCATTATCATCAAGCCCCACAACGGCAAGGAGGCTTGGGATGTCTGCCTGAAGATGCGCGACCTCGGCGTGCTGGCCAAACCCACCCACCAGCACATCATCCGCTTTGCCCCCCCACTGTGCATCACCGAAGAACAGCTGCGTGAGGCTATGGAACTCATCAAGGAAGCCATTAAGTCATTTGAGTAAAGTATAACCAATCAATATTCATTCATTATGGAAGACGCCAATACCCAAAATCAGGCTCCTGTCGTAAAACTTCGTACCAACCGTGGTTTACTGAAGTTTATCCTGCTCTCGATCATCACATTGGGCATCTACGCCATCGTATGCCTCTCGCATGTGTCGAGTGAAATCAACAAGGTGGCCGGTCCTTATGATCACAAGAAGACCCTGCACTATTGCCTTGTCTTCTTCCTCCTGACGCCGATAACGGCAGGCATTTTCAGCCTTATCTGGTACTCGATGCTTTGTGGCCGTATGGATGATGAACTGACCCGTCGCAACATTGACTACAAGTTTGGCGCTGGCACCTATTGGGGCTGGGGCTTCTTTGGAACCCTTATTCTGATAGGACCGTTCATTTTCTACCACAAGTTCTTCAAGGCTATGAACCTGCTGAACGCCGACTATAACGAGAAAGGATGATTGCTATGGACGAAGTTAAAACTATGCCGCGCAACCGTGAGATACGCCGTGCGGCGCGCTACGCGCTGAAGGGCAATTGGGTCCAGGCCGTGCTGGCTACGCTGGTCTTCACCCTCATCACAGGTGCCGCCGGTTCCATTCCCTTGGCGGGTCTGCTGGTTGTTTGCCCGCTGGAGTTCGGCTTCATGCTCTGCTTCCTGCGTCTGGTGCGCGGTGAGGACAGTAGCGAGATGGTGGGTGACCAATTCGACATCTTTGGTCAATATGGCCGCTACCTCGGCACCTCGTTGCTGATGACGCTCTACATCCTGCTGTGGTCCTTGTTGCTTATCATCCCTGGTATCATCAAGGGCTACTCCTACGCCATGACGCCCTACATCGCATATGACCGGCCCGACCTGGATGCCGACGACTGCATCCATGAAAGCCGCATGATGATGAAGGGCTACAAGTGGAAACTCTTCTGCATGGACCTCAGCTTTATCGGCTGGGCAATCCTCTGCCTCTTCACGCTGGGCATCGGCTTCCTCTGGCTGCAGCCCTACATCGAGGCCTCGCACGCCAAGTTCTACGAGGAGCTGAAAGCCTGCAAGGCATAAGACCATACGGAACAAAAAGAAAAGGCACCCATCAGGGTGCCTTTCTTTATTTTGTCACGGTCCAGGTTACGTCGGTGGTGTTGCCGGCACCGTCGGTGACGGTAATGCGCAGGCGGTTGGTGCCGCTCTTCAACTTGCCGCTGGCGTCAATGGTGACGGTGGCAGTCTTGCCGTCGTATTCGCCTAATATCCACTGCCCGTTGAGGTAGCAGTGGTAGGTCTCCACGCCAGCTAGGTCGTCGAATATCTTCACTTTCATTGTGGAGCCTTTGAGGGGAGCCCAATCCTTGAAGTTGATAGGGTAGGCGCCGGGGGCTGTAGTGTCGGCAGCGAGGGTGAACTCGCCCCAATCGCGCACCTGGGCCGTGTGCCAACCGTCGGCGTGGGTGGTCTTGTGGGCGGTGTATTTGAAGCTTCCGGGTTTCCTATACACAAGCGCAACCACCGTCTTTTCAGCCGGTACGCCCGGCAGCGACCCTTTGATGCTCAGGCTGTAGTATTGGTGCGGCGGTATGTCGTTGACCGTAGGCTGGATGGTCACCGTCTTGCCCTCGGTCTCGCAACGCAGGCGGTCGTCGGCATATAAAGTGAAAGGAGAAAGATGGATGGAGAAAAGGGATTGCTGATAGTCGAAGGGCTGGTTGTAAATGATGGGCTGGGTGTTCTGAGTATTCGGATTATTCGGAGTATTCTGAATATTCGGATTGGAGGTGACCGTCACCACGCGCTCGGCGCAGTTGCCCGCGATGTCGTATACCTTGACGCCGATGTGGTGCGTCGAGCCGGCCTTGAGTCGGAAAATGCCGTCGCCCATGCGCACCGGCACCCAAGGTCCTTCGGCCCCTGGCAGGGCGCGTGTCAGCAGGTAGGCCTGGCGAGAGCGGGCAAAGAGCGGGTAGTCGAGCAAGGCGTTCACCATTCGACTGCTGTCGATGGGCACGGCCTCGGTGGTGTAGAGGAAGAAGAGCGTGCCGTCGAGGTAGACCTCCACACGGTCGGGACCGTTCTTAGCGGTGGAGCCTTCGGCGGCGTCGGTAGCGTAGATGCCGAGGTGGAAGGGACCGCTGACGCTGACAGTGTTGTCCTTGCCCACCTCATAGCCTTCACCCCCTTCAGGGTAGATGCGCAGGCCGCGGATGACGGGCTTGATGTTGTCGGTGTAGGGGAGGCCGAAGTGCAGCGGGTTGATGGTGGTGGAGTGGGTGTGCAGGTCGGCCGCGCCGCCGCGCCGTATCTCGAAGTGCAGGTGCGGCCCGCCGCTGCCGCCGGTGTTGCCGCTGTAGGCCACAAGTTGCCCCTTCTTGACGGGCAGTTCGTTTGGGCCGAATAGCTTGCTGATGCTGTAGCTTTTCTGGGCGTAGTGTTCGCGCAGCACCGCCTTGCCGATGGCGCCGGCATAGCCGTTGAGGTGCATATAGACCGTGGTGTAGCCGTTGGGGTGCTTGATGTAGAGTATCTTGCCGCCGCCCCAGGGCGAGATGCTTACCTTGGCCACATAGCCGTCGGCTGCGGCGTAGACGGGCTTGCCCACGGCGCCGCCGGTGCGCATGTCGAGGCCCGAATGGAAGTGGCCCGTGCGGAACTCGGCGAAGGTGGCCGAGAGACCTATGTCGCTGTCCAGTGGGTTGCGGAAATAACCCTGCGGCAACTCTTGGGCCGACAAAGTGAAAAATGAAAAGTGAAAAATGAAAAATAATGTCAGTATGCGTTTCATTGGGCTTTGGAGTTATAGAGTGCTATGCGGTTAAGAATTGGGGGTGCGAGGGCGTGTACAATGTAAATGGATAATGTGCTGGTGCGTATGGGGAAAGGAAACCGTATAATGCGTTTGTAGCCTATGGTGGTGCCTTCCGCAATTATCATGCCGCCGTTGTAATTGGGGTCTGCATACAAAATACAGAACTTGGTAACACGTTGTCCAAGTGGGATATATTCCTGAAGCATCACCATGTCAATCTCTTGTACCTCCGGCAGGTTGACAATCAGCTCAATGTGAGAGGTGTCATTCCCTTGTATCGTCCAGAAGGTGTGATAGGCTGTGTCCGTCAGGTTTGATGCGGGGTGACGTCGGTCTGTTTTATCCTTTAATCTGTCGCCGTATTCGCAATAGGCCTTAACCACGGCACCTTGTGCGAGGTCTTTCGAGAAGATGCGGTCCCTTTCGGCACGGAAGGCCACCAGCACGGCACTGTCTTCGGCGGGGATGCGGCCGCGGTCGTCGGGCGGCACATTGAGCAGCAGCAGGCCGTTGCGGCCCACGCTGTTATAGTATATTTCCATCAACTCATCCACCGTCTTGGGGTGCTCGTCGGCATGCCAAAACCAGCCAGGACGGATGCTCACGTCGACCTCAGCGGGGACCCATTTGGAACCGCCTTGGTGGCCGGTCTCCAATTCGCTGGGCTGCGGTTTGTTGTCGCTGGGAGTCGCCCCCTCGGCGTTGAGGGTGCTCCAACAGGGCTCGCCGCAATGCCCTTGCTCGTTGCCCACCCAACGGCAGCCGGGGCCTATGTCGCTGAAGATGACGCACTGCGGGTTTATCTCGCTGACGGTCTGCATGAAACGGGGCCAATCGTAGTGCTGCTTTTTGCCGTTGGGACCCTCGCCGCAGGCACCGTCGAACCACTGCTCGAAGAAAGGTCCGTATTGTGTGTGTACCTCTCTTAAGGTGTTGGAGAATACGGTGTTGTATTCCTCGGTTCCATAGGCGGGATGGTTGCGGTCCCAGGGCGAGATGTATACGCCGGCCTTCACCTTGCCCTTGCAGGCGTCGACAAAGGCGCGAAGTACGTCGAGGGAGTCGGGAACGGTATGTGTGCTGTACGCGCTGGGCCACAGGCAGAACCCGTCGTGGTGCTTGGCGGTGAGGATGATGCCGCCCATGCCGGCCTGTTCGGCCACGTCGACCCATTGGCGGCAGTCCAGCGCCGTGGGGGCGAACACCTCCTCGGCCTCCTGCCCCGTGCCCCATTCGGCTCCCGTGAAGGTGTTGGGTCCAAAGTGGCAGAACATGTTGATTTCCATGCGTTGCCATGCCAGCTGGGCATCGGTCGGCACCGGACCATAGGGCTTTGGTGTCGGAGCCGTGCAGGCCACCAAGACGAGGGCTGCGGCGGTGATAATGAGTGTGTTCTTCATGGTCGTTGCTGTCACGAATTGCACTGCAAAGATACAACTAATTTTTCAATCGGCCAAATCGGACTGAAAGTGCTCCGGAAAACTCCCTTTTTTGTCCGACCCATGTCCGACTCATGTCCGACTGTGGTCCGACTGAAGTCCGACTGCGGTCGGAGATAAGGCGGTGTAGAACAGGCGTTTGTGCGGTTTTGTCCCGAAGGGGGTGTTTTTTGTGTTTTCGGGGTCGAAAAAGGGGGTGCCATGAGGTCGTTTTTTGGGGTGCTTCGGACCCCGATTTTTGTCTGTCGTGGGGCGGGAAGGGCAGGGGTTGAGCGCGTGCAAAATGTGATTGGCAAAGAGGGCAATTTTCTGTAAAAAGAGGCTCTGGGACAGGTTTTTGCGGGCCTTTGGAGTGTTTTTGTGCAAAAAATATTGTGTTGATATACAGTTGGTTGTAAATTAATTTTGCTAAAAATATTGTTATTTCAAAAAATATTCGTAATATTGCGTTTTGATAATTGGCCAATAATATGTTAAAAAAGCATCTAAAAATGAGACTGAAAGGTGTGCTTGCAGGAGCATTGCTGCTGGCATCGGCGACGGCCGGAGCACAGGACATCGGTTTCTCCCAATTCTACGCCAACCCACTTTATCTCAACCCGGGTCTTGCCGGCTCGGCCATCGCACCGCGCATTTCCATGACCTACCGTGCGCAATGGCCCGGTCTGGTGAGCGCCTTCACCACGGTGTCTGCCTCGTATGACCAATACTTCGAGGACCTGCACGGCGGTGTGGGTGTCATTGTGATGAACGACCGTCAGGGCGACCACGGCATCCTGCGCACCACGTCGGTGGGCGCGATGTATGCCTTCCGTTTCCAGCTGGCGCGCGAGATTTACATCAGTGCCGGTCTGCAGGCTACGCTCGTCAACAATGCACTCGATTGGAACTCTGAGTATTTGCGTTTCCCCGACCAGATCGACCCCGAGCTTGGCTTCACCTACAATACCGGTGCCCAGGCGCCGGCCAGCACCAGCATGTGGGCTGCCGACTTCAACGCCGGTGTGGTGGTTTCGGGTTCGAAGTGGTATGCCGGTCTGGCGGCAGCGCACCTGACGCAGCCCAACCAGGGCTTCTACTCGGAGGACCGCGTGAAGATGAAGTTCACTGTCCACGGCGGCGGATTTATCAATGTGGCCGAAGAGGAGCGCCGTCAGTCGTCCATCCTGCTCGGCACCCCCATCATTTCGCCCAATCTGGTCTATCAGTACCAGGGCGGTTTCCACTATTTCAACTACGGTCTCTACCTGGATTGGATGCCCTTCCTGGTGGGTGTGTGGTTCCGCAACGGCCTGAACAATGCCGACGCATTCATCTTCCAGGTGGGCGTGCAGCAGGACTACTTCAAGGTGGGCTACAGCTATGATGTGACGGTGTCAAAATTGGCCAACAGCACCGCTGGTTCACACGAGGTTACGGCAGGCATCATGCTGCCTGTGCCCGAGCAGAAGAAGAAGGTGAAGGCCATCCGCTGCCCGTCGTTCTAAAGATTGGATGAAACAAAAAACGCAAAGTTGCGTTATATAGGGAACAATAAGTAAGGAATAAAATACAAAAATAAAGATATGAAGATTTTCAGATTTTCATGGATGGTGCTGGCAGCGACGCTGCTGCTGGCGGGATGTTCCAACAGTGGCGGCCGTTCGGCCACGACGGGTTGGAAATACAATGACCCCAATTGGGGTGGCTTTGATGTGACGGGTAACCCCGAGCAAGGCGCAGCTCCCGGCCTGGTGTTCATCGAGGGGGGGAGTTTCGTCATGGGCCACGTGACCGAGGATCCGCGCTACACGTGGAACAACAACCCGCACACCGTCACCGTGTCGTCGTTCTATATGGACGAGTGCGAGGTGAGCAATCTTGACTACTGCGAGTTCATCTATTGGATGGAGCGCGCCTACGGTGAGGAATATCCCGAGAAGGTGGCCGCCATCATGCCCGACACCGCCTGCTGGCGCGACCGCTTGGCTTGGCGCGAGGGCTTTGTGGACTACTACCTCCGCAGCCCCAACTATGCCGACTATCCCGTGGTGGGTGTCACCTGGGAGCAGGCTCAGCAGTACTGCACCTGGCGTACCGACCGCGTGAACGAGAAGGTGCTGGTCGATAGGGGTATCATCCTGCTTGACCAGGAGAACCTGGGTACCAATGCTTTCCAGACCGATGTCTATCTGGCTGGCCGCTATGAGGGCGAGACCCGCAAGGGCCTCAACGACCTCAACCCCGCCAATGGTGGCGAGGAGCGTCAGGTGCGCAAGGCCGACGGCATCCTGTATCCCTACTATCGACTGCCGACCGAGGCCGAGTGGGAGTTCGCCGCTCTGGGTCTGGTGGGCAACACCTACGACGAGCGCGTCACCGAGCACAAGACCTATCCGTGGAACGGACAGAGCCTGCGCTCGGCCAACAAGAAATACTACGGTCAGTTCCTGGCCAACTTCAAGCGTTCGCGTGGCGACGCTATGGGTGTGGCCGGCAACCTGAACGATGGCTGGGACTACACCTGCCCCGTGAAGTGGTACTTCCCCAACGACTACGGTCTGTACAACATGGCCGGCAACGTGAGCGAGTGGTGCATGGATGTCTATCGTAAGACCGTCGCCCCCACGGGTGCCGACGACCTCGACCCCTATCGTGGTAACATCTACCGCACGCCTGAGCTTGACGAGGACAATGAGGTCTTCATTGGCGATGACGGCCAGATGCGCTACAAAGAGGTTGACTTCCAGGCCAACCGCCGCAACTACCGCCAGGCCAACAACGTCAACTACCTGGACGGCGACCGTGCGTCGAACCTCGACAATTGGCGCGACGAGCAGGAGGATGAGGAAGAAGAGTATGCCGAAGAGGGCGAAGAGTCCTTCGAGGAGGAAGAGGGTGAAGAAGTTGACAACAATGGCATGAGCCCCGACGACGAGTCGACCAACCGCATGTACCGCCGCGTCAGCGACAACCAGAAGGAGAACCCCACCTCGTCGCTGGTGAACAACAAGGTGCGCGTGGTGAAGGGTGGCAGCTGGAAAGACCGTGCCTACTACCTGCAGTCGGGCACCCGCCGCTACTACGACCAGAACAAGTCCACCTCGTGGATTGGTTTCCGCTGCGCCATGGACCGTTTGGGTTCGCGCGTGAACTAATTATTATAATCGACACTTGAAGAAGATAGCGATTATATTATTCCTTCTGAGCCTCGGCGCTGGCGCCGAGGCTCAGAAGTTGATAGAGTACACCTCCGGCATGGGTTCGCGTGATCCGGAGGTGAGCGATATCTGGATTCTCTACCGCGGTGTCACCGCCATGCATGAGGGTATGACCCTCCACGCCGACTCGGCGCACTTCAACACTGCGGCCAACAGCTTCACGGCTTTCCGCCATGTGGTAATTGAACTCAGCGACACCACCTTTATCTATGGTGACCGTCTCTACTACGACGGGAATACCCGTGTGCTGGATATTTGGTCCGACACGGTGGTGTTCATCGACGGAGGCACCACGTTGCTGGCCAACCACCTGACCTATGAGCGCAACCGTGCCACGGCCTACTACACCGAATGGGGTCACGCCACCAGCGAAGACCGCACGCTTGACAGCCGTCAGGGAGAATACAACTCGGAACGCAAGGAGTTCTACATTTATAATAATGTGGTGCTCACCGACTCTACCATGCGTCTGGTCACCGACACGCTGATTTACAACACCACGACTACCATAGCCCACTTTGATAACGCGACGCACATCTACAGCGACTCGTCGACCATCTACAGCGAGTTGGGCGACTATAATACCGATACGCGTTTCGCCATCTCCTACAAGGCTTCGCATGTGGACAATCAAGGCCGCATGATAGACAGTGACACACTGTATTACGACGAGGTGAAGAAGTATGGAAAAGCGTTTGGCAACGTGGTGATTGTGGACTCGGTGAACAACATTACCTGCACGGGCCGCTATGGTGAAACCTCGCAGGCCGAAGGTTTTTCATTCGTTACCGACAGTGCCCATGTGCTTTTTATTGATAATGGCGACTCGCTGTTTCTCCACGCTGATACCGTCCATGTGACCAACGACAGCGCCAACCAGATGCAGTATGTCCGTGCGCACTATCATGTGAAGGTGTTTCGTCGCGATGCGCAGGCCATGTGCGACTCGGCCTTCTACTCCGCCCCTGATTCGACGTTGCTGCTTTATAAGAACCCTGTGGTGTGGTACGAACATTATCAATGTGTGGCTGACACCATTGAATTGCTGCACGACACGACAGGTATCAAGCGGGCCTATCTGCGCACCGGATGCTTTGCCGTGCAGCAGGTGGACCGAGAGAAGTTCAATCAGTTGAAAGGTCATCAAGGAGTGGTTTACTTTCGAGAGGGAGAACCTCTGTATGCCGATGTGATTGGCAATGCACAGATGGTGTTCTACCTCACTGAGGAGGACAGTCTTGGTCGTGAAGTGTTGGTTGGTGTCAATGCTGGTGTGGGTACTACCATACGTATCTATTTCGACAGTACGAGGGCTCCTGTGCGTGTGGTTACCTATGACAAGCCCGACATGCAGACCTATCCTGTGGATGTTTTGCCCGAGGAACTGCAGCGGCTGTCCGGCTTCCAATGGCTCACAAAGCGCAGACCTCGCAAGCCGGAAGATGTCTTTATATGGTGACAAAATGTCAGTAGGACTGCCATTGGCAGTCTTTTTGCTATCAAATAGTCAGATAAAATATACAGTGCAATGAGCAAAAAAGAACATACTACCCCAGAGACGGAGGAGACCGTCAAACAAGAAGAACTGCCACAGGCCGAAGAACAGCAGCCCGACCCCCAAGAGGAACAGGCTGAAAGCGATGAGGATAAACTGCAGGAGATGGGCGAGAAATTGGCCACGTTGAATGACAAATACCTGCGGTTGTATTCCGAATATGAGAACTATCGCAAGCGCACCAACGTGGAGAAGGCCGACCTGCTGCTCAATGGCAGCCGCGAGATGATGAAAGCCATCCTGCCGGTGGTGGATGACTTTGAGCGCGCCTTGGCCGCCACAGGCGACGACGAGGGTGTGAAACTGATATATAACAAGTTGATGAAAATCCTTGAGCAGAAAGGCTTGAAGGCTATGGATGCGAAAGGGGAGAAGTTTGACGAAGCCATGCATGAGGCTGTAACGCAAATTCCTGCGCCGGCACCCGAGCAGAAAGGGCTGGTGGTTGACGTGGTGGAGAAAGGCTACTACCTCAACGACAAGGTGCTGCGCTACGCCAAGGTGGTTGTTGCTTGTTGAAAGGAGGACATGAACAATGGCAAAGAGAGACTATTATGAAGTGCTGGGCGTTGATAAAAACGCCACGCCTGAAGAACTGAAAAAGGCCTACCGTAAGTTGGCCCTGCAATATCATCCCGACCGTAACCCAGGTGACAAGGAGGCCGAGGAGAAGTTCAAGGAGGCTGCTGAAGCCTACGATGTGCTGAGCAATCCCGACAAGAAGGCCCGCTATGATCAATTCGGCCATGCTGGTGTCGACGGTGCCTACGGCCAGGGAGGGATGAATATGGACGACATATTCTCGCAGTTTGGCAGTATTTTCGGCGACCTCTTTGGTGGCGGTTTCCGCACGGGCTTTACCGGCTTTGGTGGCGGCGGTGGTGCGGCACGCCGTGTGCTGCGTGGCACCAACCTGCGTATCAAGGTTAAACTGACCTTGGAAGAGATTGACCGCGGCTGTGAGAAGAAAATCAAAGTGAGCAAATATGTGCCCTGCAAGACGTGCGGCGGCAGCGGTGCCCGTGACGGGAAGACCGAGACATGCCCCCACTGCCACGGCAGTGGTGTCGTGACCGAAACCAAGCGCACCATTCTTGGTATGATGCAGACCCAGAGTGCCTGCCCGCATTGTGGCGGTGAGGGCCGTACTATCAAGGACAAGTGCCACGATTGTCATGGTGACGGTATTGTCAAAAGTGACGAAATTATTACAATCAACATTCCCGCCGGTGTGCAGGACGGCATGCAGTTGGCCATGCAAGGGCAGGGAAACGCAGCCCCTCGAGGCGGTATTGCCGGAGACTTGATTATCCTTGTCGAAGAACAGGAGCACGAGGTCTTCGAGCGTCAAGATGCCAACCTTTATTACAACGCTTTCATTACCTTCAGTGAAGCCGCCTTGGGTGCATCGGTTGAGATACCCACCCTCAACGGCAAGGTGAAGATAAAGATAGATCCCGGCACCCCTTCGGGTCGAGTGGTGCGGCTACGTGGCAAGGGCCTCCCCATTATGAACGGCTACGGACGAGGAGACTTGCTGGTGTGCCTCAACGTGTGGGTGCCCAAGAACCTCAATAAAGAGGAGCGCAAAACGCTTGAAGAGCTGCAGAAGCATGAGAACTTCACGCCTAATCCCACCAAGCAGGAACGAGGCTTCTTTGACAAGATGAAAGAAATGTTTAACTGATGACCGAGGCGTTCCTACACTACGTCTGGCAACACCAAATGCTCGACAGCGGGCTGACCACCACCGATGGCCAGCCTGTTGTCGTGTTGCGTGCCGGTGACCTCAATCATGATTCCGGTCCCGATTTTTTCAATGCCCGTGTGCGTATTGGCGAGGTGGAGTGGGCCGGCAATATCGAGGTGCATACCCGCACCTCCGATTGGCATCGTCACCGTCATGATACTGATGCGGCCTACAACAATGTTGTCCTCCATGTGGTGTATGAGTACGATGCGGAAATACAGCAGGCCAATGGCAAGGTGCCTCCGACGCTGGAAGTCAAGAACTATCTGCACCCTTCTTTAGTGGCCAATTACGACTACCTGATGGCGCCTGCCGAGGGGAATTCTATTCCTTGTGGCAGCCGTATCCATGAGGTACCTGATTTTATTATCCATTCTTATCTTGACAGGCTCACGGTGGAACGTATTGAAGCAAAGGCAGCCCTGGTACGTAGGTTGCATGAGGAGAGTCACGGCGTGTGGGTGCAGACATGCTATTGGCTTCTGGCTCGTTATTTCGGTGGCAAAGTCAATGCGCTTCCTTTCGAGTTGCTTGCCAAAGCCACCGACCAGCGTTTGTTGGCTCGTTGGCGTGACAACCGCCAGCGCCTTGAAGCCTTGTTGATGGGTCAGGCAGGACTGTTGGAAGGCTTCCACAACGATGAGTACCCCCGGGCCCTGCAGGCTGACTATGGGCCTCTCCGCAGTGGTGCGCACCTTCATCCGATTGACGGAGCCCTATGGAAATTCTACCGTATCCGCCCTTCCGCATTCCCTACCATCCGCATCAGTCAGTTTGCAGACCTTCTGTCGCGGACCAATAACCTTTTCTCCTCGTTGCTACAGATAACCGACCTTCGTCAACTTGAGGATTTCTTCCGCTGTCAGGCGGCACCCTATTGGAATAGCCACTATCAGTTCGACCAACCGGCCAACGACAATCATCCCAAGCGCATGGGACGTATGCAGGCAGACCTTGTTATTATTAATGCATGGGTGCCGTTACTTTTTGTTTATGGAAGTCAGCTTGGCCAGCAACAATACAAAGAACAGGCCATTAACCTTCTGCAACAACTTGCGCCGGAGAACAACGCCGTCATTCGTCGTTGGCGGCAGGTGGGCCTCAATCCTACCAATGCAGCTGAAAGTCAGGCTCTGTTGCAACTTGGCAGTCAATACTGCACGACCAAAAATTGCCTCCAATGCCGTATTGGGCACCACCTCTTGAAACACTGAAAATGAAAGTACAAGAAATATCTACCGTCATTAGTGCGCGTTTGGTATCGTTGGCCCAACCCGATGCCGACATCCTTCATCTGTTGACCGACAGCCGACGTCTTGCCGACCCACAAAACACGCTTTTTTTTGCTATCCCAACCTCCCGCAATACCGGATGCAGGTATATTGATGACCTTTATCGTCGCGGAGTCCGCTCATTCGTTGTACCATACCCTTATCAGGTAAATTATTCCGACATCAACCTGTGGCAGGTCAATGATGTTGTCCAGGCTCTCCAACAGATTGCCTCCCACCACCGTCAGCAGTTCAATATTCCTGTGATAGGCATCACGGGGAGCAATGGAAAAACCATTGTCAAAGATTGGCTCGTCCAGCTGCTTTCTCCCGACCGTCATGTGGCTGCCAGCCCCAAAAGCTACAATTCCCAGATTGGTGTACCACTCTCCCTTTGGCAGATAAATGCCTCTCATGACCTTGCCATCATCGAGGCTGGCATCTCCCAGCCCGGCGAAATGTCGGCGCTCGCCCGCATTATCAAACCCACCATCGGTATCCTGACCAACATCGGTGCCGCCCATGACGAAGGCTTCCTCTCGCGCGAACAGAAGACCGAAGAAAAACTCCAACTGTTTGCAGACAGCGATGTGCTGATTTGTAACGAGCAGTATGCCTCTTCAAAAACCTATACCTGGGGCAGCTCCTCCAAGAGCAACGTCCGCTTGCTGTCAACACAACTCACCGCAAATACCGCCACCTTCACCATCGCTACACCTTCCACGTCCGACACCTTCGCCGTTACCATTCCCTTTGCCGACCGTGCTTCTTGCGAAAACGCAATGCACTGCATCACCCTCATGCTCTATCTCGGCTATACACCGGCTCAAATCGCAGACCGCTGTGCACGGCTCGCGCCTGTCTCCATGAGGCTTGAACTCCTTGATGGAATTAACAACACACTCCTTATCAACGACAGCTATTCACTCGATATAGCCTCACTCGACATAGCCCTCGACACCCTCGCCAACCACCACCGGCACCCCCGCCATACGCTTATCATCAGCGACATTCCTCAATCCGGTATCCCCGAGCCGCAACTATATGCCCAACTCGCCTCGCTCCTTCAATCGCGCCATGTCGACCGTCTGATAGCCATCGGACCCGCCCTGCTCCGACAACAGGCGCTTTTCACGCAGACAGAAGCCACCTTCTACTCTTCCACCGAACAGTTCCTTCTGCAACTCCAACCCAACACATTCCACGACGAAACTATCCTCCTCAAAGGAGCCCGTGCCTTCCACTTTGAGCGCATCGCCACCCGACTGAGGCAGAAAAGCCATCAGACACTCCTCGAGGTCAATATTGATGCGCTTATTCACAATCTCAACCACTATCGTAACTTGCTCAGACCCACTACCCGCCTCATGGCGATGGTCAAGGCCAACGCCTACGGTGCAGGCCTCCTTCCCGTTGCTACTGCGCTTCAGGACAACCACGTCGACTATCTCACCGTTGCCTACGTCGATGAAGGGGTCGAACTCCGACGCGGAGGCATCACCCTCCCTATCATGATTATGAACCCCGAGCCTGCGGGATTTGACGACATTGTCCGTTACCAACTTGAACCCGACATCTACTCCATCCACATCCTCAACCTCTTTGCGGGGCACCTGCAGAACAGCCCACACTCCGACACACCGTTCCCCATCCATATTGAATTCGACACAGGCATGCACCGACTTGGATTTACCGAGGCCGACCTTCCCCAACTCACCGCCCGTCTGGCCGAACTTGAGCCGCTCCTACAGGTTCGCAGTGTCTTCTCGCACCTGGCCTGCAGCGAAGACCCCGACATGGACCTCTACACCCGCCGCCAGATTGACCGTCTGCGGCAGTGGAGTGCCCGCCTTCCTGGCCTTAAACACATCCTCAACTCCTCCGGTATCACCCGCTTCCCCGACGCACAGATGGACATGGTCCGCCTCGGCATTGGGCTCTACGGCGTCTCCCCCGACCCCGACGAGCAGGCGCAGCTCCATGCGGTCAGCCGCCTGGTCTCGCGCATATCCCAAATTAAATCCATACCCGCCGGCGACACCGTAGGCTACAACTGCCGCTGGACCGCCACACGTCCCTCGCGCATCGCCGTCCTCACCCTCGGCTATGCCGACGGCCTCAACCGGCATTTGGGAAACAACCACGGCCACGCCCTCATCGACGGCAAGCTGGCCCCCGTCATCGGCTCCATCTGCATGGATATGTGCTTCGTCGATGTGACCGACATACCCTGCAGAGAAGGCGACCGCGCCATTCTCTTCGGCGAGGAGGACCTCCTGCAGCGCAACGCCGCAGCTGCCGGCACCATCCCCTATGAACTCCTCACCGCCGTCTCGCCCCGTGTACCCCGACTCTACTACCACCAGGAATAAGAGAATGAAACCTTTTTCGCCCATCCTGCGTTATTATATTCTCTCAGTTGTCAAAGTGACCCTATGAAGAAAACCCTCGATGAACTTGGCGAGATGATTGCCAAAGGAATGAACATCCGCGCCAATATAGTGCCCGTAGTCGACGCCGACGACGAAGAAGTGCTCCTCCACGATGACGGCATCGAAAACGAGATGCCCGTCCTCCCCTTGATGGATCAGGTACTCCTCCCCGGAGTCCTGATTCCCATCGCCGCCCGTCGTCCCAAATCGCGCCGCCTCTTGAGCGAAGTCACACCCAACCGCCACATTGTCGTCTTCCTTCAACGGGGCGACAACGACGACCCCACCGAACTCGACCTTGCGCCCGTCGGCGTCGTGGCCAAGGTGCTTAAAGTGTTTGACTTCCGCGACGACATCACCGTCGCCATCCTGCATGGCGTCACCCGCTGCCACTCGCTCCTCGTCCACCGCCACAACCCCTACATGGTCGGCAGCGTAGTGCTCGCCCCCGAGGACGAGAGCGGCATGGACTCCGCCCTCTTCCGCCGCCAGATGAAGGTCCTGCGGCGCGACTATTCCGACATCATGAAGTCGCGTCTACAGGATGACGAATTCGCTACCATGCTTGGCGGCATCGGCAGTGACAAGATTTTCATCAACTTTGCCTGCACTCACATCGAGGCCGAGGCCGAAGCTAAATACACCCTGCTGGCCGCCGACAGCTACGTGGGCCGCGTCAAACTTTTGCTCGAACAACTCGGCACCCTCAAAGGCCTTGAAGAACTGCGCCGCGAAATCGACAGCAAGACGCAGGATGTCATAGGCAAGCAGCAACGCGAATACTTCCTGCGCCACCAGCTTGACGTCATACAAGAGGAACTCAAGGACCAATACGGCGACGAACCCTCCGCCTGGGGCAACAACGCCGACCTCGACGAACTCCGTGCACGCGCCGAAAAAGCCACTTGGGACACGCCCGTCAAAGACCTTTTCTATAAAGAGCTCAAAAAAACCAGCCGCATCCACCCCTCGTCGCCCGACTACACCGTTCAGCTGTCCTACCTCGAAACGTTGCTCGATGTGCCGTGGCACCACAACGTCGACAGCGACTTCTCCATTGCCGATGCACGTCGCATCATGGACGAGGACCACTATGGCATTGAGAAAGTCAAAGAGCGTGTCATCGAGCACCTTGCTGTCTATAAGCGCCTCCAACAGAAAAACCGTCCCACCGCCTCAAAGGCAGTTCTTTGTCTGGTGGGACCTCCGGGCACCGGCAAGACCTCCATCTGTCGCAGCATTGCCAAAGCCACCGGCCGTCCCTACCGTCGTGTGGCCCTCGGCGGCCTCCACGACGAAGCCGAGATACGTGGACACCGCCGCACCTATGTCGGCGCCATGCCGGGCCGCATCATGCAGGAGATAATCAAAGCCGGAGCCGCCAATCCCGTCTTCGTTCTCGACGAGATAGACAAGGTGCAACGCAGCAACTTCAATGGCGACCCTTCGTCGGCCCTCCTCGAAGTGCTCGACCCCGAACAGAACTGCCACTTCCACGACAACTATCTCGGTGTCGATTTCGACCTCAGCAATGTCTTCTTCATTGCCACAGCCAATAGCCTCAGCGACATTCACCCCGCCCTGCTTGACCGTATGGAGGTGATTGATTTCAGCGGCTACGTCCTCGAAGAGAAACTCCAGATAGCTTCCCGCCACCTCCTGCCCCGCATCATGAAGGAGAACGGCATCGACCGTCGCTCACTCCGTTTCCCCGACTCAACTATTGCTAAGGTTATCAATGAGTACACCCGTGAGGGCGGTGTGCGCCAACTTGATAAACAACTTGCCAAGCTGGTGCGCCACCGTGTGGTGGTGCTTGAGGAAGGCAGCAAACAAAAGACCGCTGTCGACGACGCTGAGGTGTCGCAGGTGCTCGGTCTGCCCATCCACAACAGCGAGCGCGCTCAACGTCAGCCCAACGAGGGCGTGGTCACCGGTCTTGCCTGGACCCCTGTCGGTGGCGAGATACTCTTCATCGAGTCCACCATCAGCCGTGGCAAGGGCACCCTCACCATGACCGGCAACCTGGGCGACGTGATGAAGGAGTCTGCCACCC
>JAFZKV010000028.1 GCA_017551765.1 Bacteroidales bacterium
AACACCAAGGAGGAAACCGCAAATGTGGAAGGCGACAGCAATAATATTGCCGAGACCGATACTAAAGAATAAAAGGAAACAAAAATAGAAACATTTAAATCAACATGGATATGAAAATGAAAAAGATTGTAACGTTGGCTGCTTTTGTGGCCTTGGCCATCAGCCTCAACGCCCAGTCGCTCGACGTGTCGAGTGCCTATCAGTACATGAACAAGAAGCCCCCGCTGCTGAAAAAAGCCAAGGAGTGCATCGACCGTGCTACCCTTGATGAGAAGGCTCGCGAGGACTCGCGCACATGGTGCTACCGTGCCGTCATCTATACGATGATTGGCGCCGAGTCCACCAACCCCAAGTCGAAGTACAAAGACCTGGACCCCAATTGGGCCGACAAAGCTTATGAGGCCGCTATGGAGTGCAAACGTTTAGACACCAAGCATGAGTGGGATGTGCAGTTGAAGGACGCTTTTGGCAACATCGGTGCTGAGTATTTCAACCGCTCGGGTCACCTGTACAACGAAAAGAAGTATGACGAAGCCATGCAGTTTGCCGTCAAAGCCATTGATATGTTCAACAACGGCGGCCCTGAAAATGCCAAGAACGCCAACCTGGCCACCTATCGCGCCGGCATCATTGCAATGGCTACCCGCGACACCGCCAGCATCAAGAAGTACTTCAACTCGCTGATGCGCAAGAAGAGCGACAATGAACAGGTCTACACTGTCCTTTTCAATGTCTACAAAGCAGAGAAGAACGACAAGCAGGCCATGAATGTGGCTACTACATTCCAGAAGAATTGCCCCAACGACTACCATGCCTACCTGATACTCGCTGAAGGCTACCTGATGAATAATAATGTTGAACTCGGTAAGGAGCAGATTAACAAAGCCCTCGAGCTGACCAAGGACTCGGCCAATATCTATCCCGTACTGCTGGCACAGTCGGCCGCCCTGCTTGAGATTACCGGCGACTTTGCAGGCGCCGAGGCCAAGTACATGGAGTCGCTCACGCTTAATCCTGTACAGTTCGAGGCCAACTTCAACATGGGCAAGATGTTCTACAACCGTGCTGTCGACAAGGTGAACAACGCTCCCGAGCCCGACCCCTTCGATGAGAACTCGCTTGCCCTCTACGACAAGTTGGTTGAAGAATCGAAAGACCTCTTCCGTCAGTCTATTACCTACCTGGTGAAGGCTGTGGAGTATCTCGACGCTTTGCCCGAGGCCGAGAAGCCCTACCACCGCGGTAACCTGGGCAGTGCCCTCGACGCTCTCTCCACCGCCTATGCCCGCGTGGAGATGTACCAAGAGTCTACCGCTGCCAAGAATCGTGTGAAAGAACTGCAAGCAGAATAAAACCTACAGTAATAGATGTTTTTTTCGCCTGATGGGGAGTCTTCTCCATCAGGTTTTTTTTATTATTGAACAATAAATGAAGGGCAAGGGAGTTATTAAAGGGTGATTAAACGGAAAGCCATAGTTCTGCTGTCGATGCTGCTGCCATTGCTGGCAGTGGGGCAGGGGATAGTGACGGGAACGGTAACCGACTCGCTGACCGGTGAGGCGCTGCAGTACACTTCCGTAGGTATAGCGGGCTCGACAGTAGGCACCATTACCGACGCGCAAGGGCGTTACCGACTACAAATTAATACTTCCGACAGCATTACTTTGCAATACTCTTTCGTTGGCTATCGCACTGCAGAGCGGCGCGTGGCGGTCAATGGTGACCTGCACATCAATGTGGCTTTGCATCCTGCGGCGCAGCAACTCGAAGGGGTGGAGATTGTGACCGACAAGGTGCGTAACACAAGTTTTACTAAGATTGAGGTGGAAAGGCTCGACGATGCTGTTGGGCCTGGCGGCGGTGTGGAAGGAGTGATCAAGATGCTGCCCGACGTACAGTCCAATAATGAGTTGTCGTCGCAGTATTCGGTGCGAGGCGGCTCGTTTGATGAAAATTTGGTCTACATCAACGGTGTGGAAGTCTTCCGCCCCATGCTGATACGCAGTGCACAACAGGAAGGCATGAGCATCATCAACCCAGACCTGGTCAGTTATATTCTCTTTTCTCCAGGCGGTTTTGATGCCACCTATGGCGACAAACTTTCATCGGTGCTGGACATCACCTATAGCCGCCCGACGGAGTTTAAGGGCAAGGTGAGTGCCAGCCTGCTGGGAGGTGCTGCTTCGGTGCAGGGATTGGCTGGTAAAAAACTCAGTTACGCCCTCGGTCTGCGACAGCACAGCAACAGCTATATCTTTGGCAGCCTGGATACCAAAGGCAGTTATACTACCAGCTACACCGACCTACAGATGTTGTTTGGCTATCATGTCAACGATCGTCTCGACTTAAACTTGCTTGCCCTTTGGACACGCAACGTCTATGGTCTCGTACCTGAGAGTCAAACCACCACCTTCGGAGGCTTCTATATGCCGATGGAGTTGCATATCTACTTCGACGGCCAAGAGCAGGACAAGTACAATACCTTGCTGGGGGCTGTGTCGGCCGACTACCATCCCAATGACGATTGGCGATTTAAAACCAGCCTTGCCGCGCAGCATATCTCTGAGCGAGAGCGCTACGATGTGCAAAGTCAATATTTCCTCTACGAATTGGCGATGGGTGAGACTGTGGGCGACACCACACAATTTGACCGCGGAGTGGGCACTTTCCTTGAGCATGCAGCCAACCGCCTTGCCACCGATATACTCTCACTCGACGCCTATGCTGTACGTCAAGCCCCGTTAGGCAGTTGGACAATGGGGATTAAATTGCAGGCCGAGCAGATAGCCGACCACCTGCGCGAGTGGAAGTGGGTTGACTCGGCCGGCTACGCCATGCCGACGGAGATACTGCCATACGGCGATACCACCAATACTCCTGTCAGCCCCATATTGCAACAATATGCCAACGCGGAGAACTTCATCCAGACAGTGCATGCGGCAGCCTATGTGCAGCGCGATGTGGGTTTTGCAACGCGCCGTGGCGACGAATACAAGTTCGTGATGGGTGTGCGTGGCCAACTCTACCAAGGCTCACTTACCGATGGCCTAAAGTCCATGCTCAGTCCACGCTTGAGTGGCAGTTACAAACCTGCTGGCAAGCACGACCTGCTGTTCCGGTTGGCGGCAGGCATTTATCAGCAGGCTCCGTTCTATCGTGAATATCGCCGCATTGACGGCAGTTTAGCCAACGGTCTTAATCCTCAGACATCCTATCAGATTACCGGCACAGGCGATTGGCGCCTTCGTATCTGGGACAAGCCTTTCACCATCACCGCCGACCTATACTACAAATATATCACCGGTTTGATTCCTTATACCGTTGACAATTTACGATTGCGCTATATGCCCGACGAGACAGCTGTGGGTTATGTGGCTGGCCTCAGCTTGCGCATCAATGGCGAACTTGTTGAAGGTCTCGAGTCGTGGGCCAGCCTGTCACTCATGCAGACCCAGGAGGACATAGAGGATGATGGCCTCGGCTGGCTGGCACGTCCCACCGACCAACGTTTCAGCTTCAAACTATTCTTGCAAGACCATGTGCCATCCATCCCTTGGTGGCGTATGAGCCTCAATCTAATCTTCGGTACAGGCACGCCCGTCACCATTCCTATGGGACGGCGCACAGAGGAAGCCTTCCGGCTGCCTTCCTATTACCGTGTCGATTGGGGCAATACCGTGCAGTTGTGTGAGTTTGAATTCTTCAAACGCAGTAAATTGGGTCGTATGCTTGACGATGTGCAGGTGGGCATCGAAGTGTTCAACCTCTTCAACTTCCGCAATGTGGTCTCCTATCTGTGGGTCTCTGACTACGACAACCGTTATTACCCTGTGCCCAACTACCTCACTGCACGCCAACTCAACGTCAAACTTACCGTTCTCTTTTGATGATTTCCTTCCCCGATGTAAAAAGTTTGCTGCAGCCCGAACGTCGCACATTTGCCGACGGTAGCGAAGTGTTGCTTTTCCCCACCGAAAGCACAGAACTCGTGAAGCTCGACCTTGTTTTCGATGCGGGATATTCCTTGCAAACACAGAAACTCTGTGCCCGTGCGGTGTCGAAGTTGATGCCTGTGGCCACACGACACATGAATTCGCGTAAGTTGGCCGAATACCTCGATTATCGTGGTGTGCTAATGGATAGTTCTCTTGGCCTCTGTAAGAATATACTTTCTGTCTATACCCACCGGCGCTACCTTGAAGAGGTGCTGTCTGTAGTGGACGACATGATACGTCAGCCGGCTTTTGACGAGGCCGACTTTGAAGTGTGGCGTGCAGCTAAACGACAGGAAATGCTGGCCGCCCTGAAACGTTCACCTGCTCAGGCGCGGCGTATATGGTACCATGCTCTTTTCGGCTCTGATCATCCTTTGGGACAATATGCCACGGTGGAAGACCTTGAAAGACTTGAGTTGAAAGATGTGGCTGATTTCCATAGTGAGCACTACAAACACTGCCAAGTAATCATGTCTGGCAATGTGGGCGAGCGGGGGGTGACAGAGTGTCTGAGTGACAAAGTGACTGAGCAACCTAGCCACTCAGCTACTCAGTCACCCAGCCACTCAGTCACTCTCCCCATCGAGGGTGCGCAGCAAACCTCCCTACGTATTGGCCGCATATTGCCCGAGAATGACGGGCGTCTGCTTATCCACACTTCGTTGTTGGGCGGTTACTTTGGCTCGCGCTTAATGAGCAATCTGCGCGAGGACAAGGGTTTTACCTATGGCATCTCTGCCCACATGCAGGAATATGGTGACGGCACGACAGTTTTCTACATTCTTTCCGACGTGGCCGCTGGCACTGCACAAGCAGCCGTCGAAGAGGTGATGCAAGAACTGCGGCGGTTAGGCGAGGCACCTGTGTCACAGGAAGAGTTGGATGTGGTTCGCAACGTTCTTGCGGGCGACGCCATGCGGGCCCTCGACGGAGTATTTGAGCGCGCCGAGCGATGGTGCGACATTGTCGAGAATGGCCACTCTTGGCTCATGGACCCCGACTTCGGAAATATACTTCGTGATGTAACTCCCGAACAACTTTGTGACCTGGCCCATCGCTACCTCAATCCCGACGATATGACTGTTGCCCTCGCCGGAGTTGTTTGAAACGCCAACCAGATACCGATTGTTCATTTGCACTTTTTTGGCATTTCTTTTACAAAAAACAAAAGAAATACCAATACAAACGCATCAAATTATATGATTCTGCCCATGCCCAATCCCTGCCATGAACCTACCCAGAACTTACCAAGAACTTACCAAGGACTTCCCATCGACTACCACGGTGGTAGAACATAAGACGTTAATACGAGCAGATGAAGATTGTCTGATGTTCTGTATATTAATTTGTTATCGTTTCGCCAGGGCTTTGTTTGTTATTTTGATGCGTTAGCCCATAAATAAGGGCAAGAAAAATGAAAGAGTCAGCGGCGCCTGTTGCGCTCGTTGTTGACAAACTGCACTAAGGCAACGGTCTCGAAAACGAGGCTGACGACGTAGCCCACCAGGAAAGCCACAGTGAAGAGGTGTGCGTGGGTGAGGTGGGTGAGTAGGTAGGCGGCCAATATGACGATGTGGAGGAATAGCATGCCGACCACGGTGGCAAGGAATATCTGCACAAAGGTCTTGGGCGAGCGGTACATGGCCCGAGTGACAAGGAAATGCTGCACGCCGGCGACAACGCCAAAATAGAGTGCCAGCAAGGGCATGGCCACAAGAAAGCTTGCCGGACTAACCCACAGCACCACAAAGGAGGCCAGCACCAACGCCAGCGTCATCGCCAGCAGTGAAATCAGATAGCGGCGGCTCATTCGGTGAACTTCATGGTTTCCTTGGTGGTGAACTTCTCGCAGTAGTGGCAGCGGAGCTTCAGGTTCTCTTTGTCGACGATGTCGAACTTGGTGGGAACCACCTCGGCGTTGGTGATGCACTTGGGGTTGGCGCAGCGGATGAAGTGCTCGATATGGTCGGGTATTTCGGCCTTGAACTTCTTCACCACCTTGTAATCTTCAATGTCAATAATGGAGGCAAAAGGAGCCACCAGGGCTATCTTGCTGACTTCCTCGACGGAGAAGTGTTTGTTTTTAATCTTGACGATACCCTTCTTGCCGAGCTTGCTGCTGGAAAGGTAGTTGCCGATGAGTACTTCGTCCTTGTATTTCTCGAGGCCCAAAATACGGATGACCTGATAGACGCTTTCGGTAGGTATATGGTCTATGACTGTGCCGTTCTCGATGGCCGACACCACCATTTCTTTCTTGGTTTCCATTTTCTTTAAACTTTAAACCTTAAACTTTAAACTTTACTTCACTCCCAGAATGGCGGCCATGAGTGCCTGACGTACATAGACGCCGTTCTGCGCCTGCTGGAAGTAGTAGGCGTAAGGCGTAGTGTCCACGTCGGTGGTAATCTCGTTGACGCGGGGCAGCGGGTGTAGTACACGCATGTTGGGTTTGCAGCCGGTCAGCATATCGGCACTGAGAATACAACTGTCCTTCACACGCTCATACTCCATCGGGTCGGGGAAACGCTCGCGCTGCACGCGGGTCATGTAGATGATGTCGGCTGTGGGAATAATGTCTTTGAGGTCGGTATATTGGTAGTACTTCAATCCGGCGTCTTTGATGCTCATCTTCACACTGCTGGGGAGTTTGAGCTCTACAGGGCTGACCAGGTGGAAGGTGGCGTTGAAGTTGCACATGGCCTGTACCAGCGAGTGGACGGTGCGGCCGTACTTCAGGTCACCCACGCAGGCAATCTGCAGGTTCTCTAACGTGCCCTGGGTCTTGCGGATGCTGTAGAGGTCGAGCATACACTGTGTGGGATGCTGGTTGGCACCGTCGCCGGCATTGATGACGGGTACAGATGCCACCTCGGAGGCGTAGCGCGAAGAGCCTTCCTTGGGGTTGCGCATCACGATGAGGTCGCTATAGGAACTGACCATCACGATTGTGTCGTGCAGCGACTCGCCTTTCTGGACACTTGTTCCACCGGGGTCGCTGAAGCCGATGATGCGGGCGCCCAGCTGGTTGGCGGCGCTTTCAAAGCTGAGTCGTGTGCGGGTCGACGGCTCAAAGAAGAGCGTGGCCACCACTTTGTCGCTCAGGATTTTCTGTTTGGGATTTTTCTCAAATCCTTCCGCAATGTCCAGCACCTCAATGTACTCCTCCTTCGAGAAGTCGGTGATGGAGATGAGGTTCCGTCCTTTTAAAGTACTCATGTTGTATATTGTTTTGATTGTTTGATTGCCTGATTGTTGTTTTATTTCATTGCTTCAATGGCGAGTTGGCGGTTTACACGGGCCGCCTCCATGTCGGGGTCGGCTTCGAGGGCGCGGTCGAAATACTCGACGGCACGGGCTGGATCGCCGTAGTGGAAGAGTTCGATGTAGCCCAGATTATGCCATGCATCGGCGCTCTTTTCGTTGATGTCAAGCATGTTGCGGTAGAGGGTTTCAGCCTCCTCCATCTCGCCGCGTTCCTGGTGGTACATGGCGAGGGCATACATGGTGTTGGTGTTTGTGGGTTCGAGGCGTAGTGCGGTGCCGAGGTATTCTTCGGCCAAGGGGTTGAGGCGTGAGGCGTAGAGTACGCCAAGCTCCTCGAACGAAGGTGCATAGTCGGGATATAGGTCGCACACTTTACCCAGCAACCCCACTGCGTTCGCGGTGTCGCCCTTCTCCTTGTAGATAAATCCTTTCATGAAGAGGGCCGTGCGGTTGTTGGGTTCCTGCTCTGTGACACGGCTGAGGCATTTGAGCGAACGGTCATAGTCGCGGCTGTAGAAGGTTACCTCTCCCATCTTTAGTTGTACTTCGATGCTTTCAGGGTCAAGTTTCTCGGCCTCACTGAGGGCTTTGTAACTATCCTCAACATTACCGTTGGCAAAACATACATCAGCTTGACGCAGGCGGTAGGCCACATTGTTGGGCTCCAAGTCGACGGCCTTGTTGGCATCGTACATGGCCTCTTTTGCGCGTCCCAGGTTCATCAGCACGGCAGCACGTTCAGCATATGCCTCAGCATCCTTTGGGTGTTTTTCAATGCGAAAGTCGAGCACTTCAAGGCGTTCGCCATCCGTCAGGTCCTCGTCGTCAAGGCTTTTGTGGTGACGGCAGGCGGCCACTGAAATCGTCAGCAGAGGCAATAGCAGGTATAGACAGGCCTTTTTCATTTTCTTAAATTACGTAAAAAGTGCTTTTTTATTGTATGAATTTTTCTATCAAGTTATCAACAGTTGTCAATTCCTGCGCCCGCAACACCTTGCGGGCTTCCATTTCGCTGATGGGTAGTGCTTTCCATAACAAGCTCCAATACTCTTTGGTTTTCCTCATGACCGACTCTTCGGTGGGCAGGGTGGTGCGGATGGCTTCCATCAGGCGGCGTATGAAGCGCTTGTTTAGGTCCACATCAATGGTGCCTAAAGGCAGGGTGGGGTTGTAGAGGATACCGCGGCCTACCATCAGGTCTGTCACTTGCGGGAAACGCTCGAGGATACGCCGTACATCTTCCGTGGTGCGTATGTCGCCGTTGTAGATGACGGGGGCTTTCAACATGGGCAGCAGCAGGCCGAAAGTCTCCAGGTCGGGCACTCCGGTATACTGCTGTCGGCCGAGGCGCGGATGGACGGTGACTGATGCCAATGGGTAGTCATTCAACACAGGCACCATTCGAAACACCTCGTCACTCTCTTTCAGCCCCAGTCGGATTTTCACGCTCAGCCGAGTACGCAAGCGTGGCAGCACGGCATCGAGAATGGCACGCACCTCGTCGGGGTGGGGAATCAGACCACAACCACGGTGTTCGGCGGTGACGGTACGCATCGGGCATCCCATGTTCCAATTTACCTCCTGGTAGCCCAAATCGCACAGGCAGTTGGCCAGCAGTACGAATTCCTCCGGCTCTTTGCCCAGAATTTGCGGAATGACAGGGATGCTGCCGTGGTTGTTTTCTGGTAGCACGTCGCGTATCTGGGCGTTGTCGGTCGAGAAGCGCAGGTTGCGCGTCAATGCAATGAACGGCGCTACCGCCAGCGGCAACGCCCCAGGAAAACACTCTTCGTAGACGCGGCGAAAGAGTACCTCTGTCAGCCCCTGCATCGGCGCAAGTATCATTTCACCGCCTCCTTCCACTCCTCCTTGTGGTCATCGATGAATTGTTTGAGCGAGGCCGTCAACTGGTTGCCTACGTTGTATACGGGTTTGTACAGCAGGCTGTTCTCCTTCGCCTCGGGCTTAATCACTACCTCCTGCTTGTCGAACATCACTACATAGTTCAACAGCACTGCCAGAATACAGAGCGCCTTCACAGCACCGAGCAAGGCACCTGCCAGCCGGTTGAGGAGGCTCAGCTTAGCGGCTTTCAAGAGTCCTTCCACGCAGCGTCCCAGCAGGTAGGTGAGCACCAGCACCGCAACAAAGGTAACGATGAAGGCAATAAGTATAGCGTTCTCGCTGTCAAGGTTGAGCCACATGGCCACCTGTTGCGACAGGTGCACGCAAGCCCAGATGCCGGCCAGCAGTCCTACCAGTGTGGCCACTTCGCGCACAAGGCCTTTCTTCCATCCTTTGTAGATGAAGAAGAGTAAGGGGATGGCCAGCAGTATGTCAATCAGCTGCATGTGCTACAGGATAAAAAAATAAGCGTCCTGCCCTAGGGGTGGGACGCTCGAATAACACATTTTTCTTCTCTCTATCAAACATGATAGAAATAAGCAAGCACGTCCTATATAACGCATCTTTTCTCATTTTGTTTCATGTTTGATGAATTTTTTTTCAATCCAAAGGGCAATCAAACTTACAATCAGTCCAATAACTACGCCAAAGAGGGCACCGCAGATGAGGTCTCCCGGATAGTGTTTGCCTAAATAGGCACGGCTGTAGCAGGTGGCAAGTGCCCAGAGAGTCAGCAAAACGGTAGCCCAAGGAAAACGTCTGTAGCGCAACACTAAGAAGGTGACGATGGCAAAGGCATTGGCGGCATGGGATGAGACAAAACCATATTGTCCGCCACAGCGTGTGTGGAACATGCGCACACTGTCGAGCGCATGGCATGGGCGCAGACGGCATACAGTCTCCTTGAAGAGGTGCACCGATCCTTGGTCGGCCAACAGGAAGCAGAATATAACACCGGCAAGCACCAACCACCAGCGCTTCGGTTCTTTGCGCAGGGTAAGCAGGACAAAAGCCAACAGCAACACCACTGCCCAACTCCAACGTTGGCTCAGTGTCCACATCGCCCAATCGAGTGGGGTGTTATAGTGGCTGTTGATCCACAAGAACCACTGTGTGTCAATGTTCTTCAGTGTCTCAAGCATCGGCGTTCAACTTGGCGAAAATGAGGTCTTTCAGTTCGTCAATCCCTTGTCCGCTGACAGCGCTGATGAAAACGCTTTCCACCCCTTTGGGCAGGCGGCGTTTAAGCTGTTTCTGCATCTCTTCGTCGATAATGTCGCACTTGGTCACGGCCAGGATGCGCTGTTTGTCGAGCAACTCGGGGTTGTATTTCTTCAGTTCGTCAAGCAGCACATGATACTCTTTGGCAATCTCCAGCTGCTCGCAACTGACCATAAAGAGGAGGATGGAATTTCGCTCAATGTGGCGCAGGAAACGCAACCCAAGCCCTTTCCCTTCGGCGGCCCCCTCGATGATACCGGGAATGTCGGCAATGCAGAACGATTGGTCTTCGCGGTATTTCACAATGCCCAGATTGGGCACCAGGGTAGTGAAGGGATAGTCGGCAATCTCGGGCCGTGCGGCACTGACGGTGCTGAGCAGTGTGCTTTTGCCTGCGTTGGGGAAGCCCACGAGGCCCACATCGGCCAGCACTTTCAGTTCGATGACGACCCATCGTTCCTCGGCAGGTTCGCCTGGCTGCGCATAGCGTGGCGTCTGGTTGGTGGGGCTCTTAAAGTGGTCGTTGCCCAGGCCGCCGCGGCCGCCTTTGGCAATGATGAGTTCCTGGCCTTCTTCGGTCACCTCGCCCAGATATTCGCCTGTTTCCGCATCGCGGCAGACACAGCCCAATGGCACTTCAAGAATCTGGTCCTTGCCTGTGCGTCCGGTGCATAGGTTTTCGCCGCCATGCTGGCCGTCCTCGGCAAAGACATGCTTGGTGTACTTCAAATGCAGCAGTGTCCAGCGCTGGGTGGTGCCACGCAGGATGACATGGCCGCCACGGCCGCCGTCGCCACCGTCGGGTCCCGCCTTGGCGTTGTACTTCACGCGTAGCAGGTGCGCCGAGCCGGCACCACCTTTGCCGCTTCGGACAAGTATCTTGACGTAGTCTACGAAATTGCTGGTCACCCTATGGCTTCTTTAATGCGGGCAGCAATGGCCTCAATGGCACCGAGACCGTCGACAACGCGCTGCTTGCCTTGCTTGGCGTAGTAGTCGGCCACGGGCTTGGTCTTGTTGTTGTACTCCTGCAGGCGGTTGTTGATGGTGGCCTCGTTGTCGTCGGCGCGGCCCTGTATCTTGGCGCGCTCCAGCAGGCGGCGCATCAGCTCGTCCTTCGGCACTTCAAGCTGTATCATGCAAGTCAGCTCGCGGCCGTATTTGGCCAGCAGGCGGTCCAGCGTCTCGGCCTGCGCCACGGTGCGGGGAAAGCCGTCGAAGAGCATGCCCTTGGTGTCGTTGGCAATGGCCTTGTCCATCATCTCCACCACAATGTCGTCGCTCACCAGCTGACCGGCGTCCATGATGCTCTTGATACGCTTGCCGAGGTCGGTCTGGTCGGCAATCTCCTTGCGCAGCAGGTCGCCTGTCGAGACATGTGTCAGGCCGAAGTGCTCCACGATAAAGTCACTCTGGGTGCCTTTGCCGGCGCCCGGGGCTCCGAAAATGACAATGTTCTTCATTTTACGCTCACAATATCAAGGTCAAACACAAGGGTAGAGTAGGGCGGAATCATCTGGCCAGCTCCCTGCGAGCCGTAGCCCAGAGCTGAGGGGATGATGAGCTGCAGCTGGCTGCCTTCGGGCTGACCCATGACGCCCTCTTCCCAGCCACGGATGAGGCCCATCTGGCCCACCACATAGCTCAGGGGCTCGTTGCCTACGCTGCTGTCGAATACGGTGCCGTCAAGCAGGCGACCGGTATAGTGGATGGCAACCTGACGGCCCACAGCCACCTTGGTGCCCTTGCCCTGCTTCTTGACGATAACATAGAGACCGTCGGCGTTGGGCTGGGCTTTGATGTTGTTTTCCTTCACATAGTTGGCAATCAACTCGGGCTCGGCACTACGAGCCTTCTCCATCTCGGCCTCGTAATTGGCCTGTTCGGCGGCGAACTCGTCCTTGGTGACAATGTCCTGAAGGTTGATTTCATAGTAGAACTTCATGCCCTTGCCCTTCTCATACATCGGGGGCATCTGGTTGGGCTGCATGAACTTGGCCATACTGTCGGCCTCGATGGCGAAGGTGGCCTTTTCGCCCACATGCATCATCATGATGCCTTCGTGCAGCACGCCGTCGTACATCGGTATGGCGGGCATCAGTCGTTCGGTGCGCCCCACATTGGTGCGCAGTACGGTGGTGTCGAGGCGGATGGTCATCTCGCCCACCAGCACGTCGCCTTCTTCCACCTGCTGTGCGTTCTTGTCCTGTTGCTCGAAGCGGTAGTACAGGCCGTTCTCGGTCTGCTTGTAGCCCTTCATGTCGCCGCTGCCGCAGGCGGCCAGCATTGCTGTTCCGGCCACTAACAACGTGGCCAATCTGATCTGTTTTTTCATTTGTATGTGATTGTTGTTTATTTGTTTTATTTAATTGTTGCTTTTTCTTACTTCTTTTACCTCGACAAGGTAGACCAGCACCATGCGTGTGCGTATGCGGTCGCCGTCGCCGACGACACCATAGGCCTGTTCCGAGGGCACGATGACACGCGCCGTAGCACCTTCGTGCAGTGTGCGTAGCGCTGCATCGAGGCCACGTGTAGGCTTCAGGTGGCCGCAGACCACCGTATCGGTACGCCAATCGTAGATGTCGGCGCCGCCAAGTGTCGCCACCTGGTAGCGGAGGGTTACGGTGTCTTCATAGCCAATAGTTTGGCCAAGCGACACCTCGCTATTTCTATACTCCGCCACCCACACTCCGTTGGACAGTTTCTCAGAGGGCCATCCGCGACGTTCCAGATAGGCGTCAATTTGCTGGTCTTCGCTTTGTGCAATGATACGGTTGGCGTTGATGAGGCTTTCCTTCAGCGTGTCGCCTTTCTGTGTGGCTACTTCCACCACAGGCACGTCGCGGCAGGCGACAGCCAGCAGGCAAATCAAGGGTAGTATGAGCTTAACGGTCTTCAAGGTTGAGTTTTTGTTTTACAATGGCTACGGTCTCGTCCAACGGCAGCAGGCTGGTGGCGCCGGCAGCGCGTTCATGGCCGCCGCCGCCGAACATCTCGTTGGCCAGCCGGTTGACATCATAGTGCACCTTTGAGCGCAGCGACAGCCTCACCTTGCCTTTCTCCTCGCGCACCAGCACGCCACAGTCGACGTCGCGCAGTTTCATCACTTCGTTGATGAGGCCTGTGAGGTCGGCGCTGACCACTCCGTAGGAGGCAATTTCCTTGGCGGTGAGCACCATCAAGGCCACCTTCTGCCCGTAATACACCGTCAGGCGTTCGGACATGGCATGGCCGAAGAACTTCAGGCGCGCCTCGGTGAAGACGTTCTTGATGTCACGGTTAATCCTCATCGGATCGATGCCGCAGCCAACAAGTTCGGCGGCAGCCAAGTATAGGCTGGGGTAGGTGTTGCTATAGGCGAAGTTTCCGGTGTCGGTACAGAGGCCCGTGTAGAGGCTTTCGGCTGCTTCCGGTGTGAAGATGTCGAGCCCGTAGGCTTGGCGCATCAGCCAGAAGACAAGCTCGCAAGTGCTTGATATTTCGGGTTCGGAGACTACAAGGCCGAAGTGGTCGCGGTCGGGCCCGATGTGGTGGTCGACAAGGATGCGCTGTGCCGTGGAGGCACGCAGGGCATCGGCCAGGTGGCCGGTGCGGTCCAGACCGCTGATGTCAAGCCCTATAATCATGTCGGCCGCGTCAATGGCTTTGTGGCAGGCCTCGAGTTGCGTCGCGCCGCTGAGAATACGGTCGGTGCAGGGCAGCCAGGCCAGGTCGTCGGGACATCCGTCGGGCAGCATGGGGGTGACGGTGGCGCGCGTGGCGCGGCACAGCAGACTGTACATACCCGTGAGCGAACCCACGGCGTCACCGTCAGCGTTGGTGTGGGCCACCAAGACGATGCGCCGGGCACCGTCGAGGGCACCGCGCACCGCCGCAGCGTCCCAGCCGCCGTCGAATATAAGGGTATGTCTACATTCAATCTGCATGTTGCACAATAAGTTACAGCCTCACGGGCTGTCGCGTTCCAACTGCAAATATACAACAATTTAACGACATACATAATAATTAGTTATTATCTATTTATTAACACCGACATGACTACGACTATTGTCCGACTGTTCTTTGGTCGTTCTTTGGTCGTTCTTTGGAAAAAAGCAAAGAACGACCGTTGAAATACCGTTGAAATACCGTTGAACTTCAGGAGATGGTACGGAAGCATAGTAGTGCGAAATGTGAAATTAACAAAAAAAAATTAACAATTCATACAATAAATTACAATAATCATAGTTATAGCAGTACAAAAGTATACGAACATTCATCATAACAATACGATATTATGAACCTCGGAATTAAACTGTTGGTAGCAGAGGATGACCCCAATCTGGGTACCATTCTGAAAGCGTATTTGACCCAAAAGGGCTACACCGTCGTGTGGGCCAAAGACGGCGAGGAGGCATTGAACTGCTTCGAGGACGAGGATGTGGATGCCTGTATCCTGGACGTGATGATGCCTGCCAAGGACGGCTTCACCGTGGCAAAGGAAATCCGTAAAGTGGACAAGAAGATCCCTATCATCTTCCTTACGGCCAAGAACCTGGAGGCCGACAAGCTGAAGGGGTTCGAGGTGGGGGCCGACGACTATATCACCAAGCCCTTCAGCATGGAGGAGCTGCTGGCCCGCCTCAACGCCACCATGCGCCGCTCGTTCAACGAGGACCGGCCCGACAAGAACCTTTTCCGTATTGGCAATTTCACCTTTGATTATGCACACCAGACGCTGAGCATCGACGACAATGTGCAGCGCTTGACGGCCAAGGAGTGCGACCTGCTGCGCATGTTCGCCATCAATTTCAACCAGTTGGTGGACCGCAACACCACGTTGCAGAAGATTTGGAAAGACGACAGCTATTTTGCTGCCCGTTCGATGGATGTGTATATCACCAAGTTGCGCAAATACCTGAAAGCCGACCCGTCGGTGGAGATTGCCAACGTGCATGGCGTGGGCTTTAAACTGACGCACAAGGAAAGTTGACGATGCCATGAGGCTCACTTTCCTGGGTACCGGAACATCGCAGGGCGTGCCTGTGATCGCATGCCATTGCGGAGTGTGCAGCTCGACGGACATACGTGACCGCAGGCTGCGCACTTCGGCTTTGTTGTGTACCGACGAAGGGAAGCATCTGCAGTTCGACATCGGCCCCGACTTTCGCCAGCAGATGTTGCGTCATGGGGTGGAGTGGCTCGATGCCATTCTGGTCACCCACGCACACCGTGACCACGTTGCAGGGTTGGATGAAATAAGGTCATTCAACTATGTGCAGAACAAAAAGATGGACGTGTTCATGAACGCCGAGGCTGAGTATGCTGTGCGGCGCGATTACCACTATATTTTCGAGCCGCACCAATACCCTGGCTTGCCCGAAGCCACGCTGCATGTGGCCGACGGTCCGTTTGAGGCGGCAGGCGAAACGGTTGTGCCCATCAAGGTGATGCACAAGGACCTGCCCGTGTTGGGCTACCGAGTTGGGGCGATGGCTTATATCACCGATGCCAACCATATCGACGAGAGCGAGCTGGAGAAGTTGAAGGGCGTGCAGGTGTTGGTCATCAATGCCTTGCGGCAGACCAAGCACTTTTCGCACTACTGCCTGCCGGAGGCCCTGGAGGTGATTGCGCAGGTGAAGCCCGAGCGGGCCTACCTGACGCACATCAGCCATGAAATGGGTCTGCACGCCGAAGTGCAGGCCTCGCTTCCCGAGGGAGTCTTTCTGGCTTACGACAATCTGGAAGTAGAAATAGGATAATTAACTTAAAAAACAATATCTATTATGAAGAAAACGATTAAACTTGCTATGATGTTAGCCCTCGGGCTGATGGTGGCGGGCACCGCCTGCGCCCAGGTGATGGAGACCACCACGTATGACGACGGCCGCGTCTATACCGGCCAGCGCAACGCCAAGGGCAAGATTGAGGGACAAGGCATGATGACCTGGCCCAACGGTGACCGCTACGAGGGTCAGTGGAAGAAAGGCATGCCTCATGGCGAGGGTAAGTTCACCTATGCCAACGGCATCACCTACCAGGGCCAATGGGAGAAGAATGTGGCAAAGGGACGCGGCACCATCACGATGCCCAACGGCGCTATTATCGAGGGTGAATGGACCTCGATGGGCGACGGCAAAGGCATTATGACCTGGCCTGACGGCACACGCTATGAGGGCGGCTTCATCAGTGGCGCCCCGCAGGGACAAGGGGTTAAAATATGGGCCAACGGCAATCGCTATGAGGGCAACTTCGACCGTGGCCACATGAGCGGCAAAGGCAAGTTGGTGTGTGCTGACGGCTCTTCCTATGACGGCAATTGGCTCAACGACCAATATAACGGCATGGGCAAGTACATCAGTGCCCAGGGTGAAGTGCTCGAAGGCCTCTGGCGTGCAGGTAAATTACAGGAATAATGAACAGAAACGTCATTCTCACGCTTGCCGCGCTGCTGCTGGCAGGATGCTGGGGCAGTCGCTTTGTTTCGGCCGACACCGACCTGGAGAATATCTATGTCGGTAAAACCTACTATGAGGTGGTGGATGAATTCGGACGCCCCGATGCCACCATTGACGACGGCCGGGATGGCACCAAGATAGCCTACAATGCTGTGAGTCTCAATGGCACCCGTGCGGCCTCGCTTTATCAGTTGTACACCGTGCGCAACAAGGCGACTCGCGTCACAGGCGCTCCCGTGGGCGGCATCACTTTCTCGTTCGATGCCGACATGAAGTGCTATGCTGTGGACAGCGACTTCCAGCGCGAACGGGTGAAAGAGGAGAAACGGGTGGAAAAGGGCAAGCCGCAGGACCTGCGCCGTCCCAATAAGGTAAAACCCAAGATACCGCGCACCATTGAGTTCCCCTACATTGAGGACCGTTCACCCAATGCCGATGTGGTGAGCATCGAAAAGGTAGAGGTGGACAAGTTTAAGTTGAAAGTCTACCTGCAGTACCGTGACCGTACACCTGCCCGTCGTCCGGTGAACGACTACGGCATCAGTGTCATGCCCGAGGTCTATGTCGAGGACGTGGCCACCGGCAATCGCTATCAGCTGCAGAAAGCCGAAGGTATCACCCTCTATCCTGAGCACACCCACTTTGCCCACAACGCGGGCGGCTACGATGTGCTGCTCTACTCGCTCACCTTCGACCCTGTGCCGGAGGACACCGAGTTCATTAACATCATCGAGCCTGGTCACTCGGGCTACAATTTCTATAGGGTCGACATCCGCACACCTATGAGCAGCAAGGAAGAATTGAAGAATCAATAAACAACAATATGAAGAAAACACTACTTATGCTGGCGGCCGGTGCCCTGTGCCTCGTGGCCTGCCAACCCAAACAGCCTGCGGAGAAGCCAATTGACAAGCCGCAGGTGACCGTAGAGGACGGCCGCTTCACCCCTGAGGTGATGTGGAGTCTCGGCGTGATGAGCGAGTATGCCGTCAGCCCCGACGGCAGCGAAGTGCTCTACACCGTGCGCTACACCGACATGGAGCAGAACAAAAACAATGCCGAGCTGTACCGTATGCCTTACGCCGGTGGCGAGGCTCAACGTCTGACCACCACCGTCCAGAGCGAATTCAACCCCGCATGGGTCGACGGCAACACCATTATGTTCTGCCGTGGCAACCAGATTCTCTCGATGAACCTCACTACCAATCGCGAGACTGTTGTGGCCGAGTGTGAGCGTGGCTTTGAAGGCTTCAGACTTGCTCCCGACGGCAACTCGATGGTCTACATTAGCACCATCCCCGTTGTGCGCCCCAATCACATCGAGAAACTCTTTGTCGGTCTTGACAAGACCACAGGCCGCATCAACGAAGACTTGATGTACCGCCACTGGGACAACTGGGTGGACGAGATACCACAGATATTCTATGTCCCCATGCAGAACGGCAAAGCCTTGATGGACCAAGTTGTCGGCATTGTTGACAGCACCTTTGAGAGTCCCATGCGTCCTTGGGGCGGCATTGAACAATACTGCTACAGCCCTGACAGCAAGCTCATCGCCTACACCTGCCGCAAAAAGACCGGCTACGATTATGCACACTCCACCAACAGCGACATCTTTATCTATAATGTCGAGACAGGTGAGACCCGCAACATCAGCGAAGGTATCATGGGCTACGACCAGAACCCCGTCTTCAGCCACGACGGCACAATGCTTGCCTGGGAGAGCATGGAGCGCGACGGTTACGAGAGCGACAAGTTGCGCCTGATGGTGGCCGACATCGCCACCGGTGCCCGCACCGACCTCACCGAGAACTTCGACTACGGCGTCAGCAACATCTGCTGGAGCAGCGACGACAAGGAACTCGCTGCCGTGGTGATGTATCGCGGCACGCTGGAAATTTTCGCCTTCAACCGCGAAACCAAGGAAATCCGTCAGGTCAGCCAGGGTATGCACGACGTGAATGGGTTCCAGATGGTGAACGACGCCATTGTGGCCTCGCAAGTCAGCATGCAGTATCCCGCCACCCTCTATGCCTACAACTTGAGCGACGACAAGTCGGAAGGCCGTAAGATCAGTACCTTCAACGACGATGTCCTCTCGCAGGTACGCATGGGTAAGACGGAGCCCTATTGGATTAAGACCGTGGACGGCAAGGAGATGCTCACGTGGCTTATCTACCCCTACGATTACGACAGCACCAAGACCTATCCCGCGCTGCTCTTCTGCGAGGGTGGTCCGCAGAATATCGTCAGCCAATTCTGGAGCACTCGCTGGAATTTCGAGGTGATGAGCGGCGCCGGCTACTTCGTCATCGCCCCCAACCGTCGCGGATGCCCTGGCTTTGGCATGGAGTGGCTCGAGGAAATCAGCGGCGACTACGGCGGACTCTGCATGCAGGACTATATGAGCGCCACCGATTACTTTGCCGACAACTTTAAGCAGATTGACCGTGAGCGTATCGGTGCCTGCGGTGCCTCGTTTGGCGGCTACAGCATCTATTGGCTCGCTGGCCACAACCACGATGTGAAGGGTTACGACGAGGGACGCCGCTTCAAGGCCTTCCTTGCCCACAACGGCATGTTCAACTTCGAGCAGCAGTACCTCGAGACCGAAGAAATGTGGTTCGATAATTGGGACCTCGGTGGCCCCTATTGGGATTGGAACAATCCGCAAATCAAGAAAAGCTATGCCAACTCGCCGCACCTGTTTGTCGACAAGTGGAACACGCCCATCTGCGTCATCCACTCGGAGTTTGACTTCCGCATCGTGGCCAGCGAGGGTATGGCAGCCTACAATGCCGCCCAGATGCGTCACCTCCCCAGCCGCTACCTCTACTTCCCCGACGAGACCCATTGGGTGCTCCGTCCGCAGAACAGTCTGTTGTGGCACCGCAATTTCATTGATTGGTTTGATACCTACCTAAAAAAGTAAATGCCCCCGTCATTAGGCCAGCCCGCCATTTTTGGCGGGCTTTTTATTTGTCTATGCTTACCCTGCGGAGGTCCAAGGTGTTCATGGCGTCGCTGCGCAGACCGTGAACGTTCTTGTGGGTGAAGTGCAGCACCTGGTCGTAGTAGAGCACCACGACGGGCGCCTGCTGCATGACGAGGCTGTCCATTGTGTGGTACAATGCGATACGGCGCTCGGGGTCGGTGCATTTGCGGGCCTTGAGGTAGAGACGGTCATACTCCTTGTCGGCAAAACGGGTATAGTTGGGGCCCGCCGGTGCTCGGTTGGCGCTATAGAAGAGCGACAGGTAGTTCTCGGCGTCGGGATAGTCGGCAATCCATGATCCGCGGAACCAGGTGCTCTTGCCTTGTGCTATCTGCTCACGCAGGGCCGCCGGAGGATTTACGTCCACCTGCACGTCGATGCCTATCAAGCCCAGCTGTTGCTGGATATATTTGCAGAGGTCAAGGTAGTTGCTGGTGGTGGAGAGTTTCAGCTTAGGCAGCCCCTGTCCGTTCGGATAGCCGGCCTCGGCCAGCAACTGCTTGGCGCGCTCGGGGTTGTATTCATAGCCGTATGAGGGCAGGCTGTCGTAGCCCGGCAAACCCATAGGCACAAAGCCGCCCACTCCGGGCGTGCCGATGTTGTTGCGCAGGTATTGCATCATCTTGCGACGGTCGAAGCCGTAGTTCAACGCCTGCCGTATACGCCGGTCGCGCAGAGGGCTGTCGGTTTCTTCCATATTGAAGCCCAGGTACTCGGTGTTGAGGTAGGGGGTGGTCTCCAGGTCGATACGGTCGGCATACTTGGGGTTCAGCGCTCCCTCCGAGGTCAGTATCTCGTCTTTGTAGGCGGCGTCGATAGAGTTCATGAAGTCAAGGTTGCCTTTCAGAAACTCCAGGAAGACCGTCTGCCGGTCGACAATAAAGGTAACCGCTACCGCATCCAGATAGGGCAGGGGGCGCCCCTCCTCGTCGCGCTCAAAGTAGTTGGGGTTCTTGCGCAACACAAGTTTCACGCCCTCCTTCCAATATTGGAACTTGAAGGGGCCCGTGCCGCAGGGATGTGAACGGAATTCCTTCCCGTAATGCTCCACTACCTCGTGCGGCACCACCGAGCAATAGACCATGCCCAGCATGGAAAGGAATGGGGAGAAGGGTTCGGCAATGTGGATGATGAGGGTTGTGTCGTCGGGGGTCTCCAAACCTGCCACGTCTTTGAATATCCAGGCGCCAGGCGAGGCCACGTCGGGGTCGACTATACGGTTGAAACTGTAGCGGAAGTCTCTGGCCACCACACGTCGAGTGCTGTCGGGGGTACCGAAGAGGGGGCTCTTGTGGAAATAGACGTCGTCGCGCAGCGTGAACGTATAGGTAAGGCCATCAGGACTAATCTCCCAACGCTTGGCGATGCAGGGCTGCACGTTCAGCTCCTCGTCGAGTTGTATAAGGCCGTTGTATAGCTGACGGCAGGGCCAGATGATGCTCTGGTCTTTGGCAAAAGCGGGGTCGAGGGTGGCGATGCCGGCACTCTCGTTGTAGTGGAATATCTGCTTGTCGAGGTGACGGTGGCGGCTGCAGGCAGGTAGACTGAGCAGGGCAAGGGCAAGGATGACGGTGCGAATGTTGCTCAGCGTTGCGTAGTGCGGCAGTCGGGTCATTGTACTAAGATGAGCAGGTTGTTTTGCTGGCCTTTGACCACACCGCCGCGAATGTCGAAGGTCTGCTCCTCGTCGTTATCCTTGACCAGACGCAGGGTGCCTTTGGCAAGCGCCGAGATGATGGGGGCGTGGTCGTTGAGTATCTCAAACAATCCGTTTGTGCCAGGCAACTGCACCAGCTTGGCCTCCCCGTCATAGAGAGTGCTGTCGGGCTTGGTAATCTTTATCTTCATAGCTTTAAGTTTTAAGTTTTAAGTTTTAAGTAGCTTGTTGTGGGTTGCGTGGCCACTTAAAACTTAAAACTCACAGCTTAACACTTAGTTCTTCGTTTCAGCTAAGATTTTCTCGCCTTTCTCGATGGCCTCCTCGATGGTGCCGACCATCAGGAACGCCTGCTCGGGCAGGTAGTCCACGTCGCCGTTGAGTATCATGTTGAAGCCCTTGATGGTGTCCTCGATGTTGACAAACTTGCCCTCCAGGCCGGTGAAGGCCTCGGCCACGAAGAAGGGCTGCGACAGGAAGCGTTGCACACGGCGGGCACGGCTCACCACCAGCTTGTCCTGCTCGCCGAGCTCCTCCATGCCGAGGATGGCGATGATGTCCTGCAACTCGTTGTAGCGCTGCAGCGTCTGCTTCACTTTCTGGGCGGTGTTGTAGTGCTCTTCGCCCACCACCTCGGGACTGAGGATGCGGCTGGTGGAGTCGAGTGGGTCGACGGCAGGGTAGATGCCGAGCTCTGAAATCTTACGGCTGAGCACCGTCTGTGCGTCCAGGTGGGCAAAGGTGGTGGCGGGAGCAGGGTCCGTCAAGTCGTCGGCAGGCACATAGACGGCCTGCACCGAGGTGATGGAGCCGCGCTTGGTCGAGGTGATGCGCTCCTGCATCAGGCCCATCTCGGTGGCCAGGGTGGGCTGGTAACCCACGGCACTCGGCATACGGCCCAGCAGAGCCGACACCTCGGAACCTGCCTGTGTGAAGCGGAAGATATTGTCGATGAAGAGCAGGATGTCGCGTCCGCCGGTCTTCTCGTCGCCGTCGCGATAGTACTCGGCTAACGTCAATCCGGCCAGTGCCACACGGGCACGGGCGCCAGGGGTCTCGTTCATCTGGCCGAACACCATCGTGCACTTCGAGTCCTTCAAGGCCTCCTTGTCAATCTTGCTGAGGTCCCAGTTGCCCTCTTCCATGCTTTTCACAAACTCGTCGCCGTATTTGATAACGCCTGCCTCGATCATCTCGCGCAGCAGATCGTTGCCCTCGCGGGTACGCTCGCCCACGCCGGTAAAGACCGACATACCGCTGTATTTCTTGGCAATATTGTTGATCAGCTCCTGGATAAGCACCGTCTTGCCCACGCCTGCGCCGCCGAAGAGGCCGATCTTGCCGCCCTTGAGGAAGGGCTGGATAAGGTCAATCACCTTGATGCCGGTATAGAGTATCTCCTGACTGGTGCTGAGGTTCTCAAACTTGGGCGGCTCGCGGTGGATGCTGTAGCGCTTCTCGCACTCGGGGGCGGGCATGCCGTCGATGGTCTCGCCAATCACATTGAACAGGCGACCGTTGATGTTCTCGCCCACAGGCATCGAGATGGGGCCACCGAGCGAGACCACCTCCATGCCGCGCTCTAGACCGTCGGTCGAGTCCATAGCGATGCAGCGCATCGTGTTCTCGCCGATGTCCTGCTGACATTCGAGGATGATGGCCGTGCCGTCGGGACGGTTCACGCTCAGGGCGGTGTAGATGTCGGGGAGGGCTTCGCCGTCGGGGAACATCACGTCCACCACGGCGCCAATGATTTGAGATATTTTGCCTTTCAGTTCCATACTTAATTTAATGCGTTAATGTGCTATTACTTATATATTCACACAATCCTTTTTGCGGTGCAAAATTACGATTTTTTTTTGATATAATAAATAAAAAATACATTCTTGTTATTACACTTGCCTTTTCCTCCACATAAGCAACCTCAAAAGGCCACGGTTTGCGTGGCCTTCTACTGTTGTTTTGTAGGATTAAAGGTGGCGTTACCTCAACACTACTACCTTGCGTGTCAGCAGGTTGCCCACGCGCACCATATAGATGCCCGCCGGCAGTGCATGGTCGCCCACAGGACGCCCCAGCATGTCGTACACCCTCACCTCGCGGCCCTCAGCCCCCTCCACCACGATGCTGCCGCGCTGGCTGGTGATGCGCACCCCGTCGGCCTCCACCTCGTCGATATCTACAAACATAAATACTATCTCGTTGCTCCAATCGCTCCACACAATGGTGTCATAGGCCGAGGTGGTATATCGGCAAGCCTTGCGCACCCACACCGAGTAGCGCGTGTCGGGCTGCAGGTCGGTGAAGGTAAAGGATGTGTCGGTAGTGTAGAACATGGCACCCGAGTCAGGGTCGGTGCCCGTAATATCCCAGGGCGTGATAGAGAGTTGGTACTGCTCCGGCGTATCGTTCTGCCGCCAAGCCACAGTCGCCGTTCTGTTGACTTTGGTTACAAACCTGAGCTTTGGTTCCACGCATCGTAGTTTTATGATAGGGAAAACAACTCCCCATGCAGTTTTCGAACTTCCATACGCATTATAATATAACGGAGAAAGAGTAGAAAAAGATGCGTTCCATCCATAATCATTACACATTTCAAATGTTGTATCCATCATTATCAGCCAAGGTTGTTGACGTGCGGAGTCAAAACCATTCATAATCAAACGACCGTCAAAAAATGTATCTATTGAGCAATATTGTCCACCAATAAAGAATGTGTCCAAAATACCGGAACCTACAGTTGCCCCAACATCACCAGACTTAAGGGATATAGGATTGTCAAAGAAAAATTCATAGCAGTTGCTGGTGAAAACACTGTCGTTCTTTAATGATGTTTGCGTGGGGAAATCATAGCCGAAGTGATAGTCAAAGTAGCATTGTTTCATCAAAGCTTGCCATATATTGAGGGTGTCTATTTGTCCTATGGAATCAATATGAATATAAGAAGGATCGAAAGCTCCAGTGTCGGGAGAAAATAGGAAGGGGGTGTAGACGGAATGATAATAAAAGCCGTGTATAAGAAGTAGTTCGGGCACCATTACCGAGTCCGGGAGCCCTTGTGTCGTTAAAGCTATCCCATAGATGGTATAGTTATTGTTGGCATATGCTTGGTATTCTTGGATAAAAAAACCAGCATCAAGACTTAAATGTCTATCTGCAAAAACACCGCAATGATTTCCAAATAAAATTGGCGCTGAAGATCCCAAAAAATACCCACTACCCAAACCCCAACTATCGTAAATATCTGGGGGATAAATATGACTCATCGGATTAAAGGCATACCACGGGTCGCCGTAGCGCACGGTGTCCTGTGCGTGCAACGCGAAAACTGATATCAATAGGCTTGCCAATAATACAATTCTTTTCATGGTTAGGGCGGGTTGAATTTCGACTGCAAAGATACGCACTTTTTCCGATATGGCAAAATTTATTCTCATGCTGCGCGTAATCCATAAATCCAGATGAAAAATTTATAAGATTTACAGGATTTCCGCCAACGGCGGGGAGGTAAAAAAGCGGTAATAAAAATAGGTCGTGCGCGATGTAAATGGGTGGTCGGTGGCCGGTAGTCGGTAGTCGGTTCGACCTTCAACCCACCCCCAGAAAGCTCCTTTGTCGGATAAAAACAAGAAAAGACGGCAATTGTTAATGCTAATAATCATATTATAAGCTAATTAAATGCCGTTTTGCCATCCGCATCACTACGGACCCCCTCCGACTGTGGTCCGACTCAAGTCCGAGTCAACTCCGACTCATGTCCGACTGCAGTCGGAGAAAAGACGGTATTGATACGGTGCAGATACGAATATGTCGTGCACGATATAAACTTAACGGGAGAGGTAATCGGCCACCTGGTCGAGGGTGAGGGCGTGGTCGACGGTATAGTCGCCCACCTGCTCGCGGCGCAGGGCGCTGAGGAAGGCACCGCTGCCAAGGGCCAGGCCCAGGTCGCGCGCTAAGGAACGAATGTATGTGCCCTTGCCGCAATGGATGCGGAAGTCGGCCTGCGGCAGGTGAGGGGGGACGGTGCCCTGGGGATGGTCGTAGAGGTGGGGAGTGAGTGGGGAGTGAGTGGGGAGTGAAGGGGGAGTGAAGGGGACAATAGTGCTGGAGGAGTCACCTTTTCGGAAGTCTGTGATTTCGAAGTTGTAGATGGTTATCGGTTTTGCCCGTGGCCCATCATTTTTATTTTTTAATTCTTCATTCTTAATTCTCGCTATCTCGTAGGCGCGTTGGCCGTCAACCTTCACGGCGCTGAACATGGGCGGCACCTGCATGAGGGTGCCGGTGAACTGCCGCACGGTCTGCTCCAGCAACTCGCGGGTGATGTGCTCGTAGGGGTAGTAGTGGTCCACCGCCTGCTCGAGGTCGTAGCAGGGGGTGGTGGCGCCGAGCACGAGGGTGCCGGTGTAGACCTTGTCGCCGTCTTGCAGCTGCGGGATGCTTTTGGTGGCCTTGCCGAGGCAGACGAGCAGCAGGCCCGTGGCCAACGGGTCGAGGGTGCCGGCATGGCCTATCTTTATTTTGGGTGGCCGAGTAACAGAGTGGCTGAGTGGCTGAGAAACAGAGTCTACTTTGTCACTTTGTAACTCAGCCACTCGTTTTCTCAAGATGGCCTTAATTTTGTTTACCGCCTGGAAAGAGGTCCACTGTCGGGGTTTGTCGATGGGCAGGACGATGCCGGCCTGAAGCTGTTCGATGGTAATCACAGTACGTAGGGGAGTACGATGGTCGCCAGGCCCACGACGGCGCAGTAGAGGGCAAACCAGATGAGCTTGCCACGCTTGACGATGTTGATCATCCACTTGCAGGCCAGGCAGCCGCACACGAAGGCGGCCAGGAAACCGACGGCCAAGGCCAGCGGCGAGATGCCTGCCATCGCTTGGCTGACACCCATCTCGGCCATGTCCTTCACGTCGAGCAGAGCTTCGCCGAGGATGGGCGGGATGACCATGAGGAACGAGAACTGTGCCAGGCGCTCTTTCTTGTTGCCCAGCAGCAGGCCTGTGGCGATGGTGCTGCCCGAGCGCGAGAGGCCCGGCAGGACGGCAAGGGCCTGGGCGATGCCGATAACGAAGGCGTGCCAGGGAGAGATGTGTTCGCGTTGGCGCGGCTTGGCCCAATAGCTGAAGGCCAGCAACGTGGCAGTAATCATGAGGCAGATGCCCACCACCAGCAGGCCGCTGCCGAAGACCTCCTCCACCTTGTCCTTGAAGAAGAAGCCCACGATGGCGACGGGTATCATCGAGATGAGGATGTTGACGATGTACTTGGTGCCTTCGTTCCACTTGAACTTGAAGAGGTCGGTGAAGAGCCAGACGATTTCCTTCCACAGGATGACGCAGGTGCTCAGCACGGTGGCTACATGCACAGCGACGGTGAAGGTGAGGTTCTCCTCGCCGCTGAGGCCGAAGAGGTTGGCGCCGATGGCCAGGTGGCCGCTGCTGCTGACGGGCAGGTACTCCGTCAAGCCCTGTATGACGCCGAGGATGAGTGCTTCAAACCATTCCATAATGTGAGGTTTTAGTTTTAAGCTTTAAGTTTTAAGTATTCAACTGTGGCCACTTAAAACTCACAGCTCACAGCTTTAAGCTTTATTTCTTTTATACATGATGGCCACAATCTCGACCACGAAGCCCAGCACGATGAGGATGGGGGCCCAGACGAGACGGCGAGCGTCGAACATGGCGGGGTTGAACACATTGGGGTCGTCCGAGCCGCCGCCGCTGAGGAGAATATATCCCACGGCCAGCAGCACGATGCCTACGGCCATCAGGATGTAGTTAATCTTATTGAACGACAACTCGAAGAGGTCGCCATTGTTTTCTTTGTTGACGGGTTTGTTATCCATAATGTTTAATTTTTAGCGATATAACGGCGCACGGTGACGGCGGTGGAGAGGTAGGCGATGACGATGCCCACCAGGATGAGCGCCAGGGCGATGATGCCGTACCACATCCAATGCTCGGCGGCCACCAGGTTGAGGTCGAACTCATTGCTGAAGACCCACAGCGTCACGGCTGTCAGCGCCGAGGCAATGAGGCCTCCGATGGCACCGTAGAGCACGCTGCGCCACAGGAAAGGCCGTGTGATGAAGCCCGCCGTGGCACCCACCATGCGCATGGTGCCGATGGCCTCGCGACGCGCATAGATGGCTATGCGGATGAGGCTGGCGATGAGCACAATGGTGATGACCAGCAGCAGCACCACGAAGACGATAAGGAACCAGGAGAGCTTGTAGAAGATGTCGCGCAGTTCGCTGACCACATTCTCCTGATATACTACGCCGGTGACGCCCTCCAGCCGGCCTGCTTCGGCGCAGAAGCGGTCGAGCACCTCGGTCGAGTTGTCGGGCAGCAGGCTGACGTTGAAGTTGACCATCAGCGACGGGTAAAGGGGGTTGTAGCCGATGAAGCCCACGAAGTCCTCGCCCAGGTCCTCGCTGAATATCTCGGCGGCCTTCTGCTTGGAGATGTAATCCACGTGCTTCACGTAGCTCATCTGTTCCACGGCGGCCTTGTTGGCCAGGGCCAGCGAGTCGGTGACGTCGGGCGAGAGGTCCACCTTGTAGGTGATGCGCTCTTGCGCGTCGTGTGTCAGGCGGTAGGAGTGGTATTCTATTACCAGCAGCAGGCCCAGCATGAAGAGCACCAGCGTGATGCCCAGCACCGTGGCTCCGTGCGATCCCCAGAGATTAACCTTGTTCTTCACCTTAAACTTTAAACCTTAAACTTTAAACCTTAAACCTTAGTTGGCCAGCATCACGGGCATGACAAGCATCAATATGTCGTCGGCCTTGTCGGCGTTCTCTTCGGCATAGTAGGGGAAGATGATGCCAGCGCGCGACGGATGCGAGAGCTCGATGAGCACCTGCTCGCTGTCGAGGTTGCCAATCATCTCGGTGAGGAACTTGGCATTGAAACCGATGTCCATCGGGTCGCCCTCATATTGGCAGGGGATGGTCTCGTTGGCCTTGTTGGAGAACTCGATGTCCTCGGCCGAAATTTCCATCTTGTCGGCACCGATGGAGAGGCGCACCTGACGGGTGGCTTCGCTGGCAAAGATGCTGACGCGCTTCAGGGTGTTGAGGAACGACTGACGGTCGATGATGAGCTTGTTGGGGTTGTCCTTTGGAATGGCGGCCTCATAGTTGGGATAGCGGCCGTCGACCAGGCGGCAGACGATATAGAAGTTGTCAAAGGTGATGAAGAGGTTGGTGTTGTTGTACTCCACGCTCACCTCGGCGTCGTCCTTGCGGGCCGACAGGATGTTCTTGACGATGATGATGGGTTTCTTGGGCAGGATGAAGCTGGTGGCTTGGTCGCTGTGCACATCCTTGCGACGGTAGCGCACCAACTTGTGGGCGTCGGTGGCCACGAAGGTGATGCCGTCGGGTGTCATCTCGCAGAAGATGCCGCTCATCTGCTGGTGCATCTCGTCGTTGCTGGTGGCAAAGACGGTCTTGTTGATGGCCTCCACCAGCGCGCTGGCACCCATCACCACGCTGTTGGTGCCCTCGGCGGTGGGCATGGAGGGGTAGGTGGCAGCGTCCATGCCGGCCAAGCTGTATTGGCCTTGACCCGACACAATGTCGATGGAGAAGTTGCTCTGGTTCACATCGAAGGTCAGGGGCACATCGTCGAAGGTCTTCAGTATGTCAAGCAGCATCTTCGAGGGGATGGCCACCTCTTCGGGCTGCTCCATGCGCGAGGTCTCCACGTCGATACGGGCCACCAGCGTGGTACTGAGGTCGGTGGTCTTGATGGTGAGCTTGCCTTCCTCCAGATGGAAGTGGAAGCAGTTGATGATGGGCATGGTGTTGTTGCTCGTGAGCACTCCGCTGAGCGACTGCAACTGTCTGAGAAGCTGCTGGCTGTTTACTATGAATTTCATGTTATTGCTGTTTTTATTGTTTACCGTTTGGAATTGCAAAATTACTAACTAATTATTAATTGGCGGTCCTCGCGGAGTAAAACTTATTCACTTTTAATCAACAACCATTTCGGTGAAGACTCCTTGCGGCAGGTTGTTCAGTTCTTCGTTGTCCCACTGCACGCAACCTGTGACGCGGGCATACTTGTCGTCCAGATAGAATTTGCCGTGGATGTGCTGAGGTGCCTGGATGACGCGCGGCGCCTCGTAGAGGACAACAATGTTCTGCAGCACCTCGCCCGACGAGGTGGTGAGTTGCTTGCCCACACCCTCGGGTGACTCCAGCTGCACCAGATAGCCGGCGTTCATGTCGGTGTAGGTCAGGTCACAGTTGCGCACGCCAATCATCGTGCCCGAGAAGCTCATTTCTTCGTGCTTTACACAGGCCGACAGCAGCGCAACCAGAAGGGTGCACACAAGAATGTGTGACCAGGTTTTCGTTTTTCGTTTTTCACTTTTCATTTCAAAACAATCTGAGCGCTTCATTGAGTGAGGTTTTTTTGTCGGTTGATTCTTTGCGTTGTCCAATGATGAGGGCACAGGGCACCTGATAGTCGCCGGCGGCGAAGTGCTTGGTGTAGCTGCCCGGAATGACGACGCTGTAGGGCGGCACAACACCCTTGTATTCTTTCGGTTCCGCACCCGTAACGTCGATAATCTTGGTGCTGGCGGTAATCACAGTGCCGGCTCCCAACACAGCGTCATGTCCCACGATGGCGCCTTCGACAACGATGCAGCGGCTGCCGATGAAGCAGTGGTCCTCGACGATGACGGGGTTGGCCTGCAGGGGTTCCAGCACGCCGCCGATGCCCACGCCGCCGCTCAGGTGCACGTTCTTGCCTATCTGCGCACAGCTGCCCACGGTGGCCCAAGTGTCCACCATCGTGCCGCTGTCCACATAGGCACCGATGTTGACATAGGAGGGCATCATGATGGTGCCGGGCGCCAGGTAGGAACCATAACGCGCCACAGCGGGCGGCACCACGCGGACACCGCGCTCGGCAAGGCCCCGCTTCAGCGGTATCTTGTCGCGATACTCCATCGGGCCCACCTCCAGGATTTCCATCTCTTGTATGCGGAAGTAAAGCAGGATGGCCTTCTTGACCCATTCGTTGACCTGCCAGCCGTTGTTACCGTCGGGTTCGGCCACGCGCAACTCGCCACTGTCCAACAGGCCGATGGCCTCAAGCACAGCTTTTCGCACGTCGCTGCTGTCGGCCAGCTCGGGGCTATCCCACGCTTTTTCTATCAGTTCTCTCATCTTTGTACAGGATTTGAAAATGCAAATATACGGAGTTTTTTTCAACTGCACAAATATTTTTTCCTGTCGGCACCGATATGGGGCCGTCTGTTCGCCAATTGTTCTTCAGTAGTTCTTCAACATTTCTTCAATTTTTTTTTGAAGAACTGTTGAAGAACTGTCGCTGAATGTTTGTTGAAAAGTGGGAGCGGGTAGGGGAGCAAAGGGGTGCTGTTGAGAATTTATTTCGCGCGATATTAATTTATTTTGTATATTTGCACAATCAACAAATACTATACAATATGAAGCAACTTATTGAATGTGTGCCTAATATCAGTGAAGGCCGCAACATGGATATCATCAATCAGGTGACCGCCGAGATTGAAAAGGTGGAAGGTGTGAAGCTGCTGGACGTCGACCCCGGCCAAACCACCAACCGCACCGTTATCACCTTCGTGGGTGAACCCGAGCCGGTGCTCGAAGCCGCCTACCAGGTGGTGAAGAAAGCCGCCGAGCTTATCGACATGACCCAGCACCACGGTGCCCACCCCCGTCAGGGTGCCACCGATGTCTGTCCCCTCATCCCCGTGAGCAACATCACGATGGAAGAGGTGGTCGAGTATGCCCACAAGTTGGGTAAACGTCTCGGTGACGATTTGCAGATACCCATCTACTGCTACGAGAACGCCGCCTTCATCCCCGAGCGCCGTAACCTGGCTTACTGCCGCACCGGCGAGTATGAGAGCCTCAGCAGCCGCCTCGGTACTGAGCAGTGGAAGCCCGACTTCGGCCCCAACGCCTGGAACGACCACACCGCCCACACCGGCGCCACCCAGGTGGGTGCCCGCGACTTCCTCGTGGCCATCAACTACAACCTCAACACCACCAGCACCCGTCGCGCCAACGCCATCGCTTTCGACGTGCGCGAGAAAGGCCGTCCGATGCGTGAGGGTGGCAAGCCCAGCGGCAAGCCCATCAAGGATGAGAACGGCAAGACCATCATGATTCCCGGCACGCTGAAGGGCACCAAGGCCATCGGCTGGTACATCGAGGATTACGGCATCGCCCAGGTCTCCATGAACATCACCTCCATCAAGGTGGCTCCCGTGCACCTCTGCTTCGACGAGGTGTGCCGCTGTGCCGCCAACCGTGGCTTGCGTGTCACCGGCTGCGAGATTGTGGGTCTCATCCCCAAGAGCGTGCTGATCGACGCCGGCAAGTACTACCTGGCCAAACAGCAGCGCAGCCTCGGTGTCAGCGAGGAGGAAATCATGAAGGTGGCCATCAAGAGCATGGGCCTCGACGACCTGAAGCCCTTCGACCCCAAGGAAAAAGTGATTGAATACCTGATAGAAGATCACTCGAAGAAGAAACTCGTCGACCTCACCTGCCGCGGTTTCTGCGACGAGACAGCCAGCGAAAGCCCTGCCCCCGGTGGCGGCAGCGTCAGTGCCTACATGGGTGCCCTCGCCGCCTCGCTCGGCACGATGGTGGCTAACCTCACCGGTGGCAAAGCCGCCTACGACGACGAGTGGGAGAAATTCAGCGATGTGGCCGTCAAGGGTCAGATGCTGAAGGACGAACTGCTGCACCTCGTCGACGAGGACACCGCCGCCTTCAACAAGATTATGGATGCCTTCGGCCTGCCCAAGAAGACCGACGAGGAGAAGGCCGCCCGCAGCGCCGCCATCCAGGAGGCCACCCGCTTCGCCACAGAGGTGCCTTTCCGCACCATGCAGCGCTCCCTCGAGGCCTTCGAGGTCTGCCGCGCGATGGTGGAGTGGGGCAACCCCAACAGCGTCACCGACGGCGGTGTGGGTTCGCTCGCTGCACGCTCGGCCGTCATAGGTGCCCACCTGAACGTCAAAATCAACGCTTCCTCGCTGAAGGATGAGGCCTTCAAGGCCGACATTCTGGCAAAGGCCCAAGCCATCGAGGACGAGGCCATCAAGCAGGAAGCCGAAATACTGAAGATTGTCAACGAAAAGATAGGATTATGAAAAAGAAAGTTTTAGCCATCATGGCGCTGATGCTGTTTGTGGCCGGTGTGGCTGCCAGCTGCACCCACCACACCTGCCCCGCCTACCGCGGTAGCACGGCTATGGCCGAGGTGGTCGAGTAACAACTCAGGGCACAAAAGAAAACCCTGCTTGGAGAGGTACGCGATGTCTCCATGCAGGGTTTTTCTTTTGTCATATACTATTTCTCTCGTATTTCAGAGCGTGGCGAGAGCCTCTCCGATGGTCTCCACGCCGAGTTCACATTAATAATTCGCGAGCAATAAAATCGGGCGGCGGGCGTTATTATGGGTGATTTTAATTCTTGAACAATATGAAGAAACTCTTTTTGCTCGGCGCGATGGTGTGCAGCCTCTTTCTTGGCACAGTAGCACATGGCCAAGACGTGAACACCTGCAAACCGATAGCTGAGCGCATACTGACTGCCGCACAAAATCATACCCCTGATGGCATTGATGAACTGTTGGCTCCCGACTTTCACTATAACAACATCAAAAAGCCGACGGCTGCTAAAGTGCTGAAGCAAATTATTGCCCAAATGCCTGCCATGACTGGTTGGGAACTGACGGGCACTGAACAGGACAGCACGAGGCTGACGTTGCGCTACATGATAACGAAGCCCGACAGCACCACCTCGGAGGCTACAATCCTTTTCTCGGCCGACAACCTGGTGCTCGAGGCCGATTTGCTGCAAGCAGATGTTTCTATCCGAAGTGCCACCCCCACGGCCAAGGCACAGCCCGAAGTGAGGTTGGTGCGCGTCCCCGTGCATCGCTATGGCGGGCTGCCCATCGTGACCGTCACCATCGACGGCCAGCCGTGCAATATGTTCTTCGATGCAGGTGCCCCGGGTGTCATTCTCAACAGCAAGTATTTCGACCACAACATCGACGGGCAGGTGATGGGAAGTGGCGGTCGGGGTGCCGTCGGCTCAGGTTCGGTCAGCGGTGTACACCATGTGAAATTGATGGACATGGGCGGCGTCACGCTCCACGAGACGGACATCATGACATCGGACTTGAGCAATCTGGAGACCGTCGGTGTGTCGGTACACGGCATCTTGGGGCAGAGCTTCTACAAGGATTTTGACGTGCTGTTCGACTTCAAGGCTGGCGAGATAGTACTGCTAAGCCCGGATACCACCTACCAATGGCTGCTGAACGAGGGCTACCGCTGCCAGACGGTGAGCGGCGTGAAGAAAGGCCATCTGCTGGCCTTCGACTGTCAAGTGGGCGGTGTGCCTGCCCGGCTTGCTTTCGACAGCGGGGCAGAATGCAACCTGCTCGCCAGCAATTGGCCCCAACTGCATCCCTCCACGGTCAAGGGCCTCAAGAAAGACCATCTCACAGGCTACGGTGACGGGCGGGCTTCGATTACAAAGGCCAAGACCACCCTCACGCTCGGCGGACGCAAGTTCAAGAAACAACAGACTGCATTCTCTGACGTGTCACACCTAAAAGAGAGCAAAGGCATAGACGGTCTCTTCGGCTGCGAGGTGCTTGCCAAGCAGAAGCTGCTCATCTCCTACAAACGCCAGGAACTGATACTAATTGATTAAATGCCGCCAAAGATGCCGCCTAGGCTTCGGCGCCGAACTGCATCAGGTAGGCCTTGATGAAGTCGTCGAGCTTGCCGTCGAGCACGCCGGCCACGTCGCTGGTTTGGTAGTTGGTGCGGTGGTCCTTCACGCGGCGGTCATCCATCACATAGGAGCGTATCTGCGAGCCCCATTCAATCTTCTTCTGGCTGGCTTTGATTTTGTCCTTCTCCTCCATGCGGTGCTTCAGTTCGCGGTCATAGAGCTGACTACGCAGCAGGCGCATGGCGTTCTCTTTGTTCTTGGGTTGGTCGCGTGTCTCGGTGTTCTCGATGAGTATCTCCTCCTCCGCACCGGTATAAGGGTCTTTGTATTGGTAGCGCAGACGCACGCCGCTCTCCACCTTGTTGACGTTCTGTCCGCCGGCACCGCCGCTGCGGAAGGTGTCCCAACTGAGGCGGCTCATATCGACCACCACTTCAATTGAATCATCGATAAGAGGTGTAACACTGACACTTGTAAAACTTGTCATACGCTTGCCCTGTGCGTTGAAAGGGGAGACGCGAACCAGACGGTGCACACCGGTTTCGCTCTTGAGGTAGCCGTAGGCGAAGTCGCCCTCTATCTGCAGGGTACAGCTCTTGATGCCGGCACCGTCGCCGTCGAGCGAGTTGCTGACCACCACCTTGTAGCCGTGTGTCTCGGCGTAGCGTATATACATGCGCATCAGCATCTCGGCCCAATCCTGCGCCTCCACGCCGCCTGCACCTGCATTGATGCTCAGCACCGCGTCGAGCCGGTCGCTCTCGCCACGCAGCATGTTCTTGAATTCCAGCTCCTCCACCTTCTTCTGCGTGAGGGCAATCTGGGTTAATAACTCCTCCTCGGAGGCGTCGCCGCTCTCGAAGAACTCACCCATCACCTCCAGGTCGCCGCAGGCGGTGTCCACCTCATTGTAGGCGGTCACCCACGTCTTGCGGGCATTGATGCCCTTCACCACCTTCTGCGCCTCCTTTGGGTCGTTCCAGAAGTCGGCCGCCTCGGTTTTCTTCTCCTCTTCGGCAATCCAAGCCGCCGTGTTCTCGATGTCGAGAAACCTCTTCAGCGCCTCTTTTCTTGCCACAAGGTCTTTTATCTGTTCCTGATTGGTCATGTTTTATTCTTTAAGGTCTAAGAGTCAAAAGGTCTAAAAGTCTAAGAGATATAGTAGATCATTCTTTTTTTGTTTTTTGACTTTTCGTCTCTTCGACTATTTGACTTTTAGACTTTCTACTCAAACAAAAAAGGGCAAGCTGTTTATATCGCACCGCTACAACCAAACACCCTTGCTGTATTCCTACCCTGGGGGATTCAATGGGAGCTGGTCGTATAAGACTTGCCCAAATCGCTGATTTCTTCTGTCAAATCGGGTTGCAAAATTACTACAATTTTACAAACCCACCAAATTTATTTTATAATGTATTGATTATCTATCAACAGGGGTCGACGTCGAAGTGGATGCTCACGTTCGACCAACCCTCCTGTTTCACCAGGTCGTCGGCCATCTGCATCATCAGCTGCTTGGCGTCGGCCACCGCTTCGCCCTGTGCGAAACGAAGGGTGATTTGCTTGATGTAGAGGGCGCGCACACGGCTCACCAACGGATATTCGGGCCCCATGACGCGGTTGCCGAAAGTGGCGCGCAGCTGCACCGCCAGCCACTCGGCCGCACGGTTGAGCAGGTTGTCGTCGCGGTGCCGCAGGGTGATCTGTATCAATCGCGCAAACGGCGGGTAGCGGAAGATGCGCCGCTCCTGTATCTGCTCGTCGAAGAAACCCTGGTAGTTATAGCTCATCACGTCGGCAAGCACCTGGTGCTCAGGGTTGAATGTCTGTATGATGACCCGACCGCCTTCCCCGTGACGTCCGGCACGACCGCTGACCTGTGTCAGTTGCTGAAAGGCACGCTCGAAGGAGCGGAAATTGGGGTAGCTCCACAGGTTGTCGGCATTGACCACACCCACCAGCGCTACATTCCTGAAGTCGAGCCCCTTGGTGACCATCTGGGTGCCCACCAGGATATCGATGCGGTGCTGCTGGAAGTCGTTGAGCAGCTCCATGTGGCGGTTCTTCTCCATCGTGCTGTCGAGGTCCATACGCGCCACGCTGGCTTCAGGAAACACTATCTGGAGGTCCTCCTCGATGCGCTCGGTGCCTATGCCGAACATGCGCAGGTGCTGCGAGTGGCAGGCGGGACATTCCGAGGGCACAGGGATGCTGTAGCCGCAGTAGTGGCAACGTAGCGAGTTGGTGGCCTTGTGATACACCAGCGACACGTCGCAATGCACACACTGCGGAATATGGTGGCAGTCGTCGCACTCGAGGTGCAGCGAAAATCCGCGTCGGTTCTGGAAGAGGATAACCTGCTTGTGCGCCCTCAGGGCCTCGTTGATGGCCTCCCGCAGGGTGGGCGAGAGGTGAGAGGTGAGAGGTGAGACGTGAGAGGCATCTGTTGTTTCACTTTTCGTTTTTAACTTTTCACTTTTCAGGTCGACTACCGTCACCTCGGGCAGGCTGAAACCACCGTAGCGTTGGGTGAGGGTGGCCAATCCGTATTTGCCGCTCAGCGCGTTGTGGTAGCTCTCGATGCTGGGGGTGGCGCTGCCGAGCACCGTGCGCGCTTTCCACAGTGAAGCCAGATAGACGGCGGCGTCGCGTGCGTGGTAGCGCGGAGCGGGGTCTTGCTGCTTGTAGCTGGCGTCGTGCTCCTCGTCGACGATGACCAGCGCCAGGTCGCGATAGGGCAGCAGCAATGCGCTGCGGGCACCCAGAAGCACCTGGTAGCGGTCGGCTCCGGTGGACAGCGTGCGTTGCCACACCTCCACCCGCTGGCTGGTCGAGAAACGCGAATGGTAGACGCCCACCTTGTCGCCAAAGTAACGCTTCAAGCGGTTGATTACCTGTGCGGTGAGGGCTATCTCGGGCAGCAGCAACAAGGCTTGCCGACCCTCACGCACCACCTCGTCTATGAGCTTGATGTAAATCTCCGTCTTGCCGCTCGAGGTGACACCGTGCAGAAGAATTGTTTGATTGTGTGATTGTGTGATTGTTTCAAAGGCGGCTTGTTGCTCCTCGTTGAGCACAATGGCGGCGGGGTCGAGCATCTCGCTCTCGTCGTAGTGCTCTATGCGGCTCTCCAACCGTTCCTCGCATACAAGAATGTTGTTCTTTATCAGCGTGTTGAGCGAGCTACCCTGTGGCAGCTGCCGTTTGGCGACCGCCTCCTGGCCGAAGTGCGTCAACTGCGCCACCTGCAAAAGCAACTCCACCTGCTTGGTGCGTTTTTTCTTCTCCAACTCGTCGAACAGCCGATGCAACTCTGCCTCCTCGCAGTAGGGTTTCGCCAGGTTGACATAGGTGGAAGTCTTGGGTACAAACCGCTGACGCAGCTCTTCATCCATCACTATAATATTCCGCTCTATCATGGTGCGTATCAGCGGCATAATCTTCTGTAAGCCGATAGCTCTCCCAATGTCCAGCACCCGCATCACGGGGTGGTCGGTCAGCAGCTGCACCACCTGCATCTCCTGCTTGCCGAGTTGCGACAACTCGCCGTCGAAGTCGGGGTGTATAGTGACGGCGCTCTCGCTGGCCAGCTTCATGCCCGCCGGCAACGCCATCGCCATTACATCGCCCACATAGCACATATAGTACTTCGCCAGCCACTCCCAGAACTCCATCTGGCGCTCGGTGACGACCGGCTCGAGGTCCAGAATGGCCATGATATACTTCGCCCGCCACTGCGGCGCCTGACGGTGCACACGCCTCACAAGCGCCGAGTAGAGCCTCTGCTTGCCGAATTGCACCACCACCCGCTGGCCGGCAACGAGTTTGCCGTTGTATTCCTGCGGCACCCTATAGGTATAGTAACCAGGCACATGCAGCGGCAGCAGCACATCTACGTAGTATATCTGCGTCTCCTCCATTTGAGGCTGCAAAGATACGAATATTTTGCCATTCAAACTTTTTTATGTATTTTTGCAGCATAAAAATCGCATACTATGAACATAGCAACCTCTCTGTCACAGGTCATTAGCCAGGCGTTGAACGCACTCTATTCCATCGAACAAGCCCCCTCGGACATCGTCCTCCAGGAGACACGCCGCGATTTCAGCGGCGACTACACACTCGTCGTCTTCCCCTACGTCAAGCAGGCCCGCAAGAGCCCCGAGGCAGTGGGGCAGGAGATAGGCGCCTACGTCAAAGAACACCTCGCCGACGTGGCCGGCTTCAACGTCATCAAAGGCTTCCTGAACTTCGAGATAGCCGACAGCTATTGGCTGCAGTTCGTGGCCGAGAATGGCGCAAACTCCCAATTCGGCATCCGCAAATCCAACCCCGACGACGCTCCTGTAGTGGTTGAATACAGCAGCCCTAATACAAACAAGCCCTTACACTTAGGACACATCAGAAACAACCTACTCGGCTGGTCGGTCAGCCAGCTGTTGGCCGCCGCCGGCGCCAACGTGAAGAAGGTGAACCTCGTCAACGACCGCGGCATCCACATCTGCAAGAGCATGCTCGCCTGGATGCGATACGGCAACGGCGAAACCCCCGAAAGCAGCGGCATGAAAGGCGACCACCTGGTGGGCAAATACTACGTCGAGTTCGACAAGCACTATAAAGAGGAGATTAAACAACTGATGGAGAGTGGGGTAGAGGGGGAGCAAGCCAAGAAAGAAGCCCCGCTGATGGTCGAAGCGCAGCAGATGCTCAAACGCTGGGAAGAGGGCGACCCCGAAGTGCGCGCCCTGTGGGAGAAGATGAACGGCTGGGTCTATGCCGGCTTCGACGAGACCTACCGTCGCCTCGGAGTGGGCTTCGACAAGGTCTACTACGAATCCAACACCTACCTCCTCGGCAAAGAGCTCGTGCAGAAAGGCCTGGACCTCGGGGTGCTCTTCCGCAAGGACGACGGCTCGGTGTGGTGCGACCTCACCGGCGACGGCCTCGACCAGAAGCTGCTCCTGCGCCGCGACGGCACCAGCGTCTACATGACCCAGGACCTCGGCACCGCCCTCCTGCGCCACAACGACTTCGGCGCCGAACAGCTCATCTATGTGGTCGGCAACGAGCAGGATTACCACTTCAAAGTGCTCAAACTCATCCTCGGCAAACTCGGCTTCCCGTGGGCCGACAAAGTCTACCACCTCAGCTACGGTATGGTCGAGCTGCCCAACGGCAAGATGAAATCGAGAGAAGGCACCGTGGTGGACGCCGACGACCTCATCGACGAAATGGAGCAGACGGCCGCCGACATGAGCCGCGAACACGGCAAGAACGACGACCTCAGCGACGACGAGCGCCAGCACCTCTACCACATCCTCGCCCTCGGCGCTCTCAAATACTTCATCCTCAAGGTCGACCCCACCAAGAACATGCTCTTCAATCCCGCCGAAAGCATCGACTTCAACGGCAACACAGGCCCCTTCATCCAATACACCCACGCCCGCATCCGCAGCATCGTGCGCAAGGCCGAAGGTAGTTGCCGGTGGTCGGTCGCCGGTGGTCGGTTGAACGACAAGGAGCGTGCCGTCATCAAAGCGCTCCACGCGCTGCCCGACACCATCCTCGCCGCCGCTGCCGCCTACAGCCCCGCCATGGTGGCCAACTACGCCTACGACCTCGCCAAAGCCTTCAACAGCTTCTATCAGGACACCCCCATCCTGCGCGAGAGCGACGACAACCTGCGCGCCTTCCGTCTGAGCCTCTGCGCCTTCGTGGCCAACGCCCTCAAGAACACCATGAACATCCTCGGCATCGAAGTACCCGAAAGAATGTAGGAAAGTGAAA